>JBBQNS010000021.1:0-40647 GCA_038330175.1 Kiritimatiellia bacterium
GTGCCCGCAAGACAGAGCAACCCACCCCCCGCCCCTCCAAGGTGGGTATCAATCGTGAAGGCGTCAGCCGGCCAATATCTTGATCCCCTCCTTGGAGGGGCTGGGGGTGGGTCGCCTTTTCCTCCGTCATCCACTCAATCATCAAATCCCGCTGAAGCGGGACCAGCTCATCATAACGATCCAGTAGGCGCTCGAGCGCTTGCTCACGGATCTCCCTTGATCGTGCGACCTCTCCTTTCTGATCAGAAATCTCCGCCAGTTTCTTAAGAGCAATCAGATCAATGTAAAAGCCTTCATCCGGATCCTGCTGCTCCGCAAAGTACGGCGGGGATTCGGCTTTCTCGCTGGCTTTCCCGGGTTCAACTTGATTTTGGACTTTTAATCCAGCCACCTTTTGAAAAATATGGATCGCAGAATTTGTGTCCCCTTGCTCGAGAGCGGCACCGCCCCGTGCAAGCTCGCTTCCAAATCCGCCTGCCGATACAGAACGTTCAAACTTAGCACCCAAAGTCGCATCCGCCGGATACAGCAAGCCAAAGCCAGGCTTAAAAGCATAAACCCCTTCGATCCATGAGTTCTGTGAGGTTAAATCTGCCGCATAGACGACCCAAGCTTTCGGAATATGCAGCTGCCTTGGAGGCAAAGCGGGAATGGTGCGGAGCGATTGAAGCTCATAATCCCAAGCGGCAACGGCATTATCGAGTACACGGGCCGCATCAGATGCCATGCGCTTTTGAAGCACAATCTGCCAGCTCTCAAGGACTCTTGCCGCTAAAAAAGACAAGGCTATGGCAGGGCCCACTACAAGTGCAAATACCAAACTAATTAATTTGATTTCCCGTCTCATAGGACTGGGACTCTCACCATTTCGCCTTGGCCTTCATATCAATAAGCCAGGACCGAACAATACTCGCATCGGCAGCCGTGGGAGCCAATTCAAGATAGTTGCGATAATATATAAGCGCCTTAGCATAATCCTTAAGATAATCCCCATAAAGTACGCCCAAGTTATAGCTGATAACCGCATTCTTCGGCTCTTGTTTGAACGCCAAAAGATATAATTTCTCAGCGTCAGTAACACGGCCCGAGAGCAATTTCTTTTGTCCGTCCGCCAATAGAACCAAAACGGTTGCCGCCGAATCAACCTGCTGAGTCGCGGAACTGGCAGAGGCGGATGTCTTAGCTTTCAATCTCTCGAGTGCCACCTCAGCCTTCTGAGCTTTCTCCTTAGCCGCCTCAGCTTCCTCATCTTTTTGGGCCTGCGCTTCATGCGCTTTTCGGAGGGCTTTTTCAGCATCGAACGTTTTTTTAGCCTGCTTCTCCATGGCTTTTGTCAACGCCGCCTCGCGGCGTCGAATCGCCCCCAACGCGGTAGATACCTCTTTATACTGGGCCGCAAGCTGAGACACCTCACCCTTCAAAGCCATCTCGCTCTTTTCCGTAATTTCTTTTGCCACCGATTCATTCATTCCCATGGCTCGGGCTTTCGCTAACTCCCCTCGCAAGTCAGCATTTTCCCGTTCCAACTTGCGAAAGAGATCGGATTCGCGAGCAGGTGCCGCCAC
This sequence comes from Kiritimatiellia bacterium, assembly GCA_038330175.1. Taxonomy (GTDB): domain Bacteria; phylum Verrucomicrobiota; class Kiritimatiellia; order CAIKKV01; family CAITUY01; genus JAABPW01. The sequence continues at coordinate 1,566 of JBBQNS010000021.1, forward strand.
AGCCGTTGGCTGATTTGTCGTAGGCGTTGCATTCGCCGTAATCGATTCCCTCAGGTGCTCGATTTCACGAACGAGCACTACTTTCTCGGCATGAAGACGCGCCATCTGTGAAGCAAGCTCATCAGGGGTCTTGAGCTGTGCGACCAGAGCCGTAAGCTGGTCCCGTTTGCGTTCGAGGTCCTGTATATCGAGCAAAAGAGTGGCGTTTTTACGACGCAGGAGTCCCGTTTCAGTTTCAATTCGGGCTTGCTCCTTGCGCAAATCCAGATTCTCTTCCACAACACGTTGATAGGTAGCCGCATCAATACGGGCAGGAGCAACAGGTTCTTGAGCTAAAACGCATGAAATAACGCTCAATGAAAGCAGTATGACAAAGTATTTCATGGCATGGGTTACAAACATACACCCTGATCTTTTTTAACGTTTCTATCCCACCCGAGACGTCGTCTAACGCGGGACGTCCCTCACGGCACCATTTCGGAGGCAGTCAAACCGCTTGAAGGGATCGCCCCTTTTACCGGCTTCTTCATATCGCGAGATCGTTCAAAAAATTTGTCTCCCGTAACAATCCGAGGGGTCAGCAGAACGATGGTCTCTGAACTTTCGGTAGTATTCTCGTCATACCTGAAAAGCACACCTAACAAGGGGATACTGCCCAGGAAAGGTATTTGCGTCCGCTTCTTAATCTGGCTCTCATCGATCATCCCCGCGATAATGATCGTCACTCCATCTTTTACGCTGACGCTCGTTTCGGCATATGACTTCTTTACCACAGGCACACCCGAGTTTCCGGCGGCGTCATTAGGATCCGAATTGTACCAACTGAGCACTGAACTGATTTCCGGTCGGATTTCACAGGTAATAAAGCCCAGCTCATTAATATGCGGTGTTACCGCCAGCGTCACGCCAACCTCAACAAACTTATAAGTTTTTCCGACTATATTTGAACTCCCGGTTTCGTATTGCAGTTCAGAATAAGGCTGAGTGGTGATCGCTTTAATGGTGGCCTCTTTACCATCCAAGGTGGCGATGTGTGGGTTCTGCAATAATTTGGTTTTTCCAACGGTCGACAAGGCCTTCACAACTGCATTTAAATCCGCACCCGCCGCGATGGTATGGTAAGTTACACTCCCACCCACCGCTTGGCCCAGAGGATCAACCCCACCGGCCGAGGTCATTTTTGAAACGGGATTCAGAGAGAAACGCGGGTCAAGCCCCTGAAAGAGATAATCCCAATTTACGCCAAAGGTTGTTTTGTCCGACAATTGAACTTGTACGATTTTGGCTTCGATGAAAACCTGTTTTTGAGGCCGATCAAACATCGCTACCAGATCCCCGATTCTCTGAACCACATTAGGCAAATCCGTCACAATGAGTGTCTTGGTTCGAGCGTCCACCTTTAACTGCCCAATACTGGCATCCTTAATTTTCGTGAGCATGGGCGTCACTAAAGGCTCAATTTTCTCAGGCAAAGCATACTGCAACACAAAATTCGTCGTCACAGTAGGGTAAGCGCGCTGAAACGCGGGAAGCTCGGCTTTATTGATCACCTCTTCCATTTCCCTGATTTTTTCAGGGGTATCAATCAAAATGATGTTTCCGGTACCATCGTCATAAACGATCTTCCCCATTGTGCTCTTAATTTGCTCCAGCAGGAGCGCCATCTGGCTGGGAATAGAAGACTTGAGCGAAATGATTTTTGCCTTCTTACGCTCATAGAACCCTTCGCCATAAAGCTCCCGGTATTCCTTGTCAGTCATCACTTTGATAATGTTGCCCTGAATCTCATAAGCGAGACTATTTGCGGCCAGCACCATCTCCATCGCATCCCCGATGGTTACGTCCTTGATCATCAGCTTGCTGGAGCCCGCGACGTCTTTACCAATAATGATATTCAAACCAGCCTTGACCGACAGGAACTTGAGAAGATCCACCACATCCATGGACTCGAGCAGGTCCAGGGAGATCTTTTTTTCAAGGCCCGGCAGATGATATTCACTTATCATATGCGGTCGGGGTGTTAAGGCCTGCACGACTGAGACCGGCGCGACGTCCACCGGTATGACGGTGACATCCGGTGTAGTGGTTTCTACGGCCTGCCCCCGCACCTCAAAAGATAAAATCACCACCGCTAAAACCCAAGTCAAACTAAACCGCAGGGCTAAATTCGCTCGATATCGGTATTTATTCATATCAACCTTTTATTTCAGTTCTAATTCCTGCTTCCGCTGTTTCAGGACAATTCGATCAGCCAACACCTTGGACAATACAAAACCGGTGTCGCCAACACTCTCCCCAATTTTAACGAAATATGTTTTTGAATCAGTTTTGCACTTGATGATCGCCATTGATTCGGAGGCCGTAGTGGCGTCTAAAGAAACGGCTACTAATTTAAAATCCTTGGTTACCCCTACCGCGACCGGAGCGTCTCCGCCATCTTTACCTTTTTCGGACAATTTGGGAGCAAAGAAATTTCGTGTACTTACTTTTTCAAGCAAAAGCTCTAAAGCAGGTATGGGTTCATCAGAAACAGTCAACGGCGCGACCGACATCTCTCCGGCTCCGTTCAATTGCCGCTTAATTTCATCATTGATACCACGCTGGGTTCCCGCCACGCTGACAAACACAATGACGATCAATAAGGCCACCATGACCGCTAACACGCGGTTCGTTATCGTCACGCCCGACACACGAATTGTGGGAAACAACAAAGGTTGGGGTACAGAGGAGGCTGGCTCGGACTCCAGACTACTGGGCTTCTGGGCTATTACGGCAGCAGGCGTCGACGCCGGCTCAACTTTTTTGACGGCAGCAGGCGGCGTCATAACAATCAGCGGGGCTTTCACTGGCTCAGCATTTGTCTGCGTAGACTTAGCCCCTAAAGGGTTGCCCGTTTTTTTTGCCTCAATCACTGACACGGGTTTGGCGGGGACGGGCGGCGATACTTCACTTGGAGAGGAGGTCATTAGTGCCGGCGGAGCCACAACAGAAGGCTTGGGATTTTCAGGAACAGGTACTGTAACCGGAGCTGTCGTCGGTTTAACCGACACAGGGATCAAAATTTCCGCCGGAATAGGCTTAACCTGAGCTGAAACGGGTTGAACGGGAGGGGCCGGTTTTTTGACAACCTGCGAGGGAGGCGCTACTACCACGACCGGTTGGGAAGGAATAGACGGCTCTTTTTTCCGCTTATCCTGCTCAATCAATTCCAATAGCTTTTCTTGCGGAGTAATAGTACCCGCCTGTCGCTTATCCTGCTGGATCAACGCCAGAAGCTTCTCCTCCGGTGTCATATGCTTAATATTGCCTTCATAATGAATGCCCCTTAATACACAATTGGAGCCAGCTCGGCAACCCCTGAAACGGGGCGTAATTCTTCCGCCAAAACTTCCTTCACAAGCCCCTCATCAATAACCGAACGCTCCCTCATCACCAGAGTCTCTAAAAGATTGTGGCAGAGAATGGACATTTGCCGGGGATAACCCCTGGTGTGGGCGTGAATCAATCGGATCGCATCGTCTCTGAACAAACCGGATCCATGATATCCCGCTTGCAATAACCTGTATTTAATCATTTCCTTGGTCTCATCAAAATTCAAAGGATTAATGACGCATTTCAAAGCAATGCGATCCCAAAAATTTGGCATCTTGCTTAGCACAGGGACTAACTCCATTTGCCCAACTAACACCAATTGGAGGATTTTGAACTCATTCGTTTCATAATTTAGTAATATACGCAAAATCTCGAGGACATAGGGGGGTAAAAGCTGGGCCTCATCAATCAGCAACACCACACGTTTCTTTTCCTGTACCCCTGTTTTGTAAAGGAATTGCTCCACGGCCTCGATGCAATCCAATCCTGACGTTTTTCTGGGATCTATGGGGGCATGAAGAATCGCTACCAACCGTGATAAAAATTGCTTTTGCGTTCTGAAATAGGGGTTCAGGATCATCGAAAAACACACATCATCTTCGTTACTAAGTATTTGTGAAAGCTTACGACTCAGCGTTGTCTTGCCGGTCCCAGGGTCACCAACTATAATACTGAGACCGCGTTTGAGGTTCAGCGCAATGCGCAAGCGTGTCAAAGCAGACTTGTGTTGCGCCGACTGAAAAAAATAAGAGGGATCCGGGCTCGTCGAAAACGGCTCGTCATCTAAGCCTAATAATTTGTAATAACTCATGCGCCCCCGCCTTCTCCGCCGCTTTTATCAATGAGGCACTATGATTAGATGGGGTGAATTATTCAAGCCTCATTATTGATAAGTAGGAACTGAAATTAGTCTTCTTGTGCTTTGGCGGCCTTCCGGGCTTTGGGATCTTTTCGAAGCCGGACGCTCTTGGGAGTGACCTCTACAAGTTCATCCTCGTTGATATAGGCAATGCAATCTTCCAAGCTCATCATCGTGGGCGGGGTAAGGATGATGTTCTCATCGGAACCGGCCGCACGCATATTAGTAAGCTGCTTACCCTTTGCCGGATTGACGACCAGGTCGTTATCGCGGCAATGCTCCCCGACGATCTGTCCTTTTTGGACCCGGACTCCCGGCCCCATAAACATTTTGCCACGTTTTTGCAAATTGAAGAGCGCAAAAGAAACGGTTTGGCACGTATCCATTGAAATCAACACCCCGTTTCGCCGCTTGCGCATCTCCCCAGCGAAGGGACCATATTCGAGAAAAATATAGGTAAGCACGCCCATCCCCTTGGTATCCGACATAAACTCGGACTTGAACCCGAGCAACCCCCGCGTAGGGATCCGATACTTCAGGCGGTTCATCCCGGCACCCTTTTCCATCTCAAGCATGATGCCCTTACGCGCCCCGAGTTTCTCGATCACTGTGCCCATGTATTGCTCCGCCACATCAATGGTGAGTTCTTCATAGGGTTCGAGTATTTTGCCGTCCACTTCCCGGTAAATAACATTGGGACAGCTGACCTGAAATTCATAGCCCTCACGGCGCATCTTTTCGATCAGGATAGACAAATGCAACTCACCTCGCCCGGAAACCTTGTGGCCTGATCCATCGCTCAACACTTCAACCTCCAGCGCCACATCATACAAAGCTTCCCGCTTTAAACGATCGGCGACGTGAATCGAGGTGACAAAAGTGCCCTCCGTGCCGGCAAAGGGAGAATTATTGGGTATAAAATTCATGGAAAGTGTGGGGGGGTCCACTGGAATCGATGCGACCGGACTGGGAAATTCAGGATCGGTATACGTATCGCCAATCGCCACCGTATCCAGTCCCGCCACCGCTACAACCTCGCCCAAGCCCGCATGCTCGGTCTCAACTTTTTGATTACAGTTGAAACGATAGAGCTTGGTAATACGCGTGGGAACTAATTTGCCCGCCATGTTAGCCACTACCACGGGCATGCCCACCTTGATGAAGCCGGAAGTAATTTTACCAATGCCTAGCCGCCCCATAAACGGCGAATGATCAATCGAGCTAACCTGCAACTGCAAGGGAGCCTCGGGATCACCCGCTGGCATGGGAATATATTTGATAATTGCATCCAGGATAGGCCGCATGTCCGTTCCCTGTTTATGCGAATCAGCGGAAGCAAAGCCTCCTATGGCCGAGGCATAAAGGGTATGAAAATCAAGCGCCTTATCGTGCGCATTTAGCTTCACGAACAGATCAAACACATGGTTGACCACCCATTCAATCCGCGCCGCGGGCTTATCAATTTTATTCACCACCACAATGACGGGAATATTACGCGCCAACACTTTTTTTAATACGAAGAACGTCTGGGGCATGGGGCCCTCCTGGGCATCCACCAGCAACAGCGCCCCATCAGCCATCTGCAACACCCGTTCAACTTGTCCGCCAAAGTCAGCATGCCCAGGCGTATCAATGATATTGATGGTATGTTCGCCGTACTGAAAGGAACCATTCTTAGATGCGATCGTGATGCCACGTTCACGTTCCAGATCCATTGAATCCATCAGGCGCTCTGCAACAGCCTGATTTTCGCGAAACATTCCGCTTTGTTGGAAAAGTTTATCCACAAGGGTAGTCTTGCCATGGTCAACGTGCGCCACAATGGCAACATTCCGAATCAAGTCAGGTCGATACATATTTGTTTATTTACTTTCAGGGGGGGCCGCCGGCGGGGACATACGAAAACTCACCAGCACTTCAGTACGATACTCGACATAGTGGAAACTGTCAAACTGGCCCAAAAAAAGACTGTTGCAGATTCTTTATGCGGCCTCGTCGCCACACAAAAAGCCTACAACAGTAATCGCCGTCAATCTGTGGCCAGCTTATCTGGCCATCCTCATTACGCTTTCGCTTTTTTGGGATCAAACCCGTATTCCGCCAGGATCTTGGTAACCTGATCGGGTTTGACACTCGCATAGACTTTCTCATCTACAATCATCACGGGAGCCAGCGCACAGGCGCCAACACAACGCGCCACGTCGATCGAGAACAAGGCATCGGACGTCGTCTGCCCAACGTCAATTCCGAGCAGGTCTTTCAGCTTATTCAAAACCTGTCCCGCCCCTTTCACGAAGCAGGCCGTCCCCATGCAAAGCGAAATCCGGTGCTTGCCCCGGGGTGTGAAGTTAAAGAAATGATAGAAGCTTGCCACCCCGGTGACCCTGGTCGACGGGATCTGCATCAGCGTCGACACGGCATCCATGTGCTCATTAGCCAAAAAACCAAAATGGTCCTGGACCTTATGAAGTACAGAAATCAAATGGCTATCGGGATTTTTTTTCTTTGAGCACTCCTCGATATACTTAACAACTGTATCAGGGAATACCGCCCGGGCTTTCTCTAGTTCTTTTTTAAATAAATCGGATATCATTTCACACCTCTTGGATACTTGGGTTCATAGTGGGTATGCAGTAACTCATGGCAAAGATGGCTATTCGGCGCCCCAAGGAAGTTCTCATACAATAACTCAATGCCGGGATTCTCATGAGACTTTCTCAGTGACTTATGGGCATCAATGGAATAGAGCGCACTGGCCCGCATCCGGCCAAGTTCCGGGTCCAACACGTGCATTCCTCTGGGCGGATAAGGCTGCCCGCCACCCGCAACACAGCCACCAGGGCAAGCCATGATCTCAATGATGTGATACACCTTCTCACCACTTACCACCTGATCCAGAATGTGTCGCGCATTCTGCAAGCCATTGGCCACCCCGATATTGATCGTCATTCCGTTGATATCAATAGAGGTCTCCTTAACACCTTCGACCCCGCGGACTTCCTTAAAATCCAGAGTTTCAAGTTCCTGGCCAGTAATTTTCTCATAAGCTGTCCGCAGTGCCGCCTCCATCACGCCTCCCGTGGCGCCAAAAATATCACCGGCACCGGATGAAACGCCCAAGGGAGAATCGAACATCCCGTCCTCGAGGTTGGCAAAATCGATCCCGAGACATTTCAACATCCAGATCAACTCACGCGTGGTCATTACGGCATCCGTATAAGGCTTGCCCCATGGCGTCCGTAGCTCTACGCGATCCGCTTCGAATTTTTTTGCCGTGCAAGGCATGATGGCCACCACAAAAATATTCTTCGGATCAATCCCCATCTGCTGGGCATAATACGTTTTCAGCAACGTGGACTGCATGCTCATCGGCGACTTGCAGGTCGAGGTGAGCGGGATCAGTTCCGGATAGAAACGTTCCATGAAATTCACCCACCCAGGTGAGCAGGATGTGATCAGCGGAAGCCGCTCATTTTTCTTAACTCGATCAATGAATTCCGCCGATTCTTCAACAATGGTCAAATCAGCGGCAAAGTTGGTATCAAAGACCTTGTGGAAACCAGCGCGGCGAAGCGCGGTCACCAATTTACCCGTCACAGGAGTACCCGGTTTAAACCCAAACCCTTCACCTATCGTAGCGCGAATAGCCGGGGCCGTGTGAACCACCACATGCAAATCGGGATTGGCTAAGGCCTCAAACACCGCTTCCGTGCCATCCTGCTCGGTGAAGGCCGCTGTCGGGCAAACATTAACGCACTGTCCGCAATGGATGCAAACGGAGTCAATCATCTTGGCCCCATGGGCCGGCGCGACCACGTTGTGGAACCCGCGGTTTTGGACACCCAGGTTGTTAACCCCCTGCACCTCTGCACAAACGCGGACACAACGACCGCATAAAATGCATTTATCAGGGTTGCGATGAACCGGCGACGAGGTGTCGATCTCATAATGCTTGCGTTCCCCCTGGAATAATCGCTCGCGAACACCCAGATCATAGGCCAGTTTCTGCAATTCGCACGTCCCATTGCGCACACAGGTTTGGCAATCCATAGGATGATTGTCCAAAATCAGTTCCACTACGTCGCGGCGTAACCGGCGCAACAGCGTGGAAGAGGTTTTTACCTTCATCCCCTCGGCCACAGGGAACGAACAGGACGCCACGGGATTGCGCTGTCCTTCCACCTCAACCAGGCAGACGCGGCAGGCTCCCAGGACACTGAGATCCGGGTGGTAACAAAGGCTTGGAACTTCGATATTGATGGAATGGGCGGCTTGGAGAACCGTGCTCTTTTCTGGCACCGTCACCTGAACACCGTCTATCCACAATGTAATTTTCTTTTCTGTTGTCATGACTATTTCCTCTTCACTGCATCAAATTTGCATGCTTCAAAACATTGTCCACACTGGATACACCGAGCGGAATCAATGACGTAAACCTCTTTAGGCTTCCCACTAATACAATTCACGGGGCATTTGCGCTTGCAAGCACCGCATCCAACACATTTTTCAGGAGTAATGGTGTACGTCAGGAGATGAGTACAAACCCCCGCAGGACACCGTTTTTCGCGGATATGCGCATCATATTCGTCACGGAAATGTTTAATGGTACTAATCACCGGGTTCGGCGCCGCCTGGCCCAGACCGCACAATGAGGTCCGCTTGATCGTATCCCCAAGGCGAAGTAACTTCTCGATATCTCCTTCAACCCCTTTGCCATCCGCTATGCGCTGAAGGATTTCAAGCATGCGCTTGGTCCCCTCACGGCAGGGAGTACATTTGCCGCAGGATTCATCCTGGGTAAAATCGAGGAAGAACCGTGCCATGTCGACCATACAGGAGTCCTCGTCGATCACGATCATGCCGCCACTCCCCATCATGGAGCCTGCCGCCATGAGCGACTCGTAGTCAACCGGGGTGTCAAGATAGGACTCCGGTAGACAGCCGCCAGCCGGTCCGCCGGTCTGGACCGCTTTGAATTTCTTGCCATCCCGTATCCCGCCGCCAACCCCGTAAACCACATCCCGCAGGGTGGTTCCCATGGGTACTTCGACCAGACCGGTGTTACACACCTTGCCCGCCAGAGCGAAGACCTTCGTCCCTTTACTCTTCTCGGTACCAATGGAGGCAAACCATTCCGGCCCATCCAAAATCACCACAGGAATATTCGCAAAGGTTTCCACGTTGTTGATCACGGTCGGCTTACCCCACAATCCGCGAACCGCCGGATAGGGAGGACGCGGCCGGGGCATGCCCCGTGCCCCTTCAATGGACCGGATCAGCGCGGTTTCTTCACCACACACGAAAGCACCCGCACCCAACCGAATCTCAATATCGAAATCCCAATCGGTACCGAAGATGTTTTTGCCAAGGAATCCCGCCTTGCGAGCCGCATCAATGGCAACTTCCAAACGCTTGATCGCCAACGGGTATTCTGCACGGATATAAACATATCCCTGCTTGGCTCCAATCGCGAAACCCCCGATAATCATTCCTTCTACAATGGTGTGGGGATCCCCCTCAATCGTGCTACGATCCATGAAAGCACCGGGATCACCTTCATCCGCATTACAAATAATATATTTCTCTTCGCTCTTCTGAACTGAAGCAAAATTCCATTTTACCCCGGTGGGGAACCCGCCACCGCCGCGCCCACGTAGCCCCGACTTGGTGATGGTATTAACAACGTCCTGCGGATTCATCTCGGTCAACGCCTTGACCGCCGCCTGATAACCACGGACAACGAGATATTCGTCCAAACTCTCGGGATCGATCACTCCGCAGTTACGCAAGGTCACACGCATCTGCTTACCAAAGAAATCTACGTCACTGAAAACCGACGAGAAACGGTCGGCCAGCCGGGCATCGCCCCAAAGTTTTTCTTCAGAAAAGCCCGCACTCGAGCGTGCGTTATTGGGCATTGAGAGCGCTTTCAGGGGCACCCCTTTGAGAACATGCGACTCAAAAAACGTCACCACTTTTTCGGGGGTCATGGCGCTGTATTTAACTGGCGCCGCACCCTTGGAAAACACGGTGACCACCGGCTCCATGTCGCATCGACCTGTGCAACCCACACGGCTCAAGGTGACATCTTTCACCTTATGCTGCTGCATCAATTCTTCAACCCGCTTGAAAACCTCATTGGCACCTGCAGCATTTTCACAAGTTGCCGAGCCGACTGTGATTCGGATTTTTGAGCTCAGCTTCTCCTTTTGAAGCCGTTGTTCGGCTTTCTGGCGAAGTTGAAGCAGTTGTTCCATTGGTTTACTCATACTTTTCCTTTTTTATAAATCACTTCATGCAAATCGGCTTGCTGGCTTTTGACAGCACAGGCTAACGCCCTAAGGCTAAATAAGATTCGCGAATCATCATCTATCCCCATCTTGCCTGTCAAATATTTAACGTTAAATAATTAACATTTCTACATACTTCGCGAAATTATTCCCGAAGTATGAGAATCTTTGCGCACCTGCTCTATAATCAGGATGATTTCATCCTGACAGTTACTATTAGATACACAATCGACCGACCAAACGATCGCGTTTTATTGCCCCAAACGTACGGCTATCCGCACTGACTGAACGGTTATCGCCTAACACAAAAAAGGCATCATCTTCCACTCTGTAAACATTCGCTCCCAGCGCATGTCCTTCGGTCATTACGCCTTTTGGCAGATAGGGCTCAACCAACATTTTGCCGTTCACATAAACATTTCCTCCTTTGATTTGAACAACATCACCTGGAGACGCAATAATGCGCTTAACAGAATAATCATCCGAATGGGGCGTCCAAATTTCGACGATATCACCGGGTTGTGGTTCGCGAATGCGAAAAATCATCCGGTTAATCAGAAAACGATCCCCGTCTTGCAGTGTCGGCAACATACTGATGCCCTCAACTTCCCCAACAGTTACTAAAAATCGGACGATTAGAAAATAACTGAGCACAGAGCCAAATAACATGGCGGCAAGAATGTGAGTTCGCTTTTCACGTGGCACCGAACGATAATCAAACAACCGGCGCATAATTCCCCTTTACCCACTGCCTCTGACACCTCGCATGGGTTGATTTACAACCTGTCAGCTAGAGTGCAAGAGTTTTGAACAGAAGCACACTAAGATCGTAAAGAATATATGGGTTTCCGCCTTCGGCAGTAAGAAATTTTTTCGCTTTACGTGCTTTGCGTGCTTCTGTTCAAATTGTATTTCTCGATTACAGGAAAACCCTACCAGAGTTGCCATGCACCCTTTCATTACCAATAACCTTTCTTTTGCTTCCTGTTTCCGCTATTTAATTCAAACACTTATGGGAGATCAACGAATGGCCAGAATTTCTCGCGTAAACAAACGCACTGAATGGAAGGCATTGAAAAAACATGCCGATATCATCAAGACAACCCACCTTCGCGACTTCTTCCGCGATGATCCGAGCCGCGGTCAGCGCTTCGCCATGGAAACCTGCGGACTCTACCTCGATTATTCGAAAAACCGGATTACAAACGACTCCGTTAAGCTGTTGCGCGACTTGGCCCATGCCTGCCGAGTCAATGAAGCCGCCCAAGGTATGTTCAACGGCGAAAAGATCAACCAGACGGAAAACCGGGCCGTCCTCCATATTGCTCTTCGGAACCGCGCCAACACCCCGATTCTAGTAGACGGGAAGGATGTCATGCCCGACGTCAACGCCGTGCTCGATAAAATGACCGCCTTTTCCCGCAAAGTACGCGCTGGCGAATGGCTCGGCTTCACAGGCAATCCCATCCGCACCATCGTCAACATCGGGATCGGCGGCTCAGATCTGGGTCCCGTGATGGCCTATGAAGCGCTGAAAGCCTACTCCGACCGCGCGCTCACGTTCCGCTTCATTTCCAACGTGGATGCCACTCATTTCGCTGAATGTACCCGCGACTTGAATCCGGAAGAAACCCTTTTCATCGTCGCCTCCAAAACGTTCACCACACAAGAGACCATGACCAACGCCGAAACGGCTCGGGCCTGGTGCCTGAAGACGCTCAAGGATCCTGCCGCCGTGGCCCGCCATTTCGTAGCGCTCTCCACCGCAGCCAAGGAAGTCAGTGCCTTCGGCATCGATACGGCCAATATGTTCGAATTCTGGGACTGGGTGGGCGGACGTTATTCCCTCTGTTCCGCTATTGGCTTGCCCGTCATGTTGGCTATTGGCCCAGAGAGATTCATCGAAATGCTTGAAGGCTACCATGCCATGGATCGACATTTTATCGAAGCGCCTTTGGAACAAAATGCCCCCGTTCTATTGGCCTTGCTCGGTCTCTGGTACAATAACTTCCTGGGCGCCGAAACCCACGCGATCCTGCCTTACGACCAGTATCTTCAACGGTTTGCCGCTTATTTTCAGCAGGCTGACATGGAAAGCAACGGGAAAGGGTGTGACAAACAAGGCAAGCCCGTTCAATGGCAAACAGGCCCAGTCATTTGGGGTGAACCCGGCACCAATGGCCAACATGCCTTTTACCAACTGATTCACCAAGGGACCAAGCTCATCCCGTGCGATTTCATCGGTTTCAGCAAAAGCCTGAATCCCATTGGCGACCATCACGACAAATTTATGACCAACTTCTTCGCCCAAACCGAGGCCTTGGCGTTCGGCAAGACCGAGGCGGAAGTCATCGCCGAGGGTACTCCGGCGAAACTCGTTCCCTTTAAGGTCTTTAACGGGAACCGGCCAACCAACACCATTCTAGCCGAGAAATTAACCCCTCGGATTCTCGGCTCTCTCATCGCCCTCTATGAACACAAGATTTTTGTGCAGGGCGTAATCTGGAATGTGTTCTCCTTTGACCAATGGGGCGTGCAACTGGGCAAGGTGCTGGCGAATAAGATCCTGCCTGAGCTCCAAGTCGCAGGTGCCACACTTTCTCACGACTCCTCAACCAATGAACTGATCCGCCGGTATAAGGCAGCGAAGTAACAGGAAGACATGAAGCCTATTCTTTTAATCGGCAATGATGGGCAGGTCGGGTTTGAGTTGCAGAGGGCCTTGGCACCTCTCGGGCAAGTCACCTCCGTCTGCTACCCCGCCATTGATTTCTCGGACCCCGATTCCATCGTCAGAGTCGTTCGCGAGTCAAAGCCGCACATGATCGTCAATGCCGCCGCCTACACGGCGGTAGACAAAGCCGAAACGGAATCGGCCTTATGCCGGAAGCTCAATGCGGAAGCCCCGGCTATCTTGGCGGAAGAAGCCAAACGGCTGGGCGCAAGTCTGGTTCACTATTCCACGGATTTTGTCTTTGATGGAGCCAAGCAACAGCCTTACACCGAAACGGATCAGCCCATCCCCCTGAATGTCTATGGCGTCACCAAGCTGGAAGGCGATCTCGCCATCCAAGCCTCCGGCGTCCCGCACCTCATTTTTCGACTCGCCTGGGTCTATGGCTTGAGAGGCAAAAACTTCCTGCTGACCATGCGCCGTCTGGCCCATGAAGGCAAAACCTTGCGCGTGGTCAGTGATCAAATGGGCTGCCCCACCTGGTGCCGAACGATTGCCGACGCCACGGCCACCGCCCTTGCACAGGTTCAAGCCAAAGACGGCGCCTTTGTCCTGAATGAAGTCAGCGGCCTCTACCACTGTGTGTGCGCAGGACAAACTTCTTGGCATGGCTTTGCCCGCGCCTTTATGCCCGCCGACGTTTCCGTCATTCCCATTACCACGGCCGACTATCCCGCACCGGCCTGTCGCCCTTTCTATTCCGCATTGAATTGCGATAAATACGCCCGAACTTTCGGGGCGCTCCTGCCCCATTGGGATAAAGCGCTTGCCGATTGCCTGAACTCTCAAGTCGAACAATAGCGACAACCTGCTGTCCCTTTCAGGAAACTCATCCCGGGAACCGAGAATTCAGCAGGCTCACACCCCACACCCCCAGAATTGAAGCGCAGACCATGGCGATCACACTGAGGAGCGCGATAGCGACTAGAGGGAGCGGATGGCAAAGAACACACGCAAATACGCCACAGGTTAGCGCGAAGAAAAGGAGGCCCAGTATCATTTTTTTAACCAGCAGGGGCGTGTTCACTTTTCGAAAGCGGATTTTCCCATCAAACATACCAGCCAGAAAGGCGGCCACCACTGTAAACGGCAAGGCGTAACCCAGCATAACCACAACAGTCTCCATACGCTCCCGCCACACGGGATTCACGAACAACGCGAGCAGGGAGAGCGCCAAAATGGTCGCCGTATAGGCTTGGGTAAAATGAACCAGTACCGGATGGATATCCAAGGCTAACAACAATTTTCGCCGGTCGGAGATCCGCTCATCGTGCGGAATAAACATTTTGGCCTTCACGCCACAGGCCGGGCACGTCTCGCCCAACTTGCTCTGGGCCATAATATAACCACAGGACTTACAGATAACCATTTGCTGCATTGGAAGCTCCTTTTAAACAGAACCGGAACCATTCTATTACCCAAAAGTATCAGAAAAGCATATTCACCCGTACCTGCGGGAGGTCGCGCGCTATGAGCGCGACATTTCTTCTCACCTGCATTGCAACAATGGCGGGCTCATAGCGCCCGCCCTCCCCAAAGAGCAATAAAACTGCCACATAAACCCAGTATCGCCCTCTTTTCGGGATTTGTGGGTATATAGAAAGTCCCAGCCCCTTGCGTTCTGATTGATCTTTTTAAGCCGGCTTCCCCGTCTGACTTTTATGGGAAGTGCGGAAGACCCGATAAACAAAACCGCTATAAGCTATAATAATGGGAAGCAGAATCAACCCAATAACCAGTAGGAATTTGAGTGTCGATAGTGGAGCAGCCGCGGAGTCAATGGTCAAACTCCATTCCGGATGGTGCCGTGCCGGCAGTACCACCGGATATAAAGAGGCCGTGATCAGCAACCATAACCCTGTTATGTTCAAACAGGAAAACCGGAAGGCCCACCCCTTCTTCGCCAACCAAAACCGCCCCCCCATAATGCCGATCACACAGAGCCCCGCCCCGCCGAGCGCCCATGGGCGGCTCATCGCGTGTGGCACGCACAGGGCCCAAGTGCCCAACAATATAAGGCCTGCCACAACCAACACCCACCAAAATTTCCCCGCCGCCTTTTGGCGGGCTACCGCCGGATCCTGATTAAGAACATACGTTAGGCCATGCCAGAATACCAGTACCAGCCCCGTCATACTGAAGATGATCGGAAAAGCAGAAACATAGTCACCCGGCCGGGAACTCAAGATTCCTGCGCTTACAAATGGCAATCCCTGAAGAATGGTTCCAAGAAAAAATAAACCCAACACCGTCACCACAAAACTGCCCGCCGCCGCAATCAAATGCCACCGGCGCTGATGGGCAAGATCATGATAAGAGTGCTCCAACGCCATTGCCCTCAAAATTAGTCCGGCAATGAGCAACAAAAACGGAAGATAAATGGCGCCCAGCAACAAGCCCATTACCGCAGGAAAAGCCCCGACAATGAACCCCGCGCCAATGACCAGCCACACTTCGTTGCCATCCCAGAACGGAGCGATATAGGATACCAGTCGTGTGGAATCTTCTTTTCCCTTCGCGAAAGGCAACATCATCCCAACGCCAAAATCAAACCCGTCCAAAACGGAGTAGAGGTAGAAGAATAGAATGATAATGAAAAATACGGCATTTTGATAAAACTGTAAGTCCATAATATATCCTGACCCGTTAGCAGCCTATTTTCCGAGTGCGGGCCCCTTTTGAATAAGCCTTGTTACAGAAACAATCGTCAATCCCGTTATCGCCGTGTAGACCAGAACAATGCCTACAAAAGACACGACCAATTGCCAGAGCGGCAAGGTACTGGTGGAGGCCTCCGCCGTTCGCATCACCCCATAGATAATCCAAGGTTGCCGCCCCATTTCGGTTCCGATCCATCCTAATTCATTCGCCAGATAGGGAATCGGGATTAAAAAAGGTAGACATAACAAATACCAGCGTGCCGCATACAACTTCTTGCGCCACATCAGGAACACCCCTAAAGCAGCGACCCCAATCATGGCAACTCCCAGGATAATCATGAGATGGAAGGTGGTAAAAATCACATTTACTGGAGGCCAGTTTTCGCGGGGAAATTCCTCGAGCCCCCTGACATGGCCCATAGGATCACCCGACTCCAGCAAACTCAACAGGTAGGGCGTCCCGATGGGGAAATGAATAACCTGCTTTTTCTCATCCGGAATTCCAAAAAGGAGCAAAGGCGCCCCATTGACCGACTTAAAAATCCCCTCATAAGCCGCATCTTTTTCAGGATTATTATGGAGCACCTCCATAATATGAAAATGACCAATAATCGGTTG
Source organism: Kiritimatiellia bacterium (assembly GCA_038330175.1). Lineage (GTDB taxonomy): Bacteria > Verrucomicrobiota > Kiritimatiellia > CAIKKV01 > CAITUY01 > JAABPW01. The sequence continues at coordinate 18,099 of JBBQNS010000021.1, forward strand.
AGCTACAGCAGTCGCCAGCGCAATAGGCAGGGCCACCCATAAGATTTTTTTAGAAAACTCCTCATATCGGGCGCGGGCTAAATAATAGGCCGCCACCCCCGCGACGAGAAACGCGCCCGCCACCCAGGCCGCAGTGACAACATGTGCAAAGCGAATCAAGGTTGAATGATTTAAGATGGCTTGCCCCAAATTTGTCAAGACGACACGACCGTCTTCAACGGCAAAACCTGCAGGCGTCTGCATCCAGGAATTAGCCGCCACAATCCAAAAGCCGGAAAGGTGTGCCCCCACAAATACCAGCACCGCCGCTATCCAATAAACAAAAGGCGAGACGCGCGCGCGGCCAAACAGAAGAATGGAAATAAAGGCCGATTCAAGCGCAAAGGCGGTGATGGCTTCAACTGAAATCATGGCGCCCAACACGGCTCCCGCATAAGTTGAGAATCGAGCCCAATTGGCACCAAAAGAAAAAGGCATCATCAATCCGGTCGCCACGCCTGCCACAAAAATCAAACTCAGCATTTTGACAAGAAACGTAGAAATCGCACGATACTGATCCTGTCGCTTCCTGATGTAGAGCGTTTCAAAAATCACTATAAACAAAGTCAGTCCCAATGTCGTAATCGGAAATAAATAATGAAGTCCGATCGAAACACCAAACTGAATCCGCGACAATAAAATCTCAGTCATAACTCGTATCCTTAAGAGATCGCTCTCTTATCCCCGCCACATTCCCTGACATCGAACGTATAACAGGACAAAATTACACCACAATAAGAGAGATTGCCAACAGGAAATTGACACAGGAAATTGACCGGGCCCCCAACCGATTCTTGACACTTTTACGACCTTTACCCATGATCGCCTTTAGTAAACGTGCGGCTTGGTTGCCGTAATTCTGATCCAATGGAGGACTCGATGTTTGACGAACCCTTTTTAATTATCTTCATTATTCTCGCCATTTACATCGTCGTTCAACTTCGAAAAATCAAAAAGGGGATCAGCGATCTGGATCAACTAAAAGATGGGCTCACCGAACTCCAGCGGGATGTCCGCCGGCAAGCCAAACCGTCTGTCACATCCGCCCCCCTTCCTGAAATAGTAACCCCGCCGCCTCTTCCCCCAACTCCCCCGCATGAGGTGGCAATATCTGTGCCCGTCATACTTACCCCTCCGATGCAAGAGGACAGTGAAGAGCTCCGTCTCCCGCCTATCCTTACCAAAGAACCCGACGTTCCGGTCCCCGCCTGGGTTCAGTCGGCGCGAGAAATCCTAAACCGAATCTGGCAATGGATTCTGGTCGGCGAGGAATACCGGCCCCAAGGCGTCACCATGGAATATGCCGTGGCGACCACCTGGCTGATGCGCGTCGGCATCGTATTGCTGGTAGCTTGTGTCGGCTATTTCCTGAAATGGTCGCACGACAATAATCTTATTGGGCAAACTACCCGCGTGGCGATGAGCATCCTGTTTGGGGTGGCAATGCTGGGCGGAGGTATCCGCCTGCTCGGAAACCGGTGGAACATTCTCGGGCAAGGTTTCGCGGGGGGCGGGCTCGCAACCCTCTATTTCAGCATGTACGCCCTGGGCCCCCTTTATCACCTGCTGGATTCGATGGTTCTGGTTTTCGCTCTGATGATCCTGGTCACCATCACCGCCGGCATCCTCGCGCTTTACGCGGACTCCTTACTAATCGCTATTTTCGGGATTATTGGTGGCTTCTGCACCCCCCTCCTTCTCAATACAGGAATAACCAACTACCCCGCGCTCTTCAGCTACCTGCTTCTTTTGAATATCGGCATTCTCGGGATTGCCCACAAGCGCCAATGGCGCCTGCTAAACTACTTGGGGTTCGTATTCACTTATGCCCTCTATATCAGCGCTCTCGGTTCCTATAAAAATACTGACTTCACTATCGCCATTACCTTCCTGTCGCTTTTCTTTATTACGCACTCTACCCTTGTCTTCCTTTACAACCTGCGCCGCGCCCAAGTCGCTTCTCTTCTTGAAATTTTTCATCTGGTATTCAATGCCGGCCTTTATTCCTGGTTTGCCTACGACCTAATCGTCAAGGCCTATGGCCGCCCCTATCCCGCGCTCATGACCCTTGCGATCGCCCTTTACTATGTCCTGCACGTGGTGGCCTTTGTACAGAATAAATCCAATGATCGCCGTCTGTTAGTGTCCCTCATCGCGTTAGCTGGGTTTTACACCACACTGACGATGCCACTGGTCATGGAACAGGAATCACTGACCTTCGCCTGGGCGTTACAGGCCCTTATGTTCCTCTGGATCGGGCGGCGTCTCGACAGTGCCTTCCTGCGGCAAGTGGCTTACGTCATCTACGCGCTCACCTTTATACGGTTAGCCCTCTTCGAATTTCCTCGTTTTGACTTCTCGAGCGCCGCTCCCGCGGATATGACCCTTTATTGGAAGGCGATGGCGACCCGTCTCTGGGCGTTTGGAGGCGCTATCGGCTCGATTGCGGCGGCCTTCTTTCTTGAGCTCCACCACTCCTTAAGGCCTTCCGACAAACCCATCACCCCGCTTCCCGATACACCCGATTTTGCGCCCGCCTGCATTACCCATCGCATCTTTTTCTGGAGTGCCGTAGCGGTCATTTTCTTATACCTCCACAGCGAGCTCTACATGTTGTTCAATTACTTTACTCCGTGGCGACCCGCCATGTTAACCGGACTCTGGTGCGCCATGGGGTTGGGCTTTCTGCTTCTTTATCGGTCAGCCCAGACCACCTCGTTCTTTGTGGGACTGATATTTTTTACCGCAGGCGCCATCGCTAAAACGCTCTGGGTGGATATGCCCGGCTGGCAATGGTGCGAGTCTGGCTATTTCAATATGGCCTACACGCCATTTCTCGCACTGACGCGCTGGCTGGACTTCGTTTCCGTTCTTGCCCTCCTTGGAGCGGGAGCCGCCTTGTTGTACCGGCAAGGGAGCAAAACGGTCGTTCCTGCCATTTTCGGGTACACCGCCCTTGCGTTGCTCTGGCTCTATTCGAGCACCGAACTCTTTAGTCTCCTCCATTGGAAATTACGTGAATTCGAAGCGGGCGGCATCTCGATCCTCTGGACGGTTTTCGCCATCAGCTTCATCACGGGAGGAATCTGGAAACGGGTTCGCGCGATCCGTATCGTCGGTTTAAGTCTATTTGCTGTTGTCGCCCTCAAGGTCTTTATTATCGACCTGGCCCACATGCCCACCATCTACCGCGTCATCGCTCTCATGGTGATTGGCACTCTCCTATTGCTCGGATCATTTGCGTATCTACGCGCCAGCAAAGGATTTACCAAAGAGGAGCTTACATGATTACTCGCATTATCCATCTCGTCCTAATCGGGGTCGCTGTTTCGACCCTACCGCTCTCCGCCATCACGCCCGGCACCTTTAAAAGCTTTAAAACCTTGCAACCCCCCTCCGGCTCCTCTTCTGGAATTGGATCCTTCACGCTCGACTCCGAAGTGTTCGATATGCTGGACGCCCCAAAAGCCAATCTCCGACTCTTCGATGCGAGTGGTCTGGAAACTCCTTTTTTGGTTCGGCTCAAAATCCCCCTCCGCACGATTGAAAGTTTCCGTCCTTTCGCACCCGCCAAAATCGACACCTTCAAGGCGCTTGAAAACAATCGCATCGAGATGGTGGTCACTCGCAATCCTGACCAGCCCCAGCCGGCCTCGCTCCAATTCGAATCCAAGGTTCAAAATTTTGAAAAGCTCGTCACCGTTTACGGGAGCAGAGACCACCAAATCTGGACGGTTCTCGCGACCCATGAACCCATCTACGACTACTCCCGCTTTATCGATGTCCGGCGTGATCGTGTTCCGCTTACCGCAGGAGACTATCTTTGGTACCGCATTGAGGTTTCCAATATAACCGAAAACAAAGATTCCCCTTTGGTTGAAATCATCCGACAAACCCGTGGCGGCCAGATTGCCAAAGAAACCGAAGCCACGTCCTTCCGCCGGGAGCCCTTCCGAATGGAGCGAATTATCTTCGTAGAGCGAATCACTTCCCTCGTCGCCGATGACCCGGAAACGCATGAACGCGAACTTGCCCGCTGGACGGCTTCACAAGACCAGCCTAAACAGCAAACAATTTTGACGTTTCCCTCGCCTTGCGAACCATTGGTGGCTCTGGTCCTGAAAACGGATGAAGTTAACTTCTCACGGGCGATAACCCTGGAAGGCCGTGCTACAGAACAGGACGACTGGCAGACCGTGGCCAATGGCCGAATCACCTGCATTCGCGCCGGCCTGATAAAACAGGACAACCTGACGATCCACCTCCCTCGTGAATATCGTGGTCGTTTTTTCCGCTTGAGTATCCAAAACCAGGATAACCCGCCGCTCCTTTTCACGAATCTTCGCGCGCGTTACAATACCTACGAAGCGCTTTTCTTTCCCAAGCCAGAAGCTAACTACCGAGTGTGCTTCGGAGGAATAGGCATTCCAACGCCCCGTTACGATATCGCCTCAGTTCTGGCTGAAATTCCCGCAGGTGCAGGTACAGCTTGGAGTCTGGGCGCGTCTCAACTTAATCCTGATTTTAAAAAGCAAACTAGCACACCGATATCAGGAAAGGCGTTGTTAACGATTGCCCTCATCCTAATGATCGGTATTTTGATTCCCATTATCATCAAGCTATCCCGTAAAATTTCTTAAAAAAGGAGGTTTATGATGTTCTATCCCAACCAGACAAAATGGCTGGAAACGGCTGAAGCCTTGAAGCCCACCTTACTTAAAGAAACCTTCTTACCGACACGCTTGGTCAAAGTGGTCGCAGATTCTGCAGCATTCCAGGGCTGGCGTGTAGAAGCGGATCAACGCGATCTTGCCTGGCTTGAAACGGCCACCCTCGGTGATGGGGAATCCTTCATTCTCGATTTCGGCGAACATCGGGTTGGCCGGCTTCAACTCCGGATTGAATCTGATCGCTCGTTCAATGACGCGCCCATCCGCTTGAAGTTGATCTTTGCAGAGATCCCCGCCGAATTGACCGAAACGCTTGACACTTCTAACGTTTCCCTCAGTCGCAACTGGCTGCAGGATGAGCAAATTACCGTGGATGAACTCCCTGTGTCACTCACGCTTTCGCGTCGATTTGCCTTCCGCTATGTTCGCGTCGAGACGGTCGGCATCCCCTCCGCCTTCCGTATTCATATTCGTGATATCGCGTGCGAAGCCTCGGCTTCAGTACCACAAGCCATCAAGCATATGATTCCCTTCCATCTATCCACCGGTGACCACTCTATTGCCGAAGCCAGCCTCCGAACATTGAGGGATTGCATGCAAACGGTTTTTGAAGACGGCCCGAAACGCGATCGCCGTCTTTGGATTGGCGACCTACGGCTTCAGGCACTTGCCAATAGCGTTTCCTATCGCCACTTCGATCTCGTTAAACGGTGCTTATACCTTTTTGCCGGAGTAGCCGACGATAAGGGGCTCATGCCTTCATGCCTCTATGAAACCCCGACGCCACGCAATGCACAGTGTTTCGCCATGGATTATCCCGCACTCTATACGGTGACTCTTTCGGATTATGTGATGCACACCGGGGACGAAGCCACCGGGCGGGAACTTCTTCCTGTCGCACTCCGCCAGCTAGAACTCTTACTTGCCTATCGCCAGGCGGACGGCCTTTATCAATTAAAAAATATATGGTGGTTTATTGACTGGGACGATTCCCTGGACCGCCAACCTTGTATCCAAGGCCTGATGATCTGTTGCATAAAGAGCGCTGTCGTGTTGGCTCAACGACTAGGAATGGCCGAGATGGCTGAGAAATTTGCCAGGATGATTCCAGAGCTCACGCGCTTAGCTCGCTCCCTTTTTGTCGACGGCAAACCAGTCCCCGCCTCGGCTTCAGGGCAGGTTTCTTGGGGCGCCTGGGCCTGGCTCACAAAAGGAGTCGTCCTGAATCCTGAGGAAGCCGCGTCGGCTTTCGACCGCATGCGGCTTCTGCCTGGAGCCGTCAAGCCCGGCGGTCCCTACCTGATGCATTATTGCCTTGAGGCGCTCATCGACATTGGCCGCAAAGAGACCGCTTTGGAACTGGCGCGCATTTACTGGTCAGGCATGTTGGCTGCAGGATTCGATACCTTTCCAGAAGTGTGGGACATCACGAACCCGAAACGTAGCCCTTATGGCACGCATTTATTGAACAGCTATTGCCACGCCTGGAGTTGCACGCCCGTGTGGATCTTTGCACAGACGGGAGCTTAATCATCCGCACACGGTCGGGGTGTCACTCATCGATCAAAACGTCACCTTCATGCAAAACAATGGGCGTCATGGTGATGCCAAGCTCCTCCTCGAAGCGACGAACGAGCCGGAGGTCTCGCTCCGAGAAAAGCGAAATGGCGCAGCCTTTGGCACCTCCACGCGCGGTACGTCCCACCCGATGGAGATAGGCCTTGCTGTCGCTGGGAATATCTAAGTTGAAGATGTGGGTAACATCCTTGATATCCAACCCACGGGCGGCGACATCGGATGCGATCATGACATTAACGCGATCGCCTCGGAAATCATCCATCGCTTTCTTACGTTCGTCTTTGGTGAACGCACCATGGAGATCGGCCACCTTGATCTTGTGATGCGCCAGCTTGGAGGCAATCACTTCGGCATTTTCATTACGGTGCACAAAAACCAACGCCCGGGTTGGCGTCATGGCTCGAATTAATTTCCGTAGCCAGTCCGGTTTTTCGCGCTCTTCGCAAACCAGATAAAAATGCTCAATATCGCCATTTACGCGCCCCTTGCCGGCCCGAACCATTACTATTTCAGGCGCCATGGACTGCGCCTCACGAGTAGCTTCCTCCTGCTCGGTAGCTGAGACAAATACCAACTGTCGGTTCGGAGGCGTGAATTTCACGATCGCTCGAACCGAGGCCAAACTCTCCGCACTCAGCAGGCGATCCGCTTCATCCAACACCACACTTTTCACAAGTCCGATTTTAACCTTATTCAGCGAAATCATTTCACGGATCCGACCCGGCGAGCCAATCACTACCTGGGGTTTCTTTTTTAGCTTATCAATCTGCCGCTGCATCTGTGTTCCCCCGATCAATAACACCGAGCGGATGGGAAGACCGGAGTTAACCGCTAAAGCCCCCGCTTGACGCTGGATCTGAATGGCTAATTCATGCGTCGGCACCACCACGATCATTTGGGTTGCCGCTAGGGCGGGGTCAATTTTTTGAAACAGTGGCAAAAGGTAGGCTAACGTTTTACCGGTTCCTGTTTCAGAATTGAGATAGGCGCTCTTGCCAGATAACAATATCGGCAGGGATTCAACCTGAATCGGCATAGGGTTAGTGATTTTTTCGACCGCCAACGCGTCCACTAAGGAAGGCAGCAATCCCAATTCGGTAAATGTCATAATAATCCCTTTCGCAACTTGAAAAAGAGGATCATAACAAAAACCCAACGGGAATCGCCATCAATCGTAATCCAACAACGGGGCACTACCAGCGAAGGTTCAGATACGCCTCGACGGTCGTCCGATTATAGATGGGGCCTTCCTGATACTGGAAGTCGCCACCCATATTCAGGCGCTGGGTAAAACGATAGGTCCCCGTCGCCTTGCAACCCACCACATATCGCCATTCGGTGCCACTCTCTTTTGCATAGCCAGCTTGTCCACTCAACTGCCCGCCCCATTTGACACCTGTGGCCTGCAGAGCCGCATAGAGTTGGTGTTGTTGCAACTCAGAGGGTGACCAGTATTCAGGAACATCTATGGTGCTATCGGCAAATCGACCGGCATAACCTGCTCCAATGTAGGGAGTTTCTTTCAAGCGCCGTATTAACCGCACATTACCCCACCAGGTATCATTGCCATCACTGCGCTGCGTCATCGAGAGATCTGCAAAACAATCCCAGAAATCATGAAAGCGGGAATAGGTTTCGACCCCTTCGCGGTGCGACGTGACCCCTTCGCGTAAGGCCTCAACCGTTTCCATCATTTCCATGCGGCTGAAAATTTTTGCATATCCTCTCAACCAGGGATTCGGCAGACGCAAACTCGCCCGCCAGCCTGTTTCATCTGGAAGCGAATCCATCATCCATTCCTGTAAGCCAGCTTCCAGCCAAACTTCAGGTGCCACATAGGCGAGGAAACCCAAATCGACTGAAGTGGCCATCTCATGACCTTTGCCCTCTTGCGCCCAGTTATGCCGGTTGGCGCCCGCTTCCCATCGCAGCCAGTCTTTAGCCGGCCCCTCGGCATTGAGGCCCGCTTCCCAATAGCTGCGCTGCTCATTGTCACGCCACATCATCCCATCGAGCCTTGCGGTAGGGCGCCGCATATTGGTCACCTTCTCGAGCAGAGCGGTGGGGCGCGGATCATTGGTTGGCGCCAGACGGACGGCATCCCGCGATTTTTCGAGAGCTTGGGCCAAGTCCCCTTCAATCGCATAATTAGCGCCTTGATTAAACGTCACCTCAAAGGGATTGGCTCCCGCTTCGGCGGCTTTTCGGAACCAATAGGTTGCGGCCTCGCTCTGCCCTTGCCAGTAAAGCAGTTTAGCCAACTCGAGGCGGGCTCGTACTACTGAATTCCCTTGCAGAATATGGTTTTCTAGCGCGGCCCCATCCCAAGAAGGTGGCACTGACTTCACAGGCGCTCGAAGCAGGTCCGGAGGGCCCGATAGAAACCCGTTATCATCCTTGCTAAAGGCCGTCGTAAAAGACTGGTTTACGGCATTTGAAAGCGCCGCGATAACCGCCGGTTCGGTGTCGAGCGACAGTTGGCCATAATCGCCCCCAGGGTAATAAAAGAGCCGGGGGCTACCTTCACTCAACCCCGCTGCCACTCCCGACAGGATCCCTTTTACACGCTCAGACATCTCAGCGACGGATTCCTGCTTACCGTCTATCAGGATTCGGTGCGTGAGCGGATTGCCTTTAACACCATCCGCCCGGACTTTCTGAGCATCCAAATCCGCAACGGTTGCGGCCAGTTGCCAGCGCCCACTTTTCTGCAGCTCAGCCAGGTGTTGAGGAGACGTCTTGCGGGGTAATTGTTGTCGCAATTCGCGAGGATCCACGACCATCACCGCCGCGGCATGATACTTCTGGAGGGTGGCATCCACGGCCTCCACAACATCGCGGTCCGGCTGAACCAGGATCACCATCACCGATTTTTCCTTGCGGGGGTTAGCCGAAAGGTCCGTCACAAAAGCATATTCGTTAGACGCGAGAAAGGCCATGTGCGAGGCCATCTGGGCCGTGGTGTTTCGACCCGGATAATCATAGGGGGTCACGTCGGCATACAGCAACAGCGTCGTCACCAATTTTTCGTCCCGTTTCGCCAATGGCTCCAAGATCCCCATCGCCCGCCAGAACCCGTCCGCCTCAGCCAGCGTCATCGCATAACGTCGAACCGCCATATCATCCCACGGTCTCGAATCCGCCAGCCGTTCGGCATAGGGAAGGGCTTTGCGGGGTTTTCTGGCCACCACCTCTTGATCGCGTAAGTAGGCCAAACTGGGGGCCAACAGGGGATTGCGCCCCAATAATTCCTGATGCAGGCGTATCGCTTCATTCACGCGACCGTCGGCATCCAGCGCGCGCCCCAGCAGGAGCTCCTGAGACGAGGAGCCCGGGTCATCAACCACGCTCGCCCTGGCGGCGGACAAGGTATCAGAGGCAGGGCCCACCGCTTCAAGATTTTCAGCAAGTCCGCGTCGCAGCTGTGCTGAACTTCCAAATTTCAAACCGTCCTTCGCGGCTTTCACCGCCTCATCCTTACGACCCAACGCCGTCAAAATTTGTGCGAGCGATTCATAGGCAAGAATCGTCGGACTCGTCTTGAGGATTGCGTCCAACGTCTCAACCGCTTTTTCACCTTTGCCGGTGCGATACTGAGCCATCGCCATTTCGGTGGCATAGTAAGGAACGTCCGGCATGGCAAGATGCAGAAATTGCCATACGTCTAAGGCCTTTTGATCTTCCCCTAGATCAGTCCACATCATCGCGAGAGTATCCCGCATGGGAGCCATGCCCTCCTGCACTCGCAGATCCATCCATTCCGCTTCCCGCCGCGCTCGCTCTAGATCACCCAACTTCAGGGCACAATCAAAAAGACTCTTATGGATGTCCGCCTGGCCCGGTTCTGCATCCGCGCTCGCTTGATACGCCGCGAGTGCTATCGCAAGATCGCCGCGTATTTCAGCCAGTTTGCCTTCCACTCCGGAACGTACAGCCACCGAGGTCGCACGGGCTTCCAGATTACTTAACAGAAGCATCCCACGGATTGGATCGCCCAGTCGCTGGGCTAAATTCCACGCCATCGTCCAAACGACCCGGTTAGGATCCCGGCTCAACCCTTTTTCATACAACCCCAAGGCCGCCGCGAGATTTGCCCGGTCTGCCTCGTCACGCCCGTACGCGAAATAAAGATCCGTTACCCGTGCGTCTTGATCGGGACGGTTCGTCAGAGCGATCGCCAAGGCATCCAACGCTTTCACCGACCCGGAAATCCCTGAACATATACGTAAGGCATCGATTACCATCGCCACGTCGGCAGGAGCCGCTGTGGCCACACAAGACGCAATAAACGCGCTGAAATATTCCGGGGTTCCAGCGAAGGTGCCATTCACCGCGCGGGTAGAGCCCAGATAGAGCCCCGTCCACGCGGGATCTGTACCCGAAGCCCAGGCCTTTGCGAGAAACGGCTCCGCGGCTTTCGTGCGCCCACTTTTAAAGAAGTCCATTCCCGTGGCCAGCGGCGTCACCTGAGGCAACCACTGCTCATGTTTCTGAAGAGCCAGATCTTTCGAGCCTTCTTCCGCCATGCGCCCCACCACCTGGCGCACAAAGCGCTCGCGATCGGAAACACCCAATTCCAAGGCTTTTGACCAGGTGGCGCACGCATTATCCTTCTCGCCCAGACCCCACAGCGTCCACCCTGATTCCTGATAGGCAACCGCGTTACCCGCTTTGAGGCTGATCGCTTTAGCCAGCGTCACTTTGGATTCCGCATATTGCTGGCGCCGCCCCTGCACAATCCCTAACTGCAACCAAGTATCGGCATTTTCCGCATCGTTAGTAACCGCTAAGGTGGCCATTTTATAGGCGGCCTCCAGATCATTTTCAGCCATGAATGTTTTGGATTTCTGAATCAATAGCGTGCGATCGAGCTGAACGGCTTTGGCTACATCGCCTACTTCAAACCAAAACTCCGCCAAATCCTTTAAGCTTTGTCCTGCCGTATCTTGACCCGTTGATTCAATAGCCTTGAGTTCGCGGCGCGACTCTTCCACTTTGCCACTGGCCAGTAGGTCCTGCACCAGCAAAACACGAAGCGTCAATTGATCCGGCATGCTGGAGAGGCTTTTGCGATATCCCTGAACGGCGGCATCCAGATCCCCTTGATAATGGGACAGCCGCGCCTTCACCCCATCCCGAATGGCGGGAGTCGTTAGGCGTGGCAACAGCGCGGTCAAACCCGCACTTACGGCATCGGGCTTGGCCGTCTTGTCTTCCAACATATTCCAATCGGCCCAGCTTGCCCGGTTCGGATCCAAGACCATCGCTTGCCGGTACAGATATACGGCCGAAGCGGAGTCACCCCGGCGCCGGGCTGTGGCCGCCGCCTTGTCAAAGCGATCGGCAAGTGCCGTTCTTTTTTTAAGCTCTGTTGGAAATCGTTTCCCCATCTGCTTCCAGATGCCGGTCATCGCCGGGTCAACTTTTATCGAGAGGACGCAATCCCACAACAAATCAGCCTGATTGTCCGACAACGTTGAAGGCGCCTGTTCAAGTGCTACCTTGAGACACTCGTTCACCCGCCCCCACTTGCCGCGCTTGCTCTCGGAGTAGGCAAGATAGAGGGCCACCCCTGCGCGATTCTCGCCCGCCTCCCAAGCGGCCTCCAAAAAGGGAACCGCCGCCAAGCGCCGTCCACTCGTATATAGAGAAATCCCCAATTCACTCAAAGAATAGGCAGGCTTCCATCGCCCATACAGCTCGAGTGCTTTGGACTCATATCCCGTTTCGGCCAGTTGGCTCAAAACGCGGCGAATGACGTCGTCTCGATCTTTTTCATTGGCTTGGACCAGAATATCTAGGCTCGCCAACGCTTTTTCGCGATCCTCATTCCAAATTAACCAAGCCAGCTCGCGATTGAGAACCGGATCCCGCGGCGCAATTAACAATGCCGTGCGAAAGGCCTGGGCAGCGGCATTCGTTTCGCCCGTCTGCATACGGAGCAGTCCCAGAAGCTTCCAGCCATCGGCATATCCCGAATCCCGTGAAACAGCCATTTCAGCGAGTGATCGGGCTTTCTCCTGATCGCCCGCCGCCATGGCATCACGCCCCACTTGAACCAGTTTAACAACTGACCATTGCGCCATATCCGGCGCAAACGAAGTCTCCGCCATCGCTGCGCGATAGGTTAATACCGCGACTATTACTATCGCGAATCCTGTCTTTTTCATGGATTCTTTCCTTCTGCTTCTGGCCACACTATGACTTGATCTACCCTTGGAAATTGGCGGACGAGTTGCTCGTCCCGCACGATTAACTGCGACGGCGGATGCCAGTGCATAAATTCTTCGGCTACTTGAGCCACATGGGGCCCCACCATATCCAGCCAGACATGATCCATTCGATTGGTCACGGAAATAGGCATCCGATCTTCATTCTGTAGCCGGTGCATGATTCTGAACCCTTGCGCACGCAAAGGTTCAATCCATTCCGACTGGGTGGCATTCACAACAAACCCTTTAATAAACGGTCGCAGATCCTGCCGGACTAATTGCGCGGTCATCGCCGCCACCTGGATTGCAGGCGTGGCAGGATTGGAGGAGGTCATCAAAATGGGCCAAACTTCCGCGCCTTCTGAGACGGCCTGAATGCAATCCAAGCTTTGCTGCGTCGCGACCACCTCGCCCGGCGCCGGGAATGGCGAAATGTAATCCGTGATGACGGCACGTTGCTCAAAAGGCATCCTCATCCAGGAGTCGACCACAACGCCTCTTCGGGGGAGGGGCTTCACCTTAAGGTCCGAAAACGTCGTCGCGCCACCGCGGCTTTCAAACCCAATGGAACCGGAGGCGCGTGGAACGGCTAAGGGAACCGGCCCGAACGCAGGTGCCTCGTTAACGATTAACCAGGATCGCAATCCCTTCAGTTTCCACTCAAGTCGCACCACCTGCCCGGCCGGAGTCGGCACCACTTTCAACGTAACAGGGACCCCGTTTCGGGATTCCTGTAAACGGATTTCCTTATCATCCACAGATAGCCGCAGGCCATCTGCAGGGCTCAATACCCGTGCGTAGCAAACGGCTATGGCATGCGGAGCCCGATTGATAGACACCGAGATCAGCGCATCCGTCCAAAGATCGCTTCCTCGGATCCATGCGGCATCCTCGTCACTCAGCTTTAATTCATTCCTTACCACTCGGGCATTCCCGGACAAATTCCAATTATCATTAACCCCCATATCCACCACCTCGTCCATCAGCGGCATGGCGCGCTTGAGCGCCGTCAAAACCTGAGCCGCGGTCCAATCGCCATTCACCCGAAGTCGGGTCAAGGCGTAAGGATTTCGGCCTGGCGGATTAAAGGGGTTTGACGCCAATACAAACGCCATCTTGTAGTGAGCGGTAACAAAGGCATAATTGAGATCGCCTGCCATCGGCTCGACCCCTGCACGGCGCCCATCATCCGCATAAGGATAGACATAAGCGGGAACCGAGCTCCCGTTCAACTTCGCCAGGACTTCCGCTGAGGTTCTGTAGTCATTCGACAGCCGGGCACGGAACTCATCATCCGTCTCCAGCCGTTTCTCGCGTGAAATCCATTTTCGGGTACTTAGAAAATGGTCTTTTCGTCCCTCCGCCGTTTCCTGCAACTCAACGGCTTCAGCCCCCATGCTTGCAATTTCCCACTGTGGTAAGGCGCTAATCTTTCGAATATCCGCATTCTTAAGAGTGGATTCGTCCCATCCTTCCATCGACATCGTGGGCACGCATATAGCCGCACACATCCCGAATTTCCGCAGCACGGGATGAGCCCGAATAAAGGTTTCCTTGCGGGCCCCCTCAAACAAAATGAGCAGCGCCTTGTTGGGGAGCGGCGCACGCCCCTCTAAAAACGCCAAGGCATCCGCTGTCGTAATCGTTTGATACCCCGCCGCACGCAACGCCTCTAGATGATTAAGCAAGGTTTTGGATGAGGGGTAAATGGTGTTTTCAGTATGGGTCACCCCAGCATAGGAAATCGTCATAAACCCATTCCAATTCGACCAGGTCTCCGGCTTGTAATCCAGAGGGGGCGAAGGCCGAAAAACCAACCAGAGCACGACCCCCACTAGAACCGCAAATACCAGCCACTGCACGAAATTCAATACTCGCTTCATGATTACACCCCATTCACCGAACGATTAGCTGATCACGCCTCCGTCACGTTAGCTCTTTATGGCCAGGCACTAATTACGCGTCCCCCAGAGGGTGCGCGAAAACGTTAATACGGCCCACGGCAACTGCCAGATCAAAACGAACATATAATAAAAACAGAACAGAATCCCATAGAACCAAAGGCGGGATCGCTTTAGGAAAAGATACGTACAACTCATCAAACAACTCATCAAAAACACACCCAAGATGTAAATGATGGGCGACCGATGTTGGAGCAATGGCACATAGACCAGCGACCGCACCACAATGAAAGGACCCAGCAGTGGCAGAATAAACCCAAGGTAAAACGAAATGGACATTAATGGCGGACGTCGCCACATAAATCCACACCCTCGAAGCGTCTCTCGGAACCAGGATCGTTTCCAGCGCATCTGTTGCCGCAAGAAAGTCCGGTGGTCGTCGGGCACAATCGTCGTGGTAATCGCATCATCCGCATAAACCACTTTGTGCCCACGCATTAACAGGGAATTTGTCAAACTACGATCATCACCAAAGGTGGCGGGCTGACCAAAGAAAGTCTGATTCAACCACTCCTCACGCACGGACATAAAAATATCTTTGCGGTATGCTGCCAAAGGGCCTGACAAGCAGGTCACCGAGTCAAAAACACTTTCCGCCGCCTTCATCACTTTGAATGCAACATAGTAACGTACCGCCTGCATCCGCGTCAGAGTATTCGTCCAGATATTCTCCACATCGCAGTGCCCGGTGACAGCAACCACTTCCGGATCAGCAAACGGTTTCATCAAATTTTTCAATGCGTCAGGCGCCAAAAAACTGTCCGAATCGATAAAAACCAGGAAGTCGCCTGTCGCGCGGTCGGCCCCTGCCGACATTCCGTGCCGCTTTCCAAGCGACTTGGGATGGGTGATCACCTCCACTTCAGGATATTTGATACGCGCTTGCTCAATGGATTTCTCCGTCCCATCCGTGCTCCCATCATTGATCACAATGAACTGTAATAAATCGACAGGGTAAGCCGACTCCATGACTTGCGCAATCATCCGCTCCGCATGCTCGCGCTCATTGAAAACCGGAGCAATCACCGTGATTTTGGGAAGCACTTTCAGGGGCTTATGTCGCCGATAAAACGAGGCAAAGATAAACCTCGTGACCAGATAGCCGGCCACCAAAATACTATAAAGAAAAATCGGCACATCTAGCCAGAACAGATAAAGATTCTCATATTTCATTAGCAACACGATGCCAATGACAAATATGAAAAACATGACCGCCGACCATCGGAGCCTAGCCCAAGTGGTTCGCGCCAAACGGATCCCCAAGGGCTCCTCAAACTCAACCCCGTATTTATTTCCAGAAGGATGCCGGTACTGCACCGTGGCCTTGGATTTCCACTCACCCTGCACAAACTGCTCAGGCATGGCTCCCTTGGGAACGCGGACCTCCAGAGTCACATCCGTTACCGCATCAGGTATCTCAATCCCCTCTAATAGGACGCCCCCTTCGGAGATGTCCACTACTGTAGCGGTCATTTCCTGAGGCACACCCTCGTAGGGCGTATATTTAACAACCACTGGGAAAGACGCCAAATAGCGCTTAAACTGACGCCGGTCACCGGCATTGTCCCGTGATAAATTTCGGCGTCTGCGATCAAACTGTGATACGGGATAAGCAGTTTCGGAACTCTCAGATTTTTTTTTGTCTTCCATGATTGCACCCAAAAACTTGATTGCTAATCCACCACTAGTCACGTCTAAACTATCGCCTATGCCAACATAATGCCAACCAATAATGCTTTTGGCAACAAAGAAGACCGTTTTAGTCCTTTTTAATTAATTACTCACGAATTACCTTGCACAACCTGCGTTCTGGGAAGTATTTATCCCACATGACAACCAGGCCGATTCCCTTCTATATCCGTCCGATTCTTTCTATTTTACTCCTTGCAGGGTTCTTCAGCGGCTGCGCTGTGCCGTCGCCTACACCTACACCCGTTCCTCCCGCAGCCCTCCCGCTTCAATCACCATCACGGAGTAGTCTCCCTTTAGCCAAAATTAAACCTGTGCTGATCATTAAACCTTCTATTTCGGTAGCGATCGGGTCCGAACGAAGTTATGCCGAAAAAGTTTCAGACCGCCTGCGGAGCTGGATCTTGAGTGTGGGAATCCCCGTTAACCAAATTACCGATGAACAGTTTGCCACCGGCACATTTCCCGATTCCCGCGTTGCCATCCTACCTTATAATTCAAACCTAAACCCAAAGGAGCTTCTGGCCTGCCGTCGATTTGTGGAGCGCGGAGGAAAATTAGTGGTCCTGTTTTCGGCTGACTCGAAACTCGCCAGCCTGATGGGATTCCGTTTAGGAAAATCCATAAGAGCGCCCGGCGCCGACTCCTGGAGTGCCTTTCATTTTGATGAAAATGCTCTCCCCCTCGCCCCTAGCCGGATCGAACAGAATTCATTTACCCTGCTCCCGGTCTATCCCGCCAGACAAAACGCCAAAGTTATCGCCTGGTGGGAAAGTGCTTCAGGGCACCTCCCCCGTGAACCAGCCTGGCTGCGATCGGATCAGGGATTCTGGATGTCCCACATCCTACTGGAAAGTGATGTCCCTACCAAAAAAAGCCTACTCATCAGTATTCTCGGCGCTTGTGACTCTGGTTTGTGGCAAGCGGCGGCCGCCCACGCCGTTCAGGCGGCAGGGCAACTGGGAAAATACCAAGACGCCACCCAGGCCATTGAATCCATGCGGGCCCTTGCCAGAAATAACGGTGCCAGCACGACTGTTCAGCCGCTCCTGAATCGGGCAGAACAACTTCTCCACAAACTCTCGACTGAGTATCAAAGTGGGCAATACCCGCAATCTATACAGTCGGCGAATCAGATGGACACCACCTTGACGGAAGCGTTCGCCTCCATCCAGCAGCCGAAAAAAAATGAATTCAGGGGTGTATGGAATCATTCGGGTACCGGTTTCACGCCGGGGTCATGGGACCAAACCTGCCAGACGCTTGCCCGTTCCGGCATGACGGCTATCCTGCCGAATATACAACGCCCCTGGTGCACTCATTACCCCAGCCGCTTAACCCACCCCTCTGAGACCCTGACCCGCTACGGCGACCAGTTGGCCGCCTGTTGCTCCGCCGCAAAACGTTACGGACTCGATGTCCACGCCTGGGTGATTCTCTGGAATCTAGAGGGCGCGCCGGAAGACGCCATCACGCCCTTTCGAAAAGCCGGCCGACTGCAGGTGTCGTCGGGCGGCGCGACCATCAGATGGCTCTGTCCGTCGCACCCCGCCAACCGGTCTCTTGAGCTCGCTCTGATCAAGGAGGTTGCCTCCCGGTATCCACAACTCGATGGCATTCATCTCGATTACATCCGCTTCAAATCGCAAGATTATTGCTATTGTCAGGGATGCCGGACCCGTTTTGTCCAAGCGACCGGAACCTCCATCAGCCACTGGCCTGCCGACGTCCGCAGCGGCAGCAAACAGGCGGCCTACCGGCAATGGCGCCGGGATTTACTCACCCGATTTGTGTCCGACGTTCACATGGAACTGAAACTCATGAATCCGAAAATGCAACTTTCCGCTTCGGTGTATCCCGTTTACCCCGGAGTTCGCGATTCCATTGCCCAGGATTGGGGCGAGTGGCTGAAACTGGGAATCATGGATTTTGTGTGCCCGATGAATTATACCGCCAGTCCTCAAAAGTTCATCGAATGGTACCGCAAACAAGCGGCCTATCCGGGTACCCGGGGGAAGATCTATGCAGGAATCGGAGTGACGTCGATGGAATGCCGGCTCAACGCGGTGGAAACGATCAGCCAAATCAGCGCTCTGCGCCAAGAAGGCGCCACCGGCTTCACGCTGTTTGAAGCCAATCCCACGTTGGAAGCCGATATCCTCCCTTATTTGCAAATGGGTCTTACAAAATAAGCGATAAGCCCCGCCTCATTTCTCATCTTTATTTCTGATTGCTTTGACCGCATTAAATTTCTGCGCTATTTTTTCAAATTGCATGAATGAACCCGGTCAAAACTATTCAACTGAACTACTGGCGGTCACCATCTGTCATGGACTGCTGATTGGTGCCCTCATTGCCGTCTCTTTCATTCATGGGTGCGATGCCCCCGTCTCGGATATGAACTCGCCTATGGAACTCATTGTTGAGGCGCCTCCCAGCGACTCAAGCCCTATCCCTACCGAAATCGCCCCGCAACAGCCCGACGCTACGCCGGACAAAGCGCCCGATAAACAAGTTGAAGAAAAAAAAGATGAGCCCCCTCCTGATCCGGACGAAGTCCCTATTCTAAAGCCGAAGCAGAAGGATAAAGAAAAGAAGAAAAAACCGGATATCCAGTCGACCGAAGCCAAAAAGCCGGATGGCAAAATTAAAATCAGCAATAAGGTTATCAAACGGCAGCTCCCTAACGGAAAAGGGAAACTCACCGCAGCGGAAGTCCGAAAATTACTCGAGCGAGGTGCCAAAATTGGCAACAAGTCCTCCCTCTCCGAGGCCGATATGCGCCGCCTGCTGAATAGCAACAGTAAGTTTGGCGAAGGCTCGGCTGTCACGCAGGAATTTATCGTTCTGGACATGGTGAGACAAGCCCTGTACCGCGCTTGGAATCAACCCTCCGATATCGGAATCGCGGGCTTAGTAACCCGTGTGGAGCTGACCTTTAATCCCGACGGCACCATTGTCGGAAGCCGGATTCTCAGCAGTTCCGGAAATAAAACGATGGATGCTTCCGTCATGCGCGCCGTCGGCTCCGTCCACCGCGTCTACAATCTACCAGCCGGCTATTTGTCTTCCCACCGAAATCTCCCCGTTGCGTTTGAATTGACAGGAAATAATTGAAAGAGATAATGCCCCGCTTATGAAAACACTTTTTTTAGGTTCACTGCTTGCCCTTACCTTAGTCTCAACGGTCTCTGCCCAAGAAGTCCGAGTCGTTAAAAATACCGGCTCGAAAACGAGTTTGGATGTCTCCACCTTTGGAGCCGCAGGGGCCCAAGGCTTCGTTTTTAGGCAAACACTCACATCCGATCTTGAACATTGCGGATGGTTTTCTAGGGTTCGCCCCTCTACTTACACCGTCACGGGCTCCTGTCATGATAATAGCGGAACCCTCACGGTGGACTGTCAGGTATTAAACGTGGTGAAATCCAGCGTTGTGTTAAGCAAAACGTACACCGACTCTTCCCCCAACGCGCGCCGACTCGCTCACAAGGTGGCCGATGACATCATCATGTCGATCAAAGGTTTTCACGGCATCTGTTCAGGCCGTATCGTGATGGTGGGCACCGGCACCGGCAGCAAGGAGCTTTATCTATGCGATGCTGATGGCGGTAACTTACACCAACTCACGTATGACAAATCCATTAGCATGGCGCCGCGCTGGGCGCCGGACGGTTCAAAAATTGTTTATACCTCATTTCTTAAAGGCTTTGCGGATATCTATATGATTGAGGTCCCTTCGGGTAAGCGTTCCGTAGTGGCTCGCAACCCTGGCATCAACATGGCTGGCGCGATTTCGCCCAGTGGCGGTGAAATGCTCATGGTTCTTTCCAAGGATGGCAATCCCGAGGTTTATTCCAAAACTTTCGGCAGTGGCCAATTGATCCGCCTGACCCGTACCCCACGGGCGGGCGAAGCCAGCCCGACCTGGTCGCCTGACGGGTCTCAAATCGCTTATGTTTCCGATAGCGCAGGCGCCGGTTCGCCACAACTCTACATTATGGATCGCAGCGGAACCAGCCGACGCCTAACGTCGCGGGGCAAAGAAAATGTCGATCCGGACTGGGGTGCCAACAACCTGATCGCCTTCAGCAGTCGACGTAATGGGCTCTATTCCATCTACACTATTAACCCCGCCTCCATGGAGGAGCGGCTCGTCAGCCCTACCGACGGTAACTATGAAGATCCGTCTTGGGCGTCAGATGGCCGACACCTCGTTTGCGCCAAACGAGAAGGCGGTGGAACGCGGATATATCTACTTGACACTATGGGAGACGCGCCCGTATGTTTGACGCCGTATGGTGGAAGTTGGTCCGCGCCTTCGTGGTGTGCGAAATAACCCCATTTAGCCATTTAACTGAACGCAATTAAGGATAGATAGTAATGAATACACGTTTTGTAGTTTCGATGTTGCTTGTGGGCGCCATGGCCGTTTCAATGACAGGTTGCAAAGGCTTGTTTGGTAAAAAAGGCGCCAAATCCGGGGATGGTTCTTCAGACGTTGGCTCGACCACGGGCTTGGACAACACCTATACCGGAACTCGGATCGGCGATGGAACCGGTCAAGTGATCGACGCTCAACTTTCCGCTATTCAATTTGCGTTCGACAGCGCGCTGGTGGACGAAACCGAGCGCGCCAAGGCCGAAGCAGCGGCCAGCTATCTGAAAGGTAATGCCGGCACCTTTGTGACGCTCGAAGGCAATTGCGATGAACAGGGCAGTGCTGAATACAATATGTCGCTTGGTGAACGCCGTGCCCAGGCCGTACGCACCTACCTGATGAATCTGGGAATCGACAGTACCCGGATCCAGACCAAGAGCTTCGGTAAAGAGAAGCCCAAAGATCCCGGCCACGACGAGAAGGCCTGGTCTGTGAACCGCCGCGTTGAGTTCGTGGTGATGAAGTAAAGTCATCGCACCTCGCGTGAGCAAAAGCCCCGGTCACAAACCGGGGCTTTTTTATTGGCCCAGTTCATGATACGCTTCCGTCGTGATGAGCTTCCCCTACCTTTTTTTTGCTTTTCTCGGCGATGTTGGCGCCGGAGAAATACTGGTTATTCTTGCCGCAATCCTGATTTTATTCGGCGGCAAAGGGCTTCCGCCTATCGCCCGTAAACTGGGACAACTCACCCATGATCTTCAGAAAGCGACTCACGATTTGAAAAAACAGTTGCTAACGGCGGATCAGCCACCACCCCGCAAGTCCATTGAACCCCCGCCTTTGGCCCACGATCAAGATGCAGACAAATCATAGCGATGAACCGGAAAAAACGGCCAAGCCCTTCCTTCAACATCTCGAAGATTTGCGCCGGGCTTTGATCTGGAGTGCGGTCGCTCTCTTTGTCGGCATGGGAGTGGCCTGCGCTTTTGCCCCGCTTTTTTTCAAGATTCTTAAGCGCCCCCTAATCGGAGTGGTTCCCGACCCCGACTCCTTTATCCGGACACTGGACGTCACAGGCGGACTCTCGGTAGCCATGCAAACCATTGTCTGGGGTGGTCTGATATTTAGCGCACCAGCGATACTATTTGCCCTCTGCTGGTTTATTTTTCCCGGCCTTACACGCAGGGAACGCCGCGCGCTGCTCGGCGGCCTCCTCTTCGCCGCCCTCCTCTTTAGTGGCGGTGTGATCCTTTGCTATTACCTGGCGCTGGGCCCGGCACTCTCGATGATGCTGTGGGTCAATGACTGGCTCGGGATCCGTGTCGACTACTTTACCGTCACCAGTTATATCGGCTTCGTGCTCAAGCTCATGCTGAGCTTCGGTCTTACGTTTGAATTACCGGTGATTCTCCTGCTCCTTGGCCAACTCGGTGTGATCCACTCGCGACAGCTTCGTGACAAACGCCGTTACGCGATTGTCATAATCCTGATTATCGCGGCGCTCATTACCCCGACCCAGGATCCCTTCAGCCAATTACTACTGGCCGGCCCGCTCATCGCCCTCTACGAACTGTGCATCTGGTTGATCTGGTTCCGCGAGCGATCGCGGATTACCCCCTGAATCACCGACCTGCGCTAAAGAAAGTGAATTCTCATTCCTGGTTATGCAGCTGACTCAACCACCCACAACCCCTTGTGTAGTCGAATTTAAGAGAAGATTAACCACCCACTACGCTAGCAGCCTGTCGGGCTTCGCGCCTGTGGAGGGGCTACCGGCGGAGACCGCCGGCTCCAGAATATAATTTGCGTCAGCAAATAAGCGTCACGGGCTGCCCATTGGCTTAATTCACCGAGAATAGCCCTCGCTTTTAATCTTTGGATCCGGCGGTCTCCGCCGGTGGTGGCTGTTGAGTCCGAAGGCTGTGCAAGTCCGACAGGCTGCGAGAGGCACAGAGAAAAACTGCAAGCCGCAGCAGCAAGCCCGATTGTGGTGCCGCTCGCCGTGTCTCAAGCGGAGCGGGT
>JBBQNS010000022.1:0-38472 GCA_038330175.1 Kiritimatiellia bacterium
GTCACTGAATGGTGAAGGGACATTTGTCCTTGGTGCTTTTGGACCTCTGGCAACGGTAACGAACAAAGGAAAAGGGTCGCTACTCCTGGGGAATCTGTCCGGCGGACAGAGGGCTGTGATTACCGAGGTGGGCCATGCCTCGATCCTGCTGGGCGCCGGGACGGTGAGCAACAGTCAGTCCATTGTGGTTGGCGATGATCTTGGATCTCACGGCACCAAGTCGGTAACGGCTGGGTCGATCTGGGCAATGGGCGACGGCTTCTTCGGAAATGGTGCCGGATTGTCGAACCTCCCCCTGCCCTATGGCTATGGCGTGACCGAGGACGGCACAGCGGTGGGAAATGAAGCTACCGGGTCCGAAGGCGGGACGGCGTTGGGCCGTGGCGCCAATGCTTTCTCATACGGAGTGGCTGTAGGCGAGGAAGCTGATGGGTCGTCCTGCGGGGCCGCCATTGGGTATTCGGCCAATGGTTCTGCCGGCGCCGCTATCGGTTACGGCGCCCTCGGCTCGTATGGCGCAGCCGTTGGCTCGTTTTCAATTGGCAGTGATTATGGTGCGGCGGTCGGGGTCTCAGCCAGCGGATACTCTTACGGTGTCGGGATCGGCGCCAATGCCGTCGGAAATGGCTTGGGGAATGTTGCACTGGGCGGGTGCGAGGAAGGCGGAATGGGCGCCACTATCCCTGCAGGCTTTACTGATACGATTGAAATAGGCCGAGGCTCGGCCGTAAGTAACGGTTGGTTACATTTTCGGGGGCATCCCGTTATTGACAGTAATGGCGACATCAATCCTATCGCCATCAAGGGATATGTTTCCACCAATGACGTTAGATACCGGGCGACGGTCACAAACGGCGCAAGCCCCTCTTTTCAAACGGTGACGGCGAACACGCTCGCGCTGGGCGCTGCTGGAAAATTCATGATTCTCGGGGGAACGCAGTTGGTCTTTGTGGCGGGAACAGTCACGAACGTTTTGGATATGGACATAGGGAGGCCTTAATCATGAATGGAAAACTTGAAGCTATGGTGGCGGGAGGCGCGGCGTTGGGGGCAACAACAGCCGCAGCCATGCCGGATACGGAAACCTTCGAGGCGGTAGGCCGTTGGCCGCTGGTGGTTATCCTGGGGGCGGTCTGCTGCTTCTGTGTTTGGATTATCTACCTTCAGGGCTGCCACTTCGGCAAACGGCTGGACAAGTTGTCGGATGCGATCCGGCATCTGGCCGAGAATATCAAGGAGCGGAAACAGTAGGCAGTGGACAGCAGGCAGTGAGCAGAAAAAATGACTACCAAAAAAAGAATATGCAAACCCTGTTCCTGCGGCAATCCGCAGTTTGGAGGTGGCCAGACGGCGCCAGGCGGGACGAACGGGGCAGGATTGAGCCGTGAGGTCGAGCATCGCCGCATTATCAAATCCTTTGACGTTCTGAGCGTCCCCCGCGACATTCAAGTCCTGATCCGGGAAGCCTTGGACTCCAAGTCCTGGGACTGGTTCAAAGATTGTGACGGCTGCAGCTGTGTCTCTGAGATGTATTGGCCAACGCAATACTTTCCGCCGTGCTTACGACATGACTTCGACTGGCAGGTAAATGGCGGAGGCTGGGAAGCGAATGCCCGGTTCTATCAGATCCAGCGAGCCTATCGAATGTCAGCCCTGCAGGCCGGCACCCGATTCTTTGGCGTAACTTTGTCGTGGTACGGCTGGTTCAAGTGGTGGCGGTAAGGCGATTGATCAACCCCAGAATAATCCGGGGACATTACGGGGACATTAACGCACCCGCTTTTTAGGGGTTTATACGCTTTTATCGACCTTTGTGCTCTGCGACAAAAAACCCAGTAAAACCCCGTAATCATCCATGTTTACGGGGGTTTTAGTTGGAGCCAGCTATCGGACTTGAACCGATGACCTGCTGATTACAAATCAGCTGCTCTGCCAACTGAGCTAAGCTGGCCTAAAAGACTGCGCGACAATGCCAGAAATTGCAGGTGAAGAGCAAGCACTATCCCGTAAAAATTGAACGAAGCCTTGACATCCGCCCTAATTGTGGATGAAAATAGAGAAGAATAAAGAGGTGTTATGTTTGTAACTAGAAAAATGGATTACGGTTTGAGGATACTTCTGACTTTGGGATGTCGGCCCAATGACCGGCTGACCAGCGAAGAACTAGCGGAAATCATCGAGGTTCCACGCCAATTCACGCTAAAGATCGCCCAGAGCCTCACCAAGGCGGGCATCATCAAGACCCAACGCGGTGTCGGCGGAGGGATTCAATTGGCGAAAGACCCTGAAGCCATTACCCTTCATGATATATTTTATGCAACGGACACCCCTCGGGCCTTAAACGAATGTCTCATCAACCCGTCGTCCTGTACCCGCTCTAAATTTTGCGCTCCTTATCAAGCCCTCAAGGAAATCCAACTCATTTTAGATGAACACCTGAACCGAGTAACCTTGGGCGAATTGATCCGCGACCAG
The DNA here is from genome assembly GCA_038330175.1 of Kiritimatiellia bacterium. GTDB lineage: Bacteria > Verrucomicrobiota > Kiritimatiellia > CAIKKV01 > CAITUY01 > JAABPW01. The sequence goes on from JBBQNS010000022.1 coordinate 2,476, forward strand.
AAAATCTTGAACTTGAAACCGAAATAATAAAGGAGTAAACGTGGAAGAAAAAATCAGAGCAAAACTTGAAGAACTTCGCAGCTTTCTTCAGGCCGACGGAGGTGACATGGAAGTTGTCAGCATTACCGGCACGGACGTGAAGCTGAAACTACAGGGCGCCTGTGGATCCTGCCCGCACGCGACCATGACGATCAAGCACGGCATTGAGCGCGCGCTGCGCGAACAGGTCGACTCAAAGATCGTTGTCGAGCAGGTGCGTTAACAGGCAACCCTTAAGTCCACTATTAAGCCAAGCTTCCTGCTCGCTCAATAGTGGGCTTTTCCTATGTCCTGTCATGATAAAATGTCTAAAACAATTTATTGCACTTACAGGGTTGGCGTTGACGGATTTATTCCGACAGCCGGCCACCTTCCTCATCATCCTGACCAGCATGGCCTGCACCATTCTGGTTCCCTTGGCGATCTCTCATCAATTGGGACAGCCTTCACGAATAGCCGTGGACAGCGCACTGGCCTTTGAGTTTGTTTTCGGATTGGTTCTGACAGGCTTTACCGCTTGCTCCACTTTGCACAACGAATGCCAATCGGGTACCATTCTGATTGTTTTCAGCAAGCCAGTAAGCCGCCTAATGTTCTTCCTGGCTAAATTCACCGCGATCACACTACTACTTGCTTTTTTTGTTTACTGTTCAAGTGCGGCATCCCTGCTGGCGGAACGTTTGGCACCGCGAAATTTCGAGTTTGATATCCTCGGGGTCTATCTCATTTTGGCCTCCCCTTTTATTGCATTTATCCCGGCCGGTTTGATGAACTTTCGAACTCAGCGCTCTTTCGTGCCCAGTGCCCTGTTCCTTTACGCTCTGACCTTAGCGGCACTGGTCGTGATTCTATCCACCTTCGACCGAGAGGGACATCACGTCGCCTTCGGCAGCATGATCGAGTGGCGCATCATTTCTGCCTGCCTACTAGAGGGCATTGCCTTGGTTCTCCTCGCCGCCATCGCCATTAGTCTCGCCTCACGTCTGGCCGCTCCCGCCACCGTGATGATCCTCCTTTTCCTCCTTTTCACCGGACTGGTTTCCGACCATCTGGCCAACCTGCTTGCCACTCTCCCCCCTGCCGGATTTGTGCTCCAGATGATTTTGCCGGATATCCAACACTTCTGGCCCGCCGATCAATTAGCTGATGGGGGGATCATCTCAGGCACGGTGATCGGTCATGCCGCAATTTATGCCGTGCTATACAGTGGCGGAGTGCTCGGTCTGGGGTATGCCGCATTCAAAAACAGGCAGTTTTAACTTCAGACTGAAGGAGACAAAATGGGCGAACATAACGAACTCATTATCGAAGCCCGGAAGCTGAGCAAGGTTTTTCTGGACTTCTGGAATCGACCCAAAGTCAAGGCTGTCAACGGGATTGATCTTGAAATCCGGCAGGGGGAAATCTTCGGCTTGCTGGGCCCCAACGGGTCGGGTAAAAGCACAACCATTAAAATGATTCTCGGCCTTCTCTATCCTACATCGGGCGAGCTCACCGTTCTGGGGAAATCCCCGCGCGATGTCGCGGCAAAGGCGAAAATCGGTTTCATGCCGGAGGAATCCTATCTTTACAAATATCTGACCGCTGAAGAGCATCTCAACTTTTACGCCAATCTCTACGGACTGTCCGGCAACACGAAGACGACCATCGTCGAGACCCTGATCAATCAGGTGGGCCTGAATGCCGCCAAACACCGCCCCATTGGGGAGTTTTCAAAGGGCATGGCGCGCCGGGTGGGCCTCGCCCAATGTTTGCTGAACGATCCTGACCTGATCCTGCTGGACGAACCGACCTCGGGACTCGATCCCATTGCCTGCCGTGAAGTAAAAGATCTGCTCCTCAGCCTTGCCAAACAGGGTAAAACGATTTTGGTCTGCTCCCACCATCTTGCGGATATGCAGGACATCTGTGACCGTGTTGCCATCCTCCTAAACGGCACCATCTGCGCCCAAGGCTCTGTTAAAGAGCTGTTAATCAATCCCGATACGTTACGGCTATCGCTGCAGTCACCTCCCCGCGAAACCTTGTCCGCCATCCTGAATTACATCGAACAGGAAACAGGACAACGCCCTAACGTAGACCATGCTGGCCGCACCTTGGAATCAGTGTATATCGAAACCGTTACCCGCCGCACACCCAACCCATGATGATCCGTACCCTAGCAATTGCCTGGCTGACCCTCCGTGGCACCATCCGATCCAAACTGCTTCTCTCGCTGGCATCCCTGCTGGTAGTGGGGCTAGTGGGGCTCCCCCTCCTGATTTCGGGCGACAACACTCTAGCCGGTCAGATTCAAGTCATCCTCAATTACACGATGACCTTTGCCACGGCCATCCTGTCCATTACCACACTCGGAATCGCCTGCGGCGGATTCTCCTCTGAAATTCAAGACCGCCGACTTTATATGGTGATTACCAAACCCCTGCACCGCTATGAATTGTGGCTGGGAAAATGGCTGGGCTTGATGGCTTTAAATCTAGCCTTGCTCGTCCTCACCGGCCTCATCATGAGTGCGATGGCAAACCATTCCATCCGAAGCGCCAGCGATTCTCCCGCTATGAAGCGGCACGTGTCAGAACAATTCTTGATCTCCCACCGGAGCCTTGCGCCGCTCACTCCTGACTGGTCCCAATCGGCCGGCGAGACCACCCAACGACTGATTCAATCTGGACGGGCGCCGAAGGCCATGACCTTCGCGAACATTCAACAACGGGTGAGTGACGATTTACTTATGCGACATTTTACAGTCCCCCCGGGCGGGTCACTTGAGCTTTCGTTTGCGTGCCCTCCTCACAAGCGCAATAGCCACGAATTGATTCTCAATTACAAATTTGATTCTACACGCCCTGAGCGGACTCCCGTTGCGGCACGCTGGGCCATTGGCACTGATCCGGCTCACCTCACTTACATTGGTGTCACCAATTACCCCGGGATTCCGGCCTCCCTCGCAATCGAGACTGACCTTTTAGCCGCAACCAACCTGCTGACCGTAACCTACCAACGGCTCGACGCTGGCAGTCAGGCCACACTGTTAATGGCCGACAAAACACAGACGCCTGAATTGCTTGTTCCCAGCGGGGGGTTCGGGATGAATTTGATTCGGGGGCTTTTCATCATCTTGTGCCGATTAGTTTTCCTAGCGGCACTAGGGTTAACCGTCGGTTGCCTATTTTCCACCCCGGTTGCCCTCTTCACGGCCTGCTTCATAGTCGTTCTGCTGGCCTCATCGGGCTATGTGGAATCGGTGGCCACATCAGGCGTTTTTTATATTCCCCATGAAGGCGCCGCACCCGTCCAGACCTGGTTGGATCGGGCCATTCTGCACCTTTTCCAAGGCTTCAGCATGGTGACGCACCCGATCAGCCGACTGGATCCGGTTCCTCTGCTGGCCGCTGGCAGGGAAATTAGCGGGCTTATGGCTCTACAGGCACTCGGATGGCTGGTGGGGCTCTACAGTGCCGTCACCGCCCTTGCAGGGATCGCCCTCTTCAATCGCAGGGAGCTAGGGTAGCAGGGAAGGGAATTCAGGAGTCAGAATTCAGGAGTCTGAATTCTGACTCCTGAATTCTGACTCCTGCGCCCTCACTGATCGATATTTTCCAAAGCCATGGTGATGGGATTGATCCGGCGATAATAACAATTCCGAGGCTGGGCAGCTTGATTTTTTGTGTGGCAAATCCCACCACGCCGCGGCCGGACGGTGTAAACGAGAGAATTCTGTTCACAGTTCACAAAGGCATCGACGAGGTCAAACGTTTCGCCCGAGGTCTTTCCTTTTTCCCACAGCTCATTACGCGAGGTGCTCCATAAAACCACTGTGCGGGACTCCAGTGTCTTCTTAAGCGCGATTTCGTTGGTATAAGCCACCAGGATTACTTCGAGCGTGTCGGCATTCTGGAGTGCCACCGGGATCACATCCGGGCACACCTTGGCGACTTTGGCTATTTTGCTGAAATCCAATACTAACGCGAGACCCTCTTCTAATTCTTTCATCTTTTGCTCCTTTTATAGGAAAGCGGCGCTATTTCAGCAGGCCTCCCTAATTTTATTATTAAATTATATCAACCTTTGCTTGACACCTGATGCAAGGCACGGCATCATCCGCTCTCGTTTTGAGGGTGTTTAGCTCAGTTGGTTAGAGCGCTTGCCTCACATGCAAGAGGTCACAGGTTCAAGTCCTGTAACGCCCACCAGTCTTGATTTCAACCATACCAAGGTCTTCCTTAATTTGTCCACCCAGAATCTCCCAGCCCCGTAATGGGTCACTTATGTAGGGGTACTCCTGTCAGGGTGAAATTCAAGAGAAGATTAACCGCCCGCTCCGCTGGAGTTCACGGAGGTGCGGAGGGGACTTGCAGGACGAAAAAGAAAATGTTGCAGCAATTTTCTAATCGAGATTACTCGATTAGAAAATTGCCGCAACGCCGTTCCTTGAGGTGAAACCAAGGGTTTAGATGCCCTTCGGACAAACAAAACCATTCTCTCTCTCACCCTCCGATCCCTCCAGCGAAGCGGGTGGTATACCCCCCCATGAATGACCCTGAAGGCCACCGCTGCGTTTTACTTTGCGGAATGGTCACGCCGCAAGAAATAGTTGGCCCATCCTGAAGTATGGGCAAGCTGGTTGCGTGTCGGCGGTACGTATTTGGATCTCATATCGTCGAGAGTCCCGTCGCTCTTGTGCCTGTTATAAATGGTCGTCCAGGCACAGACCCGTTCATCTGGGTAAGCCTCACACATACCTTCCTTGCTCCCTCCGCAGGGTCCGTTGCGCTGTTGCTTGGCGCACCGGCACTTGGGACAGCAGAAGGCCATATCCGCCAGTGCACAATCGCCACAATCCTGGCAACCGTACAACATCATCTTGGCACCATATTCGCCAAAATGCGAAATGCGGGCCAGCGCCGACTTGTCTCCGATCAGGGTATAGTAACGGGTCATGAGGCGAGCCAGCACCCTATCGCGTTCGAATACAAACCGGTGGAAGACTTTGGAAAATTCATATCCCATCTTGATCCTTCCTCGCGGAACCCGTGAAAGAACGTCCTCATCAATCTCCGTGAAAGAATAGTTCAGAGGAGGTGGGAAAGCATAATATTCTTCTTTCCGGGCAAATGAGACCTCGGGAATGAATTCCTTCCACTGGGTTTCAAATTCAGCGGCACGGGTGAGAATGATACGAAAATCCTCTGCTTTAAGCGCATATCCACCGATATGGACACCATTGAAACCCATCCCCTTGAACATGGCAACCATCTTGGCCGCCCGCTCGAGGCGCTTCGCTTTACCTTTGTCAGGTGCCTTTGCCTCCTCCTCGACCACGCGCAACAATTCGTCAGTTACCACACAACCTGGAACCAGTCCCGCATTCATGGTACGGGCAGCGCCCGCACTAAGGACATAGACGTTTCCAATAACAGGGATATTCAGATTACGGCTCTTCAGATAGCGCCTGATTTCAAAAAACTTACGCATGTCATAACCCAGTTGGGGAATGATAATATCGGCTCCTGCCGAAATTTTCTTTTCCATTTTGAAGAACTGGGCCAGCAGTTCAGCCTCGATCGCCTTGAACGGCGACACCGCTGCCGCCACCAGGAAATGCGTTGACGGAAGCCGGGGCGAAGTGCCCTTCTTGACTCCAGGAAACTCGAGCCCGGCATTGAGGGCCTTGATATAGCGAATGGTCTGCACGGAATCCAGATCGAACACACTGGCAGCGTTGCCTTCGAATCCGCTCGCCGGATAATCCCCTGAGATGACCAGCAGATTATTGACCCCCGCCCGAGCCAGTGCCATCAGGCGCGATTCCATCGCATTTCGGTTCATATCCCGGCATGAGAAATGAATCAGAACATCCATTCCGGTTTTGAGAATCTCCGGTGCCAGAGCGTCAGGAATCATAGCCGTGTTACCGCCGGGATTGTCGGTCAGGCTTACCGCATGAACTTTAGGAAGGGTTCCCGCGACCTTGCGAGCAAAAAGCAAAGCCGCATCCAAGCTGGATCCTTCCTTTCCACGACCTGGAACAAACTCACAAGTAATGACAAATTCACCGTTGACCAGAGCATCTTTCATCATGATTTCCCCCTGACATCCCCTATTCACCTATATCCCGATAAGACTCAAAGTTGATTTGCCCGCTTGGCTGATTCCACAGTGTTGTAGAGCAGCATGGTAATCGTCATAGGACCAACCCCTCCCGGGACAGGCGTAATCATGGACGCTTTCGCCTTGCAGGCATCAAAGTCCACATCGCCCACCAACCGGAACCCTGACTTTTTCGTAGCATCCTCGATGCGGTTGACCCCGACATCGATCACGACCGCCCCTTCGCGGATCATATCTGCGGTCACGGTATTGGGCCGACCCGCCGCGGCAATCACAATATCCGCCTGCCGGGTGTGGTATCCAATATCCCGGGTCCGGGTATGGCAGACCGTGACTGTCGCATTGGCACCTTTTCCTTTGGCCATCAGCATATTGGCCAGGGGTTTGCCCACGATATTACTCCGTCCAACAATCACGACCTGAGCGCCGTCAAGCTTAACGCCACTTCGCACCAGCATCTGGACGACACCGTGGGGCGTGCAGGGAAGAAAAGCCTTCTCGCCTACCACCATTCGCCCAACATTGGTGGGATGGAAACCGTCAACATCCTTTTCAGGATCAATGGCCACAAGCACTTCGCTCTCATTCAGATGCTTGGGCAATGGAAGCTGTACCAGAATCCCATTGATTTTGGGGTCGGCATTCATCTTTGCGATCAGGGCGAGGAGTTCTGCCTGGGATGTTGTCGCGGGTAACCTGTTATCGTTCGAGAAGAGTCCAATATCGTGACAGGCCTTTTCCTTAGCCGTTACATAAGATTGGGAAGCCGGATCCTCACCCACCAGAATAACGCCCAGTCCGGGAACAATCCCACGGGCTTTCAAGTCTTTAACTTCCACTGCCAGTTCCGCCCTGATCTGCTGGGCGATTTCCTTGCCATCAATGATTTTTGCTGTCATGGGATCCTTTGATCAATTTAAAACAGACCTTTTACTCGTCCTGTTTCGACATCAATGTCGATATTGTTGAATGCCGGCTCCGAGGCCGTACCTGGCATGAGCTTGATATCGCCTGCGACCGGCACCACAAACCCGGCACCGCGATACACCAGCATGTCCTTAATGGGAAGCGTCCAGCCTTTCGGGCGCCCCTTCAGATCAGGATCATGCGAGAGACTCAGGTGCGTTTTCACCATGCAAGTTCCCATCTTCGCCGTCTCAGGATCGGCTTCGAACTTCTTCACCTTCTCCAAGGCAGTGTCACTGAACGTCACACCGTCGGCTCCGTAAATTTCCTTCGCAATCAGCTCGATCCGCTGCCGATGCGGCATACTGAGATCGTAAAGGAACTTGAAGTCATGCTTCTCGTCCGCCGCCGCGATTACCGCCTCGGACAATTCTCTTGCGCCCTCCCCGCCTTTAAGCCAGTGTTGTGAGAATGCCGCATAGGCACCATGCCGTTCGGCCACCTTCCGTACCAGAGCTACTTCGGCCGGGGTATCAGTGTGGAACCCGTTCAGGCAAACCACCGGGCGTACACCGGATTTCTTCACGATCTCGATGTGGGCCACCATATTTTCGCACCCCTTCTCGAGCAAACCCAGGTTCTCCTTGAGATAAGCCTCATCGAGCCGGGCACCGGGTTTCACCGCCGGCCCACCACCGTGCATCTTCAGGGCACGAATCGTAGCCACCACCACCACTGCACTGGGCTTGAGTCCGGCAAACCGGCATTTCAGGTTCCAGAATTTCTCAAAACCGATATCTGCGGCGAATCCGCTTTCGGTCACGTGGTATTCAGATAGGCGGGTTCCGATTTCGTCGGCAATAATCGAACTCTGCCCAATGGCAATGTTCGCAAAAGGACCGGCATGAACAAAGATCGGCTGCCCCTCGACGGTCTGAACCAAGGTCGGATTGATGGCATCCACCATCCAAGCCGCCATGGCACCGTCAACCTTGAGATCGGCTGTTGTGATCTCGCCGCCGTTCGTGTCGTAGGCAAGCACCATTTTCGCTAGTCTTTCACGCAAATCCTTAAGATTCTTTGAGACGGCAAGGATGGCCATGACTTCGCTACCGACCGAAATCTGGAAGCCCGAGTCCATCTCGAAGCCGTCCATTTTGCCACCCTTCCCGATCGTGATGTTACGGAGTGCCTGGGCACAGAAGTCGATACACCACTTGACCGTCACCCGCTTCGGGTCAACGTTCAGGCGGCGGATCCCCGTTTTTGCCAGGCGGGCATCGTCATAATTACGTTCATGCTGCATCCGCGAGGTTAAGGCCACCATAGCCAGGTTATGGGCATTGGTAATGGAATCAATGTCCCCGGTCATCCGGATAGAAAAGGGTGCCAAGGGGATGCATTGAGAAATCCCACCACCCGCCGCGGAACCCTTAATATTGAATGTCGGACCGCCGCTTGGCTGGCGAATGGCACCGGACACCTTCTTTCCCAGAACCGATAGTCCCTCCACCAAGCCGATAGTGGTGGTCGTCTTCCCCTCGCCCAACGGCGTGGGTGTGATCGCCGTGACGTCGATATACTTGCCAAGCGGCATGGAACTAATACGCTCCATCACCATGCGCTGATCCACCTTGGCCAACTGCCGGCCCATGGGAATGACCTCGCTCTCGCGAAGCCCCATCTCCGTGGCCAGTTGCATAACCGGCTTCATAAACGATTCCGCTGCCTCGGCAATCTGCCAGTCCTTCATTTTCGTCGGGTCTAAAATTGGGCGTGTCATCATATTCTTCCTTTTGATTCCTGATTTCTGAATTCTGAATTCCGACTTCTCTTCTTACTCCCCCCCGAGTTTGCCCTCACGATGAGCCATAATGAACTCCACACCGAACAGGTCCTCACCCGTCAGGAGTGCCTTAGCCAGTTTAAAAGGCTCCGATGAGGTATCCACACCGGTCAGGATTTTACTGTTCATCTGAAGCGGATCGAGGATGCCGCTGTCTCCGCCAGCCTCCACTACCATCCAGGTGAAGACCTGATTGATCAGTTTGCGGGCGGGCATGCCAAACGACACATTACTGAGCCCGCCAGTGATGTGTATCTCCTGACCGTACGCCGTGCGGATGGCCGCCACGGCTTCAATAAAAGCCTGGGCGTTGTTTGAATCCGTGGCAATCGGATAAACCAGAGGATCGACATAAATGGCGCCGCCACGAATGCCGTTCGACGTCAGTAGCGGCATCAGTTGATTGATGTTCGCCAAACGGGTCGGTGTATCGCAAGGAAGATCCTTCTCACCTGCCGCCGAGGCGATCACCACGGCCTTAAATTCCGCAGCCACAGGAATGGACTCCTGGCGCTCCAACGACACAGAGTTCACCATGGGACGACCACGTGTCTGGTCGCAGGCTTCCAACCCGGCGCGCAGGATAGCGGGATTCGAGGAGTCAATGCTGAGGGGAAGTTTGCTTGTCGCCTGAACCACCCCGGCAACCCACTTGATCGCACGACATCGTTCCGTTATGTCGGTGCTGAACTCATCCACGTTGACATCCAGAAACGAGGCGTCGGCCGCTTCCTGGCGAGCCGCAAGATACTGGAGATAATCTAGAGCCGCCGCCTGACCGACTGCGTCGCCATAAAGGCCCTGCCACACGGCCACGCCACAGTGCTTGATTTTGCCGGCAGCCCAATCCGCCGTCTCAAGAAAACGGGACGGAATGGGAAGGTATCGCGTATCCGCCTTGCCGCCATAAACGATCGCCTGGCCACCACTATACGGCTTTACAAAATTGCCACCCACCTTATAGACACGGGTGCAGTGGATATTCTCTCCAACCACAATCAGTTTCTTCATTTTTGACTCCTTAGACAGATTCCGCTCCTAGACGCATAGCCTGGCGGGGATCACCCACCAGGGTTCTTCCAACCCCGAGAAATGGCTTGTTGGAGAGCCGCAACGACAGACCCAGCCCAACTATCAGGAACCCGGCCCCCACCAGAAATGAAAGAGAACCGGCCCGCTCAGCATAGTGATCCTTCAGCCAAGCCACGATCTGCGGGCCAACAATGCCTCCGACAGACCACGCCGTTAGAATGCACCCATACAAAACCGGCATCCGTTTTCCACCAAACACATCGGAAACAAAAGACGGCATTGTGCCGAATCCACCCCCATAGCAGAGTAACACATAACAAGTTAAACTGGCGAATAACCAGGGGTTGCTGACTTGTGACAAAGCCAGGAAGGCAAGGATCTGAGTCGCCAGCATGATGCGGAATGCCTGAATCCTTCCGATACGGTCGGATACCCCTCCCCAAAAGAAGCGCCCAATCCCGTTAAACAACGAACTTGCAGCGATCAAGGAGGCTCCGGCAGAAACAAGAATCCCAGAAGCCAAGGTGGGATCACCCGTCTTGAGCAAATCCTGCAATAACGGCGATTGAAAACCGATAATCGCAATACCGGCAACTATATTGCAGAAAAAAACGCACCACATCACCAGAAACCGCGTTGAAAACAGACACTCGAACGTCGTTGGTCGCATGCGTTCGACAGGCTCCTCCGTTGAACACGGCGGATCATAACCCGCAGGGACAAATCCAATCGGCGGATCCTTCAAAAGCGAACCGCTCCACGTCACCGCAATCAGAAACACCACTCCCAGCATGGCGAAGACGACCACCACATTACCGCCCGTCAGGGCCATCAAGGCGGGTGCCAGGACCTTGCTCATGAGCATCGCCCCCAACCCGAACCCCATTACCACCATTCCGGTGACCAGTCCCTTCTTGTCCGGGAACCATTTTGCAACGGACGCTACTGAGGTCACATACCCAAGGCCAAGCCCTGTTCCGCCCATCACTCCGCACCCCATGTACAGCAATGGAAGAGACTGAAGAGACAACGCGATGGCAGACACAAGATAGCCGGAGCCAAACAGCGCCCCGCCGCACATGGCCAACCGGCGTGGACCATATTTCGCAAGGTTCAGTCCACCCCATGCCGCCGCCAACCCGAGGAAACAGATGGTCAGGCTGAACACCCAGGAAACCTGAGTGTTGTTCCAATGATACCGTTCCATCAAAGGTTTCTGAAAATAACTCCAGGCATAAACTGTCCCCAAGAAAAGCTGCAGCACGGTACAGGAAAAGGCCATGCGCCATCTCTTGATTTCAGTCTTCATTTGACGTGCCTTCCTTAAGCGGCCAGCGTACGCGCCAAGTCTGCTGCAGATGCCGCATCCGCCGCATAGCCATCGGCGCCGATCTCATCACAGAAGGCCTGCGTTACCGGAGCGCCGCCGATCATGATTTTTACCTTACCAACGAGATCAGACGCCTTCAAAACATCAACGACTTCCTTCATGTTGGTCATGGTCGTCGTAAGCAATGCTGAAGCCCCGATCAGAGAGGCGTTATTCGCGCGGGCAACTTCAATGAACTTCGCCGCTTCAACGTTGATTCCGGCGTCAATCACCTTAAACCCTGCACCTTCGAGCATCATTCCGACTAGATTCTTGCCAATATCGTGCAGATCACCCTTAACGGTTCCGATCACGACCACGCCTCGGGGCTCCACCTTGGCGGCGGCCAGAGCGGGCTTCAGGATCTCCATGCCACACTTCATGGCGCGGGCTGCGATCAGCACTTCGGGAACATAGACTTCGTTCTTCTTAAACTTCTCGCCGATCACGCCCATGCCGCACAGCAATCCTTTATTCAGAATCTCCGCCGCACCAATGTTCTCATTTAGTGCCTGCTGAACCAATGCCTTAACGTCATTGGCCTTGCCCTTCATCAACTGCTCTTTGATCTGCTCAAGTATGACACTCATCTGAATCTCCCTATGTTGAAACACTCTGTTAATTCCGGGTGAACCAAGTACCAACTCCCCCGTATGGTTTGCACAATGCCACAAACCCATAACTGCTTTCTTGTGATTTGGTGCTTTGTTTTGGGAATTTGGTGCTTAATTGGATGGCATCAAAATACCAACGCCGACGAGGGGGAAGTGTCGAATGGGACGGTGTCAACGGTGATCGTTGCGGTAAGCCAGCGGCGTGAGCCCAGTCCGGCTTTTGAAAACTTTAGTAAAGTAGCTTTGATCCGGAAACCCGCAGGCCTGCGCTATATCCGCGATGGAATCGGTGGTTCGGACCAGTTGCTGGGCAGCGTGATCCGCCCGGTATCGCACGAGTAATCGGGTAAAAGTGCTGTTCAGTTGCGCCTGCATCAAGTGTGAAAAATGGCTCGGAGACAATCCCGCGGTCTGTGCCACCTGATCCCGCGTCAGATCGTCCGCCAAATGCTCCTGCATATAACGTAGGGCACGGCTGAGCAGGATGGTATTGGGATAGCGGCGATTGTCATGTATGGCGTCCATGATACGTTCCAACATAGCGGCCAGCCAGTGGGTAAGCGCCTCGTCGTCTTTAATCGTGGCCAGTTCGGTCAGTCCGCGGTAATGACCACCGAGCATGCCCGAGGGATCAGCACCTGCTTCGACGGCCGCCCGAGACATCATCACCACCAGCTCCATCACCAGACTCTTAAGCAAATCCAGCCGGTCACGGCCTACAAAGTAGATCCCCACCAAAATTCGGTTGATGATGGCACGTGCCTCCCCCCGTTCTCCTTTGCGAATCGCCGCGATGAGGGCGGGCTCCTCCTGCAAATAGACAGCCCGGATATGGTCATAATCACCTTCCTTGGCCTCATGGATCGCCTCGGCTTTATGTCGTTCCTGGTCCGCCTTGTAACGGTGTTCGGCAAGCCAAGCAAGGTTGGTCAAGTTATATTCGCCAGCCAGCGCCATGAGACCGTCAGACGCCTCCCGAATAGATACCATGCGGGGTTTGCCTTTCATAGGCATAGCAGCAATCAGCCCCCCGACCAACTGCTGATTAATAATCAGCGGAACTCCCCAAATCATCGATCCACGGCGGCATAAATCCATGAACGGCGCGCCCCAGCGCAGTGACTCGGACACAATCCGGCAACGTAATGGCTCACACTCAACGGCGGCGCAATGGGCACACCCTAGTCGACCGTTTAGAATACGCCCCTTATCATCTGTGACAATCGCATGGATTCCAAACAGCTTGCGGTACTCCCTTGCAAGTGCTTTTGCACGGCTCATATCAAGCAACTCTGATGCGTGAAAGTTCATGCGTTGTAAACTCTATTGATTGGAGCCTTCAATAATTAAAATCACTCGTAACGTAATAATTTTGTGGGCAAAAACTTGAATTCCAACCGACCGCCCTTTGATGTTTACGGGACGGGCGTCTGGATCGGGTTCCTCATTCAGCTTCAACATCTGCACCCGTGAAATCCTCGCCCAAAAACGCAGTTGCTCGGTTTGTGTTTCCGCGGTCGGATTCCATAACCGAATGATCAACCCCGGTCCAGTCTCCGGCGGCTTGATGGCGGAGACCACCAGAACACCTTTCGTCACTTCCGCAAAACTCTGCACAGGTGGCCTTATGCCTGACATCGGCGGAAAACCAGAAGGCCGCTTGCCCGTCTGGCGCGTAATGATGCCCGCCTGCAACCAAGCCACTTCGGTCAATGCTTTTGCTCGCGGCAATTTTCCAGCAAAGGGCATCAGGGCGTAGCGATAGACCATTTTCCCCTTTTCAAGGCCATCTTCCTCACCTCCCGTGTTGACCGTCTTGCGGAATGACCGCAACAAGGTGACTTGCATCGTTCTGCGCACATCATCGATAATCCCCCCCTCATGCAACCCACCAGACGACAGAAAGGCCAACCCTCTTTTTCCGGCTCCAACGGACTGCAGCCCCAGAAACGGCTTTTCCGATTGTTCCATTTCCTGCCATGACGCCGTCTGGGGATCGACCGCAATAGCACGCTCAACCAGATCGTAGGGATGATGCGCCAAGTAAGTCTTGGCCCTCTTGACATCAGTCGGGAGCAACAACTTCAGCCGGTGGTCCTCGGATGTATTGTCCACCGTGGTCTCCACTTCCACCACCTGCGCCCCGCGACGCAAACTGATAGTGCTGGATATCATCAGGGGCACTTTGTCACAACTCCGACACTCGGCCTTGGGGTCATAGCGCGCAGGAACGGACATCACCACCGTCACCCGAAACGTCACCATCTCCGGCCCATCATGTATGACCGCCACGTGTGCAGGAGAGGCTGATGAAAGACACTGTTCATCATTCAGGGTATGGCCGTGAAACCAACCATCACCAACCTCGCTACGGTCTTCAAATGTAAGCAGATCCGTATACCGCTGGCCGGTCACCCGATCGGTGAGGGTCAGCGTTCCATTGGTTTCAATGGCGATGGTGAGGTGATCATTTGCGGCGGTAACAGGACCGGTGCGCAATGAGCCACATGTACGAACCGGAACCACCGACGGCTTGACTAACAGGGACGTGAATCCCAGCGCGGGGAGCGCCACTTTAGCCGCCACGGAGTAACGCATGAACTCCCCATCACTCACAAAACAGAATTGAGCATACCGCGACCGTTCGTTGGTCTGGGGGACAAAACCCAGATGCTGATAGGGCACGGCCTTCCCCGTGCCATCCTCTAGGACAAATGACTTGATGGTCTGTGTGTTAAAGCCATCACGAAACTCGGTGGGGTAATCCTGGGGGAGATCCACATCGAAGGTCACCACCTCATCACGCGACTGAGGCAGGGGATTGACGAGCGTGAGCGTGAATTCGTCTTTTTCCCGGGCCAAATCCGCACATCCCTCCGTGAGTGCCCCGACCGCCTGGTTGCGCAGCTGTTCGCCGAGGACGCGGGCCTGATCATACCTGAACATCATATCCCGATGCACTTGGTCGATGGAACATCCACAGATCGAATCGTGCGCATGATTGGCCAACACATGTTCCCAGGCAACCTGCAGAAAGCGGCCGGATATCCCGGCACCCTTGAGATTGGCCAGCGCCACCAAGGGTTCGACCCATTTCTCCAGGAGGTTCTGGCAGGCATCGTTGGCCTGCTTCATCCGAACCCTGGCGGAAACGCAGTTGGGAATCAGCCACAGGTAAGGACTACGGCTCTTGCTCGGCTCGCGGAGTTCACCGTGGCGTACCGGCACCTTGCGGGCAGTTCGGCGCGCTTCCGCAAAAAAGTCCGGAAGATTGGAATGCCGGGGTTTAACCGTCGGGCATGCCGCTTCGATCAGGCGCAGGTAGCGGGCCACTTCAGTGGCGGGGGGCATGTGATCCATATTGTCCATCAGACACAAGGTCGCCCCGTTTGAACGCTCCATTTCGTGATTAACATACTTCGCCAGTTCAAGGCGGAAATGTTTTTCCTGTACCTCGACACGACGCTTCCCGTCTTTTCCAGCCGCCTCCAATTCAGCCACGAACTCCTTCATGTCAGCCAGAACCGCCGTCGGTTTTTCTAGACAGACTCGGGGCACGGCAAATGAACCATAGCCCATGTAGTCCTGAAGCTTGAAGACAAAGGCGCGGGAGCCGTCGGGGGCATCCCAGTGGAAATAAGAGGGGGTGGTATGTTCGTTCGTCCCCCGGCCCAACACCACGTCGTGCAGGCCGAATCCGGCAAAGATTTGTGCCATCTGGGAGGGGTGCCCGAACATATCGCAAATGAAGCCCACCGGCATCGGCTCGGTCCCCCATTCCTGACTGATTCGACGCCCCATCAGCAGGTTTCGGATCAAAGCCTCGTCACCCACGCAAAAGAGATCTGGCATAGTATACCAGGGTCCGATCAGGATACGACCACTTTGGATCAGGGCTTGGAGTCTTTCACGCTGTTCGGGACGAATCTCCATGTAGTCACGCAATATGCTGGTCTGACCATCAAGATGGAAGAACTTGAAGTCCGGATTGGTTTCCATCAGATCCAGCAGGTCATCCATGAGCTTCACCAGCAGAAACCGGTACTCCTGGAACGGCCGATACCACTCCCGATCCCAATGGGTTCCCGAAATGTAATGCGCAGAATATCCGTTACTAGGCGTCTTCTTGGTTGCCGACATTTTTTCTTTCCTCTATTGCCCCTTGCTTCAGGGCCTTCTCATGAAACTATTTTTTTTAGTCTTCACCAACGCTCTTCCGAAAATCAGTGGGCGATGTCAGAAGGGCAAGGATCATAATGCGGGTGCGGTACCGAGGGAATGCGAAGCCCCCCGGTGAGATACATCACGGGCGGGCGGTCACACTCCAATGCAATGACCGGGCAAACCGGATCCGGAGGATTGACGGGAAGGCCCGAAAGGGTCAACCGACCACCTTCCTGCTTGAAAACGACAGGCTGATTCGACCCGAGCAACCTAACCCTGCGCACCTGACATTCCAGCCCTGCAAGAACGACCATTTCGCCGGGCCAGCGTCTCACAAGCCAGTAAAGAGTGTTTCCCTTCGTCGTCAGCGGCCCGTGGAAACTCCAATCGCCACGATGATTCCCCCGCTCCTGCAAATCAAAGGTGAACTGATCGGTGTCAAAAATGCATTCGCCATAGCGTTTCAACCAGCCGCCGACGGTCTCCAACACCCGCGCTGATTCCTCTGGGACCGAACCATCACCAGTCGGCCCGATATTGAGCAACAGATTTCCCCGCCCTTGGGCGCAGGTGGCCAGCAAATCCACGATCTGAGCCGGTGATTTCCAGTCATGGTCGCCGGCGTGATAGCCCCAGCTGTTGTTCATCGTCATGCAAGCCTCCCACGGCCGCCAAGGTTTCGGGGAGCCCAGATGGCCCTCAGGGGTGGCAAAGTCGCCAGGCAGCCCGTTGCGGCCGTTGAAGAGAATAGACGGCTGGATTTCCCGCACCATGGCATTCATCCGCTCAGCTTCCCAGCCCTCGGCATTAAACGGCCACCAGCCGTCATACCACAGGACATCAATGGGATTGAACATCGTCACCAGTTCCCGTATGCGGGCAAAGGTGTTGTCAATGAACTGCCGTTTGTCGGCCGGATCCTCTAGCGCCGCCACGGAATCCGGCTTATCGTGCCAGTTATTCAGACTGTGATAGAGCCCCACGCGCAAGCCCCGCTTGCGGGCGGCGGCAACCAGTTCAGCCACCAGGTCGCGGCGGGCAGCGGTCTTAGTCGTGCAGAAATCGCTGAGCGAGGTGTCATAGAGCCGGAAACCTTCATGATGCATCGTGGTCAGCACAATGTAGCGCATGCCGACGTTTACAGCCAAGTCGCAAAGCGCTTCAGCATCGAATTTCGCAGCGTTAAAACGCTCCGATAACCCCCGGTATTCCTCAAGCGGAATTTGTTCCCGGTTGAGCGCCCATTCTCCCCGCCCCAGGAGGCTATAAAGTCCATAATGAACGAACATCCCGTACCGGGCCTGCGTAAACCAGTTATTTTTCTCATTAGTCATGATCAGGATCTCAAAATGACCGTATTGAAAGACTCAGGCACGAGCACCATACGAACGGCCTCTGCCTCATACCCTATCACACATAACCGTTCTATTTTTGAAAGGATTGGCGACGACCACCACCCGGGAGTGATCGGGATTCTCGAAGGCAACCGCATTGGCAGTGAGACAACCGAATAGAGTCAGCCGGCTAGCCATTCATGCTCGCGGGTCGTACTAATCCATTGTGTCTTCATTAAGCGCGCTCCTTGGTCTTATTGTTCCAGTGTCGCTTGAGCCAATGCTTCAAGATTTTGCGGGGGCACATTGGGAAGCAAGGCCTCGTGACTGGGACTCACGATCAGACGCGGCCCCAGCAATTTTTTGACACGACGCACATCGGCTTTCACCTCAGCGGGTGTTCCGTGAACCAGAAGGTGCTGCGTGTCAATCCCGCCCATAAAGGTAATGCGGCCTTTGAAATCACGGGCAAGCACCTCGGCCTCCATGTTGGCAGCCTTCGCCTGGAGAGGATGAAGACAATCCACACGCGCGTCAATCAAGCGGTCAATGACTTTATGGATCGAGCCACAGGAATGCAAGATCGCCTGATACCCGTGCGCATGCGCCTGATCGGTAAACCGCACAAACCAGGGCATGATGAACTCATCAAACTGGGCTGGACCACAGATCAAATCCTGTTGCGTTCCAAAGTCGTTTCCAAAGAAGAACCCGTCGACCAAATTCCCGGCTTGGGCAAAAAAACGCTCATTTGCCTCATAGTAGAAACCACACACCTTATCCGTCACCGCCTGCACGACCTCGGGATGCGTGTGCATTTTCACCATATAATCCTCCATACCAAAGAGGTCCATGATATTATGGTAGAAACAAGTCCAAAACCCGCTGGCCCGGTAATACTCACCGGTGTTGCGCAAAACCTCCAGACAACTATCAAAATTCAGATAGTCGGGATTGGGCCAGGGAAACGCCTCCACGCCGCAGACATCCTCACAGTCCGCCAGCGGCCCCGCCTGACCATGGCTGTGTTTTTTTTCACTGGCATCGAACATGCCAAGCCCCTGAGGATGGCGATACACATCCGGAAACCATTGCGGGCAAATCCATCGAAAATCATCCCCCAGCTTTTGCCTGAACTCCTCCTCCGTCTTCGTCCCGAAGTAGGCATGCAAGGCCGGCCAGCTCTCGTCATAGGGATTGCCCAGCCACAGCCCGCACCGGTCAGTCGGCTTCCCCGCAATAATGTCTCGAATTCGCTCTCTTCTCGTCATCGCTGAATCCTCGTATTGAAAAGGCTCCTAGAAGGCGGCACCCAGTCCTCGCGGGTACACCCATCACCATGTGGATATTTAAGCAGAAATCCTCCGGCCATGCCATGTTATCAGACAGGCATCAGTGTACGCACCGCCCAGCGCTGCCGGTGCTCATGGGGAACGGTCACCTGGCAGATTCCAGCAAGGCCAAGTCAAGCACCCTGAACTGATGCCGCGCTGATAATCTGGCGCGGCTCGGGCCGATAGCTTATTATCCAAGCAGACATCAAGAGACGCCCGCTCATAATCTGAGGAATATATAATGACCATAATGCCGATCAACAATCTCCCGGACTGGGAAACACGCCTGGCACGGCAAGACGCCTTCTGGGCTGGCGACATCATTGACCGTCCCGTCACGATCATCCAACTTCCAAAAGCGAATCCGGTCTGGCCCGCCAAGAAGAACTGGAAGAACCACCGCGAACGCTGGATGGATGAAGAATACGTCGCGGATTTCAACTGCGCCATCGCCCGCAACACCCATTACTACGGCGATGCCCTCCCCATGGCGTACCCAAATCTTGGCCCCGAGGTTTTCAGCGCATTTTTCGGCCAGGAATTGGAGTATGGGGATTGGACCAGCTGGTCTATACCCGTTCTGCACGACTGGGCTCATGTCGACACACTGGCGTTCTCGGAAAAGAATTTCTACTGGAAAAAGATCTTATCCATAACGGACGCCATGCTGGCAAAGGGCCGCGGCCTCTTCTATACCGGCATCACCGACCTGCATCCCGGCGGCGACGCCATAGCGGCATTCCGGGATCCGCTCAACTTCAACCTGGACATGATCGATGCGGCCGAATCGGTGCAACGGTTACTTGGCCCTGTTAATCAGGCTAATGTCTTCATCATGGATTTCTACTTCAGAAAACTGGCCGGCGCCGGCCAGGCATTCACCGCTTGGCCCGGAATTGTCTCGACCAAGCGCTGGTATGTGCCATCAAACGATTTTTCCTGCATGATCTCGAAAGAGATGTTCGACACCCTGTTCCTTCCCGGAATTGCAGAGGAATGCCGCCAGCTCGAGGCGTCAATCTATCATCTCGATGGGCCCAATGCCCTGCGCCATCTCGACAGCCTACTCGGCATCAAGGAACTCAACGCCATTCAATGGGTCTATGGGGATGGGCACGGAACGTCAAAGGATTGGTTACCCGTCTACAAAAAATGCCAGGCGTCCGGAAAAGGACTCCAACTGCGACTCGATGCCATCAACGAACTGGATCTGTTCATGGTTGAATTACGCCCGGAAGGCCTTTGGATCACCCTCGACAACGTCCAAAACGCAGATCACGCCCAGTCGTTGCTCAAAAAGATGGAGACGTGGCGGTAACAGCGACAGCGGCACGTCGCACGCGACGGCCCTACGGAAGTCGAATAGTTTTTCAACAGGCTGCTAGTAGGCGCCAAATTCCCGGGCCGTTTGCATGAAGGCAAATAGATTTTCGGGCGGTGTCGTGGGTGGAATGGCGCAACCGGCATTCAGGACAAAACGTCCACCGGGTTTCCAGCATTCCATTAACTGCCGCGTGGCCTTCCTTACCAAATCCGGCGTCCCCGTCGCAAGCACCCCGCTCGGATCCACATTACCGAACAACACATGCCGTTGCCCCACCGTGGTCTTGGCCTTGACCGTATCAGTCTTGTAGTCGAGCTCGAACCCACAGGCGGGATATTCGGCCAGTTGATCAAGAATGGCCGAGGTATTACCGCAAATATGGATAACTGTGAAAATGCCGTCCGCCGCCAGTTCGCGCACCAACCGCTCCTGATAAGGGCGCGCAAAACGCGTAAACATCTCCGGCGAAATCATGTCTGGTCCGGACGGACTGTCACCCAGCGACGTGACATGGGCTCCTGCTTTTTTCAAGGCTCGATGCACGGCGATGTGACTCAGATAGCTGACTTCCAAAAGCTGCTGAATACGGGGATCATCAGGCTCGCTTGCCAGATCCAGCATGAAGTCGCCCATGCCCCTGAGCAGGCCCGCCAGGGAAAAGGCGCATTGGTCCGCATTGCCACGTATGGCGACCTCCCCTCCCACTTGCCGGGCCAGAATACGAATCGTCTCCAGCACCACGGGGATGCGCCCATCACGATCAGGGTTGACCGGCTTAAGCTGGCCAACGTCGTCCAGACTCGCAATCGCGGGAGCGGCGATATGGCCCGTTTCCCCAGGCGTGCTGTCACGTTTTGCCCCCATTGCCTCCGCCAGCATCGTGGTATCAAGGTCCACCAAAATACAATCGTAGCCATATTTCTCTAATGCGTGCAAATGCACTTTGGCGGCAGCTTCAGGATCGACCAAATACTGTTCCAGCGGGATGTCGGCTTCACGTGTCGCCATCAAAAAATTATGGAGACAGACGGGTACACGATCGGGGATTTTCCCTTGTATTACGGCTTCGAAACGTTGGCGTGAATTCATGTTATGAACTTCCTTCCAGCACTATACTTTTATCCGATTTCAGTTGCGCGAATGGCCTGAGCCGCCCGGATCATGGCCACATAGTTTTCAACGGGAACGTAGGTGGGAATGGAATTTCCGGATCCCAGCGCATACCCGCGTGCGGACGCACGAAACGTCTTTCCCTGCTCCACTACCGCCGCATAGACTTCACTCTCACTGGCACTGCACAGGAAGTCCATGCCGAACCCACCCACCAGGCCAATTCGGCTCCCGTATTCGGCTATCCACCGGCCAAACGGCGCAATGGTATCCTCGTTGGAGTGCTTGGCATTGATTCCCAGAGCGATGACATCCTCCATGATTTCGAAAATGCAACCACAAGAGTGCCAGAGGAACAAGCCCCGCGCCCCATGGATGATATCGATCACCCGGCGATATTGGGGAATAATCTGCTCGCGAACCGTGGCCGGATTGGTCAGCAGCGATGACTTGAAACCCAGATCGTCACCAAACCGGCAGGCCACAAAATACTCACCATACCGCGCCATGAACTCACCCCAAATGGAACACATCAAATCGCCGATCGCCTTAAATAAATCCGCATAAAGTTCGGGATCATCAACCTGGATGAGCGGGAGATACTCCAACCCGACGAGTGCTTCAGCGAGCTCAAATACTCCATTGCCTACCCCACCGACGGCCTTCATGCCGGGCGGCAAGGCCGCCACCAGGGCATCCAGCCTGGGCCGGGCAAGCGTCCAGTAAAGCCCTGGCAGTTCGGCCCAGGGATAGGCCTCAAAATCAGCCCGTGACTGAATCGGCCCCTGCCCACCACATAACGCCGTGTGTCCTGAAAATATTGCGCCAATACAGACTTCGTAGGAGACGGTATCGTAGGTCATCTCACGAAAAAACCGGCAATGCTGTCGAAAATACTCCTGCAGCTCTGGTCCGTGGCCTTTCTCGAGTCCCGCAAAACTGGCACCAAGAATCTTCTCCATAGCCTCGGCACAAACAATATGCTCATACAGCGGGAGCCGTGCTGGCCGCTCGTTCCTCATGACTTTGGCAAAGTTTCTAAAGTCCGGCTGAAAGTTCATCGCGATCTCCTCGTTTACACATGCAACCAATTCTGTACGAGAGTTATCATCCCAAGCGTATGCCCATGTCAATCATCATGAACTGATGCCGATCTGATAATGTGGTGTAAAGGGTCGTTTCTCGATTACTCTTTTTCTTTTCAAACTATAGCAGACCGTTGTGACGGCGGCACGGCGCAAGCGCCGGCCCTACAGGGTTCAAAGGTTTAATGATCATGCAATGCATATGTAAGGAGCCGGTTTGACGACAGACGCACCATCTGCCCCCGTGACCAAGGAATTGCGTTGCGGCACCCTTGTCTACACTCGTTATACTATTGTTATGCTTTTCGGCTGGCTGCTGTGGGGCGACTTCTGCTTCACCTTGATGGAATCCGTGGGAAACGTTATTCCCCTTAAGATGCAAAACTTGGGGATGCCCTCCTTCTGGCTCTCCCTGATCCTGACCACGCTCCCGGCCATCCTGAATCTCACCGTATGCCCCTGGGTTAGTTTCAAAAGTGATCGTCACCGAGGCCGTTTTGGGCGGCGCATCCCCTTCATTCTTTATACCATGCCATTTCTTTGCCTCAGCCTGATAGCGATCGGCTGGAGCGAGGAAATCAGCGCGTTGGTAACAACCTGGATACCAGGCTTCTCAAAGGTCGCCCCGGCCACCATGACCATGGTGCTGATCGGCATGTTCGTTATGATGTTCTCGTTCTTCAATTTGTTCGTCAATTCGGTCTACTGGTATTTGTTTAACGACGTCGTGCCGCCCCACCTGCTGGGCCGGTTCACCGGTTTATTCCGGATTGTCGGTACCGGAACGGGTGCCTTCTATAGCGGCTTCATCTTCCCCATCAGTTTAACATACATGCGCGAGGTTATGACCGGCGGAGCGCTGCTATATTTATTCGGGTTCGGCCTGATGTGCTTTTTCGTGAAGGAGGGCGAGTATCCGCCTGTCCCCAAAAGCGATGAATCCCACATCAGCCCCGTACGCGATTTTGTGGCTAACTTCCGGATCTATATGAAGGAGTCCTTCAGCACCCGCTTCTACTGGTACTTCTATTTATCCCAGGCCTTTTTTGCCATAACCTGTTGCGGGGGTATTTTCGGCCTGTTTCTAAACCTTGAGATGGGCTTAAGCATGAATCAAATGGGCAAGCTCGGCATGGTGGGCCAGATCATCGGCGTGGTGGCGGTCTATTTTGCTGCGATCTACGTGGATCGGTGGCATCCCATGCGCATCCTGACCTATCAGTCCATTTTTGGCGCCATCACCGGGTTCGGAGGCTGGATCTGGCTGACGATTACCTTTCCCCCACAACTGTATTTCTGGATGAACATGGGAAATACGTTTGTCGGTGTTTTCGCCGGCGCGCTGGGGGGGTGCTGCATGCTACCCGCCTTCATGCGGCTGATGCCCAAGTCCCGTTATGGGCAATTGAGTTCGGCCAACTCGATGATCCGGTCGGCAGCTGTCATTGTGGCAGGGATAGTAGCCGGTGTGTTCATGGATGTCGTGCTCAAACTCAACCACGGCTCCACGTTCGGGTACCGCTACCTCTTCCTCTGGTTCTGGCTCACCTCCATCCCCTCCACCATCTGCTACGTGCTGGCCTACCGCAAGTGGCAGGAACTTGGCGGCGACGCCGACTACCGGGCGCCAGCCCCCTGGGAGCCATCTGGCTTCGAGGCCGTCAACGACACCACCCCCTCCGTACCCACCATCCCGAGGTGGCTCATGCGCTCCCTGCATATGGTCACCTTTTCATTCGTCGCGAACATCGCCATGGTTCCCCTGTTGATCTTCCTGATGCGAAGCCATGGTAGTATTGACATTCCTTTGTTTAAATGGCATTTCGCTTTCAAAATGAGCTTCATGCCGCAGGCGGTACCCTTCATCCTTTCGGTCTATCTCCCTTCACTGGTTCTGATCCTTGCCCTTTGGTTGCGACTGGTCCATTCCATCTGGAGTGATCTCCGGAAAGTCGCTGCCGGAGCCGAACCGCGCCGGGGGATTCCCCATCATGGCGTGCTCATGGTTATGGGCATCCAAGGCCTGTTTTCACTGCCCATCATCTGGATGCAATTCATCTGGCTGATCCACCTCGGACTGCAGTACGAACTGATGATCTTCGTAATCTCCTCCGTGCTAATCAGTCTCGCCACCATTCTGGGATACCAACTCCTGCGTTACCTCGAAGCCGGCCACGATGCACGACGAAATCTGGTTTTACCTGTGGCAGGCGAACTCGGAAAGAATCCGTTATTATGATAAAGAAACCGACACTCCATCTTATTGCCAACGCACATCTTGACCCGGTCTGGTTATGGGACTGGCGTGAAGGGCTCAATGAAGGCATCGCCACCTGCCGGACTGTGCTGGACTTGATGGATGAATTCCCCGAACTCACCTTCATCCGCGGCGAAGCTGCCATTTATCAACATATCGAAGCCAACGATCCGGCCACGTTCAAGCGCATTGCCCGGCAGGTTCAGGCGGGCCGCTGGGAAATCGTCGGCGGCACCTGGGTTCAACCCGACACCAACCTCCCCGCTACGGAGACGTTCCTCCGGCACTTTCACCGTGGCCAGCACTATTTTCAGGATAAATTTAATCAGCGGGTCAAGATCGCCTGGGCGGCGGATAGTTTCGGCCATAGCGCAGGTCTGCCGGACATTTTTGCCGCCGCAGGAATTGATAGTTTCGCCTGCACTCGGCCAGCGGAAGCCCAGATGCATCTTGATTCACCGGCATTCTGGTGGGAGGGCGCAGGAGGCGGTCGCGTGCTCACCTATCGGCCTCCCGTTGCCTGGTATGGCCTTGAACGTGACGAAATACCGCGTCGGCTGGATGCCCTTCTCGCCGCTGCCGCCAAAGACGGTCTCAACAATATCGGCGCCTTCTACGGTCTCGGCAATCACGGGGGCGGCCCGACACGGCGTACACTGCTGGATATCCGTGAATGGGCGGCACGGCATCCCGAGGTGCGCGTTGTCCATTCCGGCTTACGGAAACTGTTTAGCGCACTCCGCGCCGAGCGCATCGACTGGCCAATCCACCGCGGCGAGATGAACTATTGTTTGCGCGGCTGCTATGCCAGTGCCGCCCGATTTAAATTCGCCTACCGCAAGACTGAAACCGCTGTCGCACGTGCCGAGCGTAGCGATACCCTCATTGCTTCAGCCTTGAAACACCCGCCCGCCGAGCTCAACTCAGCCTGGGACGCCGTGCTGTTCAATTCCTTTCACGACATCCTGCCCGGCTCAAGCATCGAGCGGGCCTATGACGATCAGTTTGCCTCACTCGGCCATGCGCAGCACACCGCGCAGCAGGTCGAATTTTCGGCACTCAATGCGCTGGCATCACGGATAGACACCCGTGTGCCACCGGTGCGTGGCGATTACCCGACAGCCGTTCCCTTCCTCGTCTGGAACCCGCATCCCCAGGAATACTCAGGCCTGGTGGAACTGGAAGCATGCCTTGATTACCGCCCCCTGTTTGGTTACCGAAACCGGCCTCTGGAAGTCCCTGTTGAAGTTCGCGGGCCGACCGGAAAATGCCTTCCTTTCCAGGAAATTACCACCGAGCACCTGTTCTTCAAGCAAGACCCTTGGCGCAAACGCGTCGTCGTGCCAGTGAAACTGCCCGCCTTTGGCTGGAACGTGTTGACACTGGGCTGGGTCGAGGGCGCAAAACCTCAAACCGGGAAACCCGTTCCCCTGAATGTCCTCCCGGCAACGAACTCAATCCGGTTATGGGGCAACGTTCGGCTCTCGGCCATTACCGTCGCGGATACTGGCGGCTCGTGGGGGGATATGTCGGAGGGCGAAACCGATCAGCAAAAGATCTTGCATCGCTGGAAGATCACCCAGGTTGAGGATCTCGAATGCGGCCCATTGCGTTCGGTAAAGTGGGTTCGACTCGAAGGCGGGGCTTCCCGGCTCGACTTGCACATCACTCAGGATCATGGCCGCGATGCTCTGGACTTCGCCGCACGGGTGCATTGGAATGAGCGCAAGGCTCGGCTGAAACTGGTTCTGTCAGACTTCGGCGACACAGCGGAGTTTGAAGTACCAGGCGGGACAGTCCACCGCAGTTCGAGCGGAGAAATGCCGGGTGGAACCTGGGTGAAAGGCCGCTACACGTTCGCCAGCGATTCGCTTTACAACTTCGACCTCCATGCGGGGAGCCTGCAAGCGACGGTGTGTCGCGCCGCGCACTACGCCGATAGCGGCGGCAACGGCCAGCCCTGGCATCCCGTCATGGATCAGGGCGAATTGAAGTTCCGTTTTTTCGTCAGCCGCCGTTCCGGCCAGTCATTGGAAACGCCTGTGATCCAAACAGTACCAGCCACGCAGGGCGACTTGCCGCGTTCAGGCTCACTGCTGTCGATCAGGCCTCTCACCCTGAAAGTTCTCGCCATCAAGCCAGCCGCATCGGGGTCTGGCCTCATCCTGCGCATCCAGGAAACGACAGGGAAAGCCTGTCGCCCCAGCCTGAGCTGGCAAAATCGAGCCATAACGTTAGGCCCAGTACGAGCCAACGAAATTGCCACTTGGAAAGTCACTGGACGAACCGCCAAACGTGTGACCGTTGCGGAACTCACTTAGTACTTGCGTCATTTCGAAACTAGGTAAATGCGAGGATCATCGATGAAAATTACAGTTATTGGGGCTGGCAGCCATTTCAATCTCGCACTCCTGCGTTCGATTTATCAGATTGCAGGCTTCCATATCCTGCAGCGGGCCACACAGCTCAGCACAGGCGATGACTTGCTGGCAAAATTGCGTACGCTTTCGCCCGACAAGAAGCACGCCTGGGCGCAGATGGACAAAACCCAATATTACATGTATCGCGACATGGGATATTTTTTTGGCTGCGGGCAATGGCATAACTTCGACTATATTCCCACTGCTGGTGCCCGGCTCAAACCGGAGACCTTCTTCACCTGGGATGCCTGCTGCCGGGGCGACGCCAAAAACAAAAAAGGAGGGGCTGAAATTGGCTGGCATCTCAAGACTTCCGAAAACTTCCGCAAATTCCTCAAGGAGCCGGAGCGTGAGCAGATATTCAAGGTCATGCAGGCTCTCAGTGGAGAAACCGGATCTTATCATTTCCTGTCGGGCAACAATCCAAACGAAGGTCTGATCAAAGGACTTCCGGACGAGGCCATTGTGGAACTGCCGGCCACCGTGTCGAAACATGCCATCCAGATGCAAGCCCCGCCAGAGGAGTTACCCCGATTTTTCCTTACTTGGCCGCACCAGCATATTGCGCTCTCGGAAATGAGCGTGGATGTGGTGCTTCAAAAGAACAGGAAACTCGCGCTTGAGACCGTGGCACTGGATGCCTGCCTGCGTGATTGCGACTGTGCGCCCGAACTCCTGCTTAGCGAGATGCTGGACGCCAATGCCGAACTCATTCCGGAATTTGTTTACAATAATAAACATTAATGTATATTAACGTAAATGAAATATGGAGATTTAACAGAACTGCTAGGTAAGCAGGGATTTTTTGATTTGGCGTCTGTTGTCCAGTTGTCGGGAGAAAGACGGGAGACCCTCAGGATCCAGTTGTCGCGGTGGTGTCAGAGTGGCAAGCTTTGTCCTTTGCGAAGAGGAATGTATGCATTTCCGGAGAAGGGCGCGGCTGTAAGGATCAATCCGGCTCTGCTGGCAAACAGGATGTACGCCCCTTCGTATGTCAGCACATACTGGGCTTTGGGGTTTTACGGGTTGATTCCTGAGAAAGTAGTGACCTACACATGCGTGACGCAGCGCGTTACTCGGTCATTCAAGAACACGCTGGGCGCATTCCAGTACCGAACGCTCAAGGAGATAGCTTTCTTTGGGTATCGTCTTCAGGAAATCAATGGCGACAACGTGTTTATTGCCAGGCCCGAAAAAGCCTTGCTGGATTTGTGGCATCTTGAGAAAGGCCGTTGGGATGAGTCACGAATGGCCGGCATGAGGTTCCAGAACAAGGGAGTCGTCAACGAAGAGGTTTTGCGGGACTATGCGAAACGCTTTGATTCGCCACGTTTGAATAAAGCGGCAGCTTTATGGGTATCCATGAAGGATGATGAAGAAGGAGCCATTGAATTATGAAAGAAGCCGCGTTGGAGCTCATCAAGGACATCCCGGATCCGTCAAACAAGCTGAACCTTCTGCGGGAGTATGTGCAGGCAATGGTTCTGCGTTCGCTTCATGAGAGTGAAGCCTTCGTTAACCTCGCGTTTGTTGGTGGGACAGCGCTTCGCTTTATTCATTCGCTTCCCAGATTTTCTGAAGATCTTGATTTCTCATTGGAGCGCAAATCTGGTTACACTCCGGAGAAGTGGATGAAGAAGGTAAAACACGATCTTGCCTTGGCAGGATTTGATGCCAAGGTGAGTTGGGCTGATAAAACCACCGTGCATAAATCGTGGATCAAAGTCGCCGGCCTCCTGAAGGAAGCGGGTTTGGCCGCTATGCCGGATCAGAATATGTCCATTAAGCTGGAGATCGACAGCCGCCCGCCATCAGGAGCGATCACCGAGACCGGCATTGTGAACAGGCATGCACTGCTATCACTGCGCTACTACGATCTGCCGTCGTTGATGGCAGGGAAGGCGCATGCCCTCATGACACGGCAATATCCTAAAGGCCGGGACTGGTATGACCTTGTGTGGTATCGGGCCAAGCGCCCTCCGGTGGAACCTAATCTGGAGCAGCTCCAAAACGCGCTGGATCAAACCCAGGGAGATGGCGTATGCACTGCTTCGAGTTGGAAGTTATACCTGATCGAACGGATCCGGGCTCTGGATTGCGCAGTTCTCGTTGAAGATGTCAGGAGTTTTCTGGAACGACCCGAAGAAAGCGCTCTGCTTACCCAGGAGAACATTCTTTCGATATTGAAATAATCAAGAAGCGGTAACACCGACTCCGGAGGAACTGCGTGGGTTCGATCCCTCCAATGATTCCGAGCGAGGACCCGGCGATCTTCCTGGCTTCGGCTAAAGTCAGGTTACTTGTCGGACAGCAACCGACTGAGCCTACTGCCTTTTTTAGGCTATGCTGGGTTAGGGGTTTTGCAAGAGGCTCATTAGATTATCTTTGCCGACTGATATCGGCTACCAGTCTGAATTTTTCCACGGTCACGCCAGGCGGGCAGGAGTCGGAGTTAGCCAGAACAAATGGTCCGCCCCGCCCATCGCTGATCACCTGTTCCACGTAAGGAGCAAGATCCTTCATCGACAGTCGGAGGAACTGCGTGGGTTCGATCCCTCCGATGATTCCGAGCGAGGACCCGGCGATCTTCCTGGCTTCGGCTAAAGTCAGGTTACCTGTCGGACAGGGCGACAGACTCTCCACCGCTACAATGCCACTCGCCCTCATTGGCTCGATCAGGGCGGCCACGTGCCCGCAGGCATGCTGAATATACTGTTTACCATGGGTACCGACGATAGCGCACCATTGCGAAATTTCCGAGGCAATATAACGATTGTAGACATCCGGGGAATAATTCTGCGTACTGGAGTCCTCCCAAGTAATGAAGTAGTCATAATCGGACTCCACCGCCATGCGAGCTGCCTCAACGTCCTTTTCCACCATGATCTCCCAAAGGGTGTTGACCGTATCCGGGAAGTCGGCATGGGCATAGACCAGTTCCTCCGTGCCGGCGTGGTGTTCCACGAGCGACTGATAGGCCGACTTCATGCGGGGCACGAGCAAGCCGAGGGATAGTCCCTCTCGTCCTTCGCCGGCCAAGTGCCGGGCCATCGGTTCCGGATCACGCACAAGACGACTATGCTCCTCGATCCAGGCTTGCACTTTATAATCCTCTTCGGTCTTCAAAGGGTGCTCGACAAGAAATGTCGTGTTGCCGGATTCGCTCTTTATGCTCGCCATTCGCAGCGAGCCAACGGGGGTGTCGACCACCGTTACAGTCCGCCCACCCTCATCAAAACTGGCACACTTTACGTCCGCGTGAATCTCGGTACGCACCGGACAAGGGGTGCCTCGCCAAAGCGGATCAGCCCCGATTGACTTGTGAAAATCCAGAAATCCGGCCTCCTGAATCGGCTTCTGGAAGTATTCCCATACGTAAGCAAGAAATGGACTGAACGGCAGATGGTCAACCGGTTTACCAGCAAGCGCTGCAACGATTCGCTCTTTCGATGTCATTAATAACCTCTTTTTTTTCATCATACCTCTTTTATGTGTACAATTTCAAGATCTTGCGCAACGTAACTGTAACCGACTGGGGACAGACAAGAATGGTGCTAAGTTAAGGCTTTCTAGGGACGAGACCCACCCCCGCTTCGCGTGCCCCTCCAATGAGGGGATCTTGTTGGGCTTCAATCTCTTATGCTTGATCACCTCCTTGGAGGGCGAATCCCGGTGACAGACAACAAAACCACAATGGAAGTAACGGGACACTTATAGGGGGGGGGATTTACCACCCGCTTCGCTGGAGGGATCGGAGGGCGAGAGAGAGAAGAAAAGGTGTTTTGCGAATTTTGAACCTGGCGGGTACACCAGTTACAAAATTCGCAAAACACCTTTTTTGGAAGAGCGGATAATGGTTTTATTTGTCCGAAGGACATCGAAAGCCTCGGTTTTCCCTCGAGGAACGGTGTTGTGGCAATTTTTTAATCGGGTACTCGCAATTAGAAAATTGCCGCAACATTTTCTTTTTCGTCCAGTAAGTCCCCTCCGCACCTCCGTGAACTCCAGCGAAGCGGGTTGAATCTTCTCTTGAATTTCATCCTGGAAGATTTACCCCTACGTGAGTGACCCATTACGTAGGCGCGGCTACGTAGCCCCGCATACAGCCGACAAGCGGCTCAGCCTTTCAGGAAGCGCTCTGTCAGGCGCTGGTGCCAGGCGATGTCTTGCCAGTTGGCAAAATGCGGCTGGCAATAGTTGTGAGGCGTCCAGCCCCACATGCCAAACTCAACCGCGTCATCCACCGACCAGGCGGACCAGTCCAACAGCCAGCCCCAGTCGAGATCGGGACTGTCAATGTAGAACCAAGCCGCCCAGCTCTCGCTGGTGGTCAAGGGCATTCCACGCGCCTCGGCCCATTGGGCGAATTGCCGGAGTTTGTCCCGCTGCGCGGCCCGCAGCATCGGCGCCATGGCCCGGTGTGTCTTCATGCAGCGGTCGCTGAAATCCTTCTGCCATGCGGTTTCCGTAAAGAACTTGGACATCGCCGAATGAAACTTCGTGCGCACCTGCCAACGCGGGTCGGCGTCGGAGTAAAAATGAACATCCAGGCAGTCAAATTCCACCGCCAGATCGAGCCAGCGAAGATCGCCATGGATCGACGTCGTAAACAGCAACTCCGGAAATTCAGCACGCAGATATCTCATCGCATCATTGAGTTCAGACGTCAACAACTGCGCCTGCCCAGGGGGATAACAACCCGGTGCCGCAATCTGGCCCTCACCGGCCTTGCTGAACCGATCCATGAATCCGGGAAGAAAAAAAGGCGTCTCATTCTCAAGATCCACGTACACAAGCCCATCGAACCCGAATCGACTTTTCCACTGGGTAAGCAATTCCACCCACATCTCGGCGGCTTCCATATGCGTCCGGGGCGTACGACGCGGGGTCGGCCCGTTCTCACCACAGAACCACCAGGAGCTTAGCGTGTAGGAAAGATCATGGCGGCGCTTCAGGACTTTTTCCATGAATTCAATCTGCCAGCGTCCCACAGGGCCACTGACGGCTGTGTTCCAGCACCAGGGCATGTAGGGCTGTTTCGGATCAGGCCAGGACAAGATCTTGTCCGGCTCAGCCAAGTCAATCCACTGCTGCATCGGATCAAGGCGGAGAGTATTATAACCACGTTCAATGGTTTCATCAAGGACGCGATCAAAATCCTGAAACGAGCCTCCCGGCCCATGCCGAAGCAGGTACGCCTGATCCCACATCACAATGGTGAGGCGTTCCGGCGTGAGTTGCTTGCGCATATCAAAAGCACCGGATCGGGCAGAACTGCCCGACATCTTGCGGGCGGAAGGCTGTTGCATTGGAAAGTCCATTTTATCTCCTATTGAATATCTTTTTGACGCAAGGAAGGGGTGACATTGAGCAATTCTATCTGACCATTTTCAACTTTCGCTTCGATGGTGGTTTGATTCTGGGCATGAAGCTTGAAATGCACCGTCCAGTCCTTCGGCCAGGCGGGACACAGGAAGATTTTCCCGTCGTCAGATTGCAGCAACATCTTTTGCAGGGCATGCATGGCAGCGCAGCCATGGTCCTGATCGGGAATCCAGTCAAAGTTGGGCCCCCAGAAGGCCGGGAACCGGCTACCCGGATGAGACGTGGAGAAATTCTTTACCACACCACGCCGCGCCTCTTCCGTCAGTCCTAGCAAGGCGGCCTGTATGACATCCTGGGACCAGCCACCCGTCTGACGGTTTGTCCGCCGCTCAAATGTTTCGCGGCCCACTTCGAGATCCGGCTTGCTCACACCATAGAGCCGATACGGGAAAATGGCATAGAGTTCAGGATTCTCCCAATTGCTGTTCACATCATACTGCAACGCCGGAATGAGATAGCGTTTTTGCGTCCATACTTCACGACGCTGGGGTAGCGGCGGCAGTTCAGCCAGCAATTCCAGCATACCCTGCCAGTAGCGGCGGATATAGGCGTTGTCCGTCAAGCCCAGTTCCTTGCCGGCGCGGTCATACCCGTAGTCGTCATTCCGATAGGCACCCCAAAACTGCATCGTCTCCGGGAAGAGAACGCCACCATGCCCGTAATAATGGCGCACCCGCGCCTCGGCCAATGGGAACGCGTCACGGAACATGCCATACCATGGTTGAATCATATCGAAGTCGCCGCTCGCGAGCATCGACCAATAGATCAGGCGTGTATTCTGGAACCAATAGCAACCGCCCCACCGGCGGTAATCGGGGTCGAAATGTTCATCCGGCTCGCGGGCATCGACGGTAAAGAGTGAGCCATTGAATTTGACCGGCAATGCGCCGCATCCGGAACAGGCGTTAATGAAGCGCTGCAACGTATAGCCACACGTAACAGTTTCGGCTTCCTCGGAGCCGGTGATGTGAATCCAGCTCCGTTGCCAGAACTCCTGCCACCAGGCGTCGTGTGCAGAGCGGTCGGCAGCACCGGAATCCTGGTGAACTTCTCCCGGCTCGGCGGGACGCCTCGCCCTACCTTGAGGAATTTGAAGCAGTTCTCCGAACCATTCTTCCACGGTTTCGGTTTGAGCGGTATGGGTGTGTACGGTGAGGGAAAACCTACGACGGGGTTTCTGGGTTGCAAGCGTAAGGTCGTCAACGGTGACCAGACCTTCACCAGACAATACCGCACCAAACGTGCGATGCATTAGCGGGTCGTTGAATTGAGGGATGAGCGATTCGAGTTCCTGCACCGTGAGCGTCTTGGCCCAGCATGAAGCGGTGTTGCGATGGCACCAGGCCACGCGATTCAGCTGGCCGGGAATCACTGTATCCAGAAGGATGACAATCGGTTCGCGCGTGATGTCCTGTCCGGCAAAACTGTGTTCTTCCTTTTTCAGCGTCACGGTGCGCGGCGCTGTGCGCCACAGCTCAACGCTGGCGCGCAATTGCACTGGTTCGGAACTGTGGCCATCAATGCGGATGACCGGGGCATGCGCATCCACCCAAACGGAAAGCGTGGCGGGACCGCAGCGCAACTCGATACTGCCGCGGGCCAGATCGAGCGTTTGTTGAAAGGGGTGCGGTGGCACATTCAGACGTAGCCGGACACGCCCCAGTTTACAGAGCCGGCCATTCTCATCCCACGCATCAGTACGGCTGATGTAGAACAGGATGTCGGTGTCCCCCCCCGCCTCTTCAACCCAGAGATTGATCCCCACTTCACCGTTCCCCACCGGCATGGAGCCACTGCTGTCAGCACTTGGTGTTGTCCATGTAATATTCATCTGGGGAATACTATTCTCTGGACAGAATAAAACCAACTCTTCATATTGTCCTCATAGAAAATAACCCACCATCATGACACAGGAACATATTCAATCGCCACGCAAGTTGCCACCATTGGAAGAGTTGCGCCCTTCTTACGCGGGACTAGCAACCGGGCACACACAAATTCATGCCCTGCTGACTGAACTCCGCCAAATTGCCCAGCATTGCCGCAGTCGCAAAGCGCAGCAGTTTTACACGACTCGGGAGATTGCAGCGTTTTTTAAGGTTGATCAGAAAGTGGCGGTACGCGTTTTTGCTACGCTGGAAAACGAAGGACTGCTGATCCGCTTCCGGGGCCGCACCGGCACCCTGCTCCAACCTCGCCGTCGACAACCACGAACCCCGGTTCACGGAGTCGTCGGAATTCCTGTCTGGCAATGGGGGTACTGCGAACTCTCCGACTGGCGCGTCTTCATCACACGACTCGAAGAACACCTGCGCGGAAGAAACTTTGTCGGCGACATTGTATTCTTCGACCAGACCGAGAACCCCAGTTCGCACGACTTCGCGGAGCGATTGTTATCGCACCATCTGGACTGGATCATCTGGTTCAAGCCATTACCAACTTATACCCAGACAATCCGCCTCCTGCGCGATGGCAGTGTTTCCGTGGGTGTTATTGCGGATGAGGGAATCGTGCTGCCATTCCCGGGCTACCAACTCTCCTACAGCCACGCCATACAACGTTGTTTCAGACAATGGGCACGAGCGGGCTTACGCAATGCCATCATTGCAACATCCAATGCCAAAACTACGGCTCTAACGTCCTGGCAGGAACTCTTACGGCAAGCACGAATTTCAGTAGATGTGGCTGAACTTCGAGAGCCGCAAGAACTTCACGCCCTGCTAACGAAATTGCGCAGCCACTCAGACCAAGGAATCATCTTCACCGAACCCGCCCTGACTGCCCATCTGGCCAATCGCAGTGGGAACGAGTTACTGGCGCTGCTTCGCAGCCACCGCACGCTCCTGATGCATCGGATTGAACTCGATCCCAAAGAACTTTCCGGTGTCACAACCGATTTCATCATTCCCAATTGGGACAAATTGGCCGCTCAGATTGCGGAGGATATTGCCACTGGCCAGTTGCTCCGGCAGACAGGGAAGTTTGTTTTCGAAGCGGAGCTGCACCTACGAGCCAATGCGGCGAAATTTTCTCAAGCGTATTGACGCGTCATAGTCTGATCATTGAACCACTAGTAGCATTCCCCGTCCTGCGGCTTTGGCCGTCATACCAATATAGGTGTAACTATCGTCGGCATTGTAGGTAATGGCAGGCCCGGTGCCCCCGGCATTGTTGATCAGGATCAACTTCGTACCAAGCCAGCCGGAGAGAGTATTCGTGTGTTCTCCTGCCCACCGGAAGGCCCACATATAGCCGTTAACGGGCGGCGGATTAAAGGTCAACTGAATGGTTCCACTGGTGAAATCAAAGCTCGAAACGAGGGTGAGCCCGTTGGTGTACACCCCCCCCACAGCATTGGAGATCATTGAATTGCCATACATCCACAGGCTGTTAATGACATCCCCTGCCCCTGCCGACAATACCCCGCCGTAGTTCATGAACACCTGATTGGCTGTCAACATTCCGCCCACCGCACGACTCAACGTCGCGGTCCCGCCACCCAAACCTAGATCAAGGCGATTGACCGCCAAACTGTTGGCACCAAGATAGTAGGATGCGCCATTCATGAGAGCAATCTGAGTAGTCGGCGTACTGACATTTCCCAATTGTGTAATGGTGGTTTCGTCGCCCCCCACTTCCATATAGCCTCCGAGTGTGTCACCCGTCC
>JBBQNS010000023.1:0-37742 GCA_038330175.1 Kiritimatiellia bacterium
GAGCCCTACACCTCCTTGGGGGGACACGAGCCTCGTTCCCCGATGGTCAAGGTCCAGCTTGCTATTCCTTGACCGTATATATTCCTTGCCCATATAAAGACTGGCCCTTAAATATACCCCCGGCTCTGCGCCGGGAACAGCCGGATAATCTGCGCACGGTCTACAGCCTCACCACTATCCTGCGCTACAGTCAATTGCTCGTTATCATTGTGGATGTTGAATTGCTTTCCTAAACGCAGTGTTTCGCAAGGTGTTCCGTCAGTTCCAGCGCCACAAACTCAATCTCGATCTTTTTTGGCTCAAGGATAAGAGTCGCAAGGATGTCGAAAGCCTGCCCGCCCCAGATCTTTGCCGCCGAAATCGTCGAGACCCTTCCTCCCGCCCTGGAGCAATTTACTGCTGTGACCAAAGGCGGCCACGCATCTTCAACTTTCAGATATTTATCCCTTTTTTCGAAATGACAGCAATGAAATTACGTTGATATTGCGTTATTATTTCGATCTCCCCTGTTGTCATCTCGACCGCAGGGGAGAGATCTCGAATCCCCACAGACCTGCTGGCCTTGGTATTGGGTGCCGTCCTTCATTTTTTGGAAGTAAGAAGGCGCGAAGATGAGCTGCACGATGTTGCAGGTGTGAGTGACCCGTCCCGCAATCAGGCCATCTGGCTGATCGTCTTGCGAAACCGCAGCAGGGCAGCGGCAAACAGCAGGCTGCCGATGGCCACGATGCATAAAAACTGCGGCCAGACCACATCAAGGCCCGCGCCCCGGTAGAGAATGGCCTGCCCCGCTGACACAAAATGGGTGGTGGGTGCCGCCAACATGATGTTCTGGACGAGTTCAGGCATGCTCTCGCGCGGGGTGGCCCCGCCGGAGAGCAGTTGCAGCGGCAACAACACCAGTACCAGCAGCATGCCGAACTGCGGCATGGAACGCGCCAGGGTGGCCAGGAAAATGCCCATTGAGGTGGTGGCAAAGAGATGGAGCGCCGCCGCCACCATGAATAGCGCCACCGAGCCATGGATCGGCACCTGCAGCAGGCCTTGGACGATAAAGACCAGCGCCACCAGCGCCGCCACCAGCACCACCAGGCCCATGGACCAGACCTTGGCCAGCATGATTTCAGTTGGCGTCACCGGCATCACCAGCAGATGTTCGATGGTGCCATGCTCGCGTTCGCGGATCAGGGCCGCGCCGGTCAGAATAATCGACAGCATGGTGACATTGTTGATGATCTCCATCAGCGAACCGAACCAGGATTGTTCCAGGTTGGGGTTGAAGCGCATGCGCAGCGCCAGGCCGACCGGCGGCACCGCCGTGCTGCGATAACGCGCCACAAATTCGTTGACCTCGTTGGCGACCATCTGCTGGATGTAGCTGTTGCCGGTGAAGGCCTGGCTCATGAGGGTGGCGTCGATGTTGAGCTGGATCGCGGGCGCGTTTCCGGCCAGCACATCCCGCTGGAAGTTGGGCGGAATATTGAGGGCAAAGGTGTAGTCGCCCCGGTCCATGCCGCTATCGACCTCGGCCAGCGAAATCATGATCGGGGTCTTGAAATGCGGCGGGTAGAAACTGGCGATGAGACGCGCCGACAGCGGTGAGCCATCCTCGTCGACGATGGCGATGGGCGCGTTGTGCAGGCTCTCGGGCATGGCGGTGGCGGCAACGTAGATTGACGCGGTGAAGGTGTAGACGATCAGCACCAGCATCATCGGATCGCGCACCAAGCTCCACAGTTCTTTGATGCCCAGGCGATAGATATTGGCCGCAAAAGAGTGCATCTTCAGGCCTCCTGTTTCTTGAGCAGCATGATGGCCAGGCCGAGGATCACGGGCACCGCTGCCAGCAGCGGCCAGAACGAATGCATCAGGTCGTTCAGACCCAGGGCCTTGCTGAAAACGCCCCGGCTGATGGTGAGAAAATGGGTGGCCGGATAGACGCGACCGATCCAGGCGCCGAGGCCTTCGAGAGAGGACACCGGGTTGAGCAGGCCGGAGAACTGGACGCAGGGGACGATGGTGCCGATCATGGTGACAAACATGGCGGCGATCTGGCTGTTGGTGAAGGTCGAGGCCAGCAGGCCGAAACCGGTGGAACCGACCACGAAGATCAGCGCTGCCAGGGTCAGGGAGGCAAAGCTGCCCTTGATCGGCACCCCGAAGACAGTGACCGCCAGGAGGGCGAGCAAAAAAAAGTTGATCATCGCCAGGACAACGTAGGGCAACTGCTTGCCGAGCAGGAATTCGCTGCGGGTGACCGGGGTGACATAGAGGTTGATGATCGAGCCCAGTTCCTTTTCACGCACCACCGACAGCGCCGTCAGCATGGCGGGGATCATCATCAGCAGCATCGGCAGGATGGCAGGAACCATGGCGGGCAGGCTCCTGACATCGGGGTTGTACCGGTAACGGGTTTCAACGGTGCTGGCCGCAGCCATTTTTATGCCGAGACGGTGCGTGGCCATATCGACCAGCCACATCTGGTGCATGGCCTGGACGTAGCCGCGCACGGTCTCGGCGCGCGTCGGCATGGCGCCATCAGCCCAGGCTCCCACCTGCACGGCGGTGCCGCGTCCGATGTCGCGGGCAAAGCCGGAGGGAATCTCGATGGCCAGTGCCAGATCACCGCCACGCATGCGTTGATCCAGGTCGGCGTAGCCGGTGAGCGGCGGCTTTTCGATGAAATAGCGCGAGCCCGAGAGGTTGAGGGCATAGTTCTGGCTCAGGACGGTCTGGTCACGATCAAGGACGGCAAAGGACAGATTTTCGACATCCAGGCTGATGCCGTAACCCATGATGAACATCAGGATCGCCGTGCCGAGCAGCGCCAAGGTAGCGCGCACCGGATCGCGCCGCAATTCCAGGGTTTCGCGGAGGGTGTAGCTGAAGGCGCGGCCGAGATTGAAAAAGGATCGATGCGGTTGACCAGTTGGTTGTGCAGCTGGCAGGGCCTTGCCCGGTTGCACAACATCGGCTTGGGGACCGCCCGCCGTGGCTTCTTCGAGATACAGGATGAAGGCCTTTTCCAGCGTTTCGGTGCCGCGCAGGCGGAGCAACTCGGCTGGCGTGTCGCTCACCAGCACCCGGCCGGCATGCATCAGCGAGATGCGGTCGCAGCGCGCGGCTTCATTCATAAAATGAGTGGAGATGAAGATTGTGACATGGTCGTTGCGCGACAGGTCGATCATCAACTGCCAGAACATGTCGCGGGCGATCGGGTCAACGCCCGAGGTCGGTTCGTCGAGGATCAGCAGTTCGGGCTGGTGGATCACCGCCACCGCCAGCGACAGGCGCTGACGGATGCCCAAGGGCATATTGTCGGGCAGGGTATCGATGACCGCAGTCAGACTGAAGCGTTTGATCAATTCGTCCACCCGGGCGGGGATCCCATCCTCGGGCAGGGAGAACAGCCGCGCATGCAGCACCAGGTTCTGGCGCACGGTGAGTTCGCCATAAAGGGAAAAGGCCTGGGACATGTAACCGACGCGCCGCCGCGCTTCAATGTCGCCCGCATTGACGACCTGGCCGAACAGCCGGGCGGTGCCCTCGCTGGCAGGCAGCAGGCCGGTGAGCATCTTCATGGTGGTCGACTTGCCGCAGCCGTTGGAACCTAAGAAACCGAAGATTTCGCCCCGCTGGATGCGAAAATCGACATGATCCACGGCCACGAAATCGCCGAACCGCATGGTCAGCCCCTGAGCCTCGATGGAGATCTCGGCCGCGACCGAGGCTGCCAGGGGCGGTACCACCACCGTCCGGTGGCCACGGCGCTTTTCCTCGGGCAGCAGGGTGATGAAGGCTTCTTCCAGGGAAGCGGCGGCGGTGCGCGTGCGCAGGGCCGCCGGCGTACTGGTCGCCAGGATCGTGCCTGCATCCATGGCCACCAGCCAGTCGAAGCGGTCCGCCTCTTCCATATAGGCGGTGGCGACGACCACGCTCATATCCTGGCGTTCGCTGCGGATGTGCTCGATCAGATCCCAGAACTGTTTACGCGAGAGCGGATCAACGCCGGTGGTCGGCTCGTCGAGAATCAGCAGGTCGGGATCGTGGATGAGTGCGCAGCAGAGCCCGAGTTTTTGTTTCATGCC
This sequence comes from Kiritimatiellia bacterium, assembly GCA_038330175.1. Taxonomy (GTDB): domain Bacteria; phylum Verrucomicrobiota; class Kiritimatiellia; order CAIKKV01; family CAITUY01; genus JAABPW01. The sequence continues at coordinate 4,089 of JBBQNS010000023.1, forward strand.
GCCCGAGAGTTTGCCCGCCGGGCGGGTCAGGAATGGCTGCAAACCGGTGCTGGCGGTCAGCTCATCGATCCGGCGGCGGCGCTCAGCCCTGTCGTGGCCAAAGAGGCGGCCGAAGAACTGGAGATTTTCCTCCACCGACAGGGTCGGATAGAGATTTTTGCCTAGACCTTGGGGCATGTAGGCAATGCGAGGGCAGACGCTGTCGCGGTGAGTTGTGCTGGTCATGTCGCCGCCCAGCACTTCCAGGCTGCCCTGCTGGACGACGCGGGCACCGGCCAAGAGCGCCAACAGGCTGGATTTGCCCACACCGTCTGGCCCGATCAGGCCGACCATGCATGCCGCGGGTATATCCAGGCTGATGTTGTCAAGGGCCAGCGTTTTGCGGTAGCGCAGGTTGACGCCTGCCAGGCGGGCAACCGGAGGCGCGGTGCGGGAAGTTTCCGGGTTCACTGCGGAACCTTGGTTGCCAGTTCGGCCGGCCATTGGGCCTGTGGGTCGAGCTTGATCCAGGCCATGCCCGGCAGGCCGGTCTTGACCAACTGCAGGTGCTTTTGCAGCAACTCGCGATCAATCTGCGCCTTGACGCGGAACATCAGCTTCTGCCGTTCGCTGGCGGTTTCCACGGTCTTGGGGGTGAACTGGGCGGTGCTGGCCACAAACGACACCTTGGTGGGGATGACATACTGCGGGGCGGCGTCGAGGATGATGTGGATCTCGCTGCCCAGTGCCAGTTTTCCGGCCACTGTTTCGGGGACGAAAAAGGTCATGTAGACGTCGGCCAGGTCCACCAGATTGAGGACCTTGCCGCCGGCTGCCAGCACCTCGCCGGGTTGGGCAATACGGTATTGGACGCGGCCATCGCGGGGCGCGGTGAGGGCACTGTCGTCAATGTCGGCTTTGATACGCGTGACCGTGGCCTCGACTGCGGTGATCGCCGAGCGCGCGCTGACCACCTGGGTTCGTGCGGCAACAATGGCGGATTGAGCGGCGCCCACCTGCGCCTTGGCGGCGGCAACAGCGGCCTGGGCGCTGCGCAGCCGGGCCCGGTCATCGTCGAGTTCCTGCGCGGACGCGGCACCTTCGCGGGTTAGCGTCTCCGAGCGCACCAGTCGCCGCCGGGCGGCATCGCTCTCGCTTTCTCGCTGCGTCACTAGGGCCAGCACCGCTTGTTTATCGCTTTCGCGCATGGCCACCTGGGCCTCGGCACTGGCAACGGCGGTTATGGACTGCTGCAGCCGCGCCGCCGCTTCATCCCGTTGTGCCTCAAGGGTTTGCACCTGCATGTGGGCCAAGGTCTGGCCTGCGGTGACAAAGTCGCCCTCGTTGACCAGGATATCCTCCACCCGCCCGGCGAGTTTGGCAGCCACGTCGATTTCCGTGGCTTCGAGGCGACCATTGCCATTAACAAAGCCCTTGCCCGGCCCCTTAGGACGCAGCATCTGCCAGGCCACCAGCGCGGCCGCCGCCAGGGCCGCAATGACCAGGATCGGGATCAGCCATTTTTTTATTCGCTGGAACAGGGAAGGAGCCGCTGGGGTCGCGGGTGCGGTTGCGGCAGCTGCTGGCTGAGCCTGCTGGGGAACCGGTTCAGGGCCTGGAACCGTGGCTGTGGGGGTGGCGGGTGCCGGGGTTGAATCGCCGGTTGGTGATGCAGCAGGTGCAACAACCAGGGCTTTGCATTCAGAAGGAACGGGTGTTGCGGCCGCTGCGACTGTTGGTGTTGTGACCTCAGGAGGAGCTGCCGGTGAGACGGGTTCCGCTGCGGGGTGAGCCGTTTGCAGAACCGGTGTAGGGGCAGGAATCGTGGCCGCTGGGGTGCTGGGCGTCGGGGTTGGTTCGCCATCCGGCGGTGCAACAACAACTACTGCAGCCGGGACCTTGGACTCAAGGGGGGCCGGGGTTGAAACCGATGCAACTGCATGTTCGGTGAGTTCAGAGGGCGGAACTGTCGCTGAGATCGGTGCAATAACCGGGGGTGCAAGTGTTACCGTCACAGTTACCGTAACCGGTGGGGTGGCGTCTGTTGCTGACGGCGGTGTTGTGGCGGTGACGGTGACCGGCGATGCGGTTGTGGTGGAGGAGTTCATGGATTCATGGTGCCTCGGGTGGAGTTAGGGAGGGCGCGGACGGGGAGCGAAGCAAAATCCATCGCGCCGCCACCAAGGGCCGCATACAGGCTGACGCGGCTGGTCAGCAGAGCCCGGCGAATCTGCACTACCTGCTGCTCGGCTGCAAGCAATTCGCGCTGGGCATCAAGCACTTCCAGAAATGCGGCCGCGCCGTTGTCATAGCGCAACTGGGACAACCGGGCGCGCTCGGTCTGCACCGCCTGGGCGGTTTGGGCGATGGCCAACTGCTCAGTCAGCCAATGCCGTGCCGAAAGGGCATCGGCCACGTCGCGGAAGGCGATCTGCACCGTTTTTTCGTAAGCGGCCACTGCCAGGTCGCGGCGGGCTTCGGTCAGGCTCAGGTTGTTGCGTCGTCGGCCGCCATCAAAAAGGGGCAGCGAGATGCTCGGGGAGAAAACCCAGGCATGGCTCCCCGAGGCAAACAGCCCGTCCAGTTCGGCGCTGGCCGTGCCAAAGGAGCCGGTCAGGGTGACGCTGGGAAAGAATGCAGCGCGGGCCGCGCCAATATTGGCATTGGCGGCTCTCAGCTGATGTTCTGCGGCGACGATATCGGGCCGTTGGACGAGCAGGTCCGAGGGCAGTCCGGCGCGTAGTTCGACCAGCACAACCTGTTCTCCCTGGGTGTCTGGTCTGGCGGGGAGGTCAACGGGTGTCCCGATCAACAGGGTCAGCGCCTGGGCTTGGGCGGCGCGCAGCTGTTCAAGCTGGGCACCCAGCGCCTGGGCCTGGGTCATCAGGGTCTGGACCTGGGTCAGGTCGAGCCGCGAAGTCGATCCAACTTGGACGCGGCGGGTGAAAATGCGCAGGGATTCAGCGCGGCTGGCAATGGTCCGGCGGGCCAGCACCAGACGTTCGTCGACTTCACGCAGGCTCAGGTAGCTGTTGGCGACCTGCGCGACCAGCGATATGGCGGCAGCGCGGCGGGCTGCGTCGGTGGCCAGGTAGTTCTCTAGTGCGGCTTCCTTGAGATTGCGGACCCGTCCCCAGAAATCGATTTCCCAACTCGTCAGGCCCAAGGCTACCTGGTACTGGCTGCCCTCAACGGGCTTGCCGGTCGGGCTCAAGTCTGCAGGGATGCGGGACCGGTCGACACCGGCCTGGGCGCCGATGGCCGGAAACTGCTCGGCACGCTGGATACCGTAGACGGCTCGCGCTTCCTCGACGCGCAGCACGGCGGTCCGCAAGTCGCGGTTATTGTCCAGCGCCAACTTGATTAGCGTCTGCAGGCGCGAATCCGTGAAATAATCGCGCCAGCCGAGGGCTGCGGCACTGATGCCTTCCTGGGTGGCACTGCTTGCATACGAGGGTGACACCGGCAAGGCCGGTGCTTCGTAGGGCGGGGCCATCGAGGCGCAACCCGCCAGAAGCAGGGCGATGAAAGCTGCCAGGGCGGGCAGACGTATGCCAGGGTGGATCCGGTGGACCCGATGGAGTGACGGAAGGGTGGTCATCATTCTCTCTTTAGTGGTGGTGAACAGTGCCGGTGTGGTCTGCGCAGATTTCGACAGCCGCATGACCCATCTTGCTGGCGCATGAACCCAAGCGGAAGGAATGGCAATGGCAACAAACCTGAATTGACTGCTACCTGGTAGGGAAAGCAATCTATGCGCCGGTTTTACTTCTGAGTGTCCAATTCGATATCGTTTTGATTCTTTGTGATAATTACAGAGGGGCTAGGTGATAGACTGTCTTAGGGAAGCCATGCGGGAATGGCCATATTTAACCTGTGGTTATATATGGCCAGAGTTGGGGCTGCTTGGATGGCAGGGATGACTTTAAAGGAGAAGAACTTCTTTTGGGCGCTTGCCCGGCAAAAAAGGAGGTGAGGAAGGGGGGCTCGTGTTGGTTTTTTTCGCTACTTTCAGTTGTTCTGCTGACTCAGGCGGCATCTGTCCGGGTACCCAAGGCCATCTTGACGGCTTGGCCGAGTTTGATCCATGTATAGGGTTTTTTGATATAGGGACCGGCACCCAAAGCAAGCGCTTGCTTGACTCGGTCTGTTTCTGAAAAGCCACTGGCGATGACCGCCCTTTGCTGGGGATGCAGGGTAATGATTTCTCGAAAGGTATCCAAACCATCCCTTCCCGGGGCCATGATCATGTCCAGGATAATGAGATCCACGCTTTGGTTCCGCAGCAAGTCGATGGCTTCCTCGCCGCTTTTGGCCGTAGTGACACGGTATCCCAAATGGGTTAACAAATCCGAGGCAACCTGGCGCTGCACCTCGACATCATCCACCAGCAAAATCGATTCACCCTTTCCATGGTACGCTTCAATGGGTTCGGGATGATCGACTTGGGCTTTTTGCAAACGCGTCACCGGAAAATAGAGGCTGAATTGCGAACCATGGTTTTCAATGCTGGCCACATCAATGTAGCCCTTATGGTCTTTGACGGTCCCCCAGACCACCGCCATTCCCAGGCCCGTACCACTCCTTCCCATGACTTTTTTGGTGAAAAACGGTTCGAAAATTCGATCGAGGTCATGGGCTGCTATCCCCGTGCCGTTATCGGAAACCGTCAAAACCACGTAATCACCCTCGGCGATGGCGGCATATCGTTTTACCGGTTGGTCCAGATAGCAGTTGGTGGTGGAAATCTGAATGACTCCCCCTTGAGGCATGGCCTCTGCCGCATTGGAAACCAGATTCGTCAGGGTCTTGGAAAGGTGAACCTCGGACCCGGCTATGTTGAGTAATTCGCCCTCCAACAAGGTTTCGATCCGAACACGACGGTGGGCAGACATCAGTTTTGCATGTTCGGGGCTTTCAAGATAGGCCGATATGATTGCATTCATATTCAGCACTTCCTCAACAACAACCCCTCTGCGCGTCAGGGTCAGCAGATCCTGGACAATGGCGGCGGCTCGTATCCCTGATTCCTGCATGATCAGTAAGGGCTTTTTCAGAGCACTGTCCGGTGGCAGTCGCATCAAGAGGAGATCCGGATAACTGACGATTGCCGACAGAATATTATTCAAATCGTGCGCAACCCCGCCTGCGATGGTCCCGATCAGTTCCATCTTCTGGGCCAGCTGCAATTGGCTGTGCAGCTCTTTTTGCGCCTCCTCTATGCGTTTTTGTTCGGTGAGATCAATGATGATCCCCCGCATGCCCACGGTTCTTCCGCGATGAACCACAGGCGTTGCGTGTATGGAGATGGGAAAGGTGCGCCCTCCCTTGGTACGGGCGGTACATTCTTCCCCGTCCATTTTCTGCCCCTGGAAAATAGCGTGTACTCGTTCATGGGCAAGGATTCCCGGGTCGACCGTAAGGATATCCAAGGCGTTGAGCCCCTGTGCAAAGTCGGTGTCGGAATACCCCAAAAGTTCGCTGGCGTTGCGGTTGGCGAAGGTAATCTTCCCATGTGCATCGGTTTCAAAGACAATCTGAGGGAGTGTGTTCGCCAGTTCCTTGTATTTCACTTCACCCTCCCTGAGGGCTTTCTCCATAGTTCGCCGCTCTTCTATTTCGGTGCGCAGTTTTTCGTTCACCTGACGCAATTGCTTGGTACGATTTTCAACAATGGATTCAATCTGCTGATTTTTCAGCAACAGTTTTTCTTCCGCACTCTGGCGATCTCTGATTTCTTTTTCCAGATGGTTGATGAGATCGATGTTTTTGTATTTGAGCACCAAAAAATTATAGATTTCGAGATTGATTTTCCTGTTGGCCAGGGCCATGAAAAGCACAAAAAGAGAGAGCAGCAGTCCCATGGCGAGATGCATACCATCCCTGATACTGAAAATAACAACCAGTAAAGGGATGATTGCGGGAATACCAAAGGCGTAAAAGCTGGCCATGATTGATGCAAACACATTCACCGAACCCGCTACCATCCCACCCATCACAAAGGTAAGGAGCACCTGATGGGGGAGGGAGGCATAAGGGAACAGGAAGAGCGGGGCGGCCCCCCAGACGCACCCGGAAACAAACAAAGAGATCAGCAGGATGTTTCTGTGCCAACCGACGGATTCAGCGGTGGCCGGGTTTTGCAGAAATTTTTTCTGGAAAGTGAACCGAACCAGGCTCACCGTTATGGAGAGGGACCACCAGGCAACGACCCTCTGAGAGGGCACCACACCTAGGAGCATAAGGGAGAGTATGGTGGAAATCAGTACCGTGGCATAAATGCCCAGCATGGCCTGGGAGGTGAATCGGTTCACCTGGTCGATGCTAATTTTGTCGTTGACGCCGCTTTCTTGCTTCATGAATTTTTCCAGTGCTGGTCCATCATATTTGAAAATTCGAGGTGTCTGCTCATTGCGAATAGATCGAATTGAATTCCTTGTTCGCTTTGATCAACTCCTGGATCAACTCTCCAAGAGTAATGCCGCGTGCAGCGGTGCAACGACCTTGCTCGGCAACGATTGTTTATCAATTGACTCATAACAGGGGGGCAATGTCAAATTGTTCGGGTGCTGACCAGGAGTGAGCCCCTTGAAAATCAGGCAGGGCGGTGTCCCGGTGAAGGGCGGAGGTGGTAACGCTGCGGACAAGCAACCTTGAGGTTCGGGCGATCGTATTTTCCGCGAGATCACAGGTCGCTGCCCTGCGCATAGCCTGCGGCCATGCCTTGCACCGTGCTCCTGACCTCCAAGACCAGGCTGGGCGGTGCGAGCACCTGCGCCAATGCGCCCCACGACAAAATCCACCGCTTTAATTCCAGGAGATGGTTGACCGTCAGCGTCAAAACCAGCGAGCCATCCGGATGCTCTGCAATGGTCTGGGACGGATGCCAGATCCTTTCCCGGACGTAGGCGGCGGCTGGGCGGGCAAAGAGAATCTTTACCTCGACCTCATCCTCGCCCCAATGCATACCGAATTGACTGGCGGAAAGTTTTCTAAAGTCAAAATCCGCAGGCACTACAAAGGATTCTTTGAGTTTTTGGGCGGTTAGGATCCGCGCCAGACTGAAGGTGCGCATTGTCCCCCGCAGGTGGCAATACCCCACCACATACCAATCTCCCTCAAACCGCACCCCGTGATAGGGATCGACCTGCCGCCATACCGGGGACCCTCCCGGATTCCTGTACTCAATCTCCAGGCGGGTCGAGGTCCGCAGGCAATCGAGCACCGTGGCAAAGACCTCGGGCAGGATGACCGTGGCAAAGGGCGGAAACACGGTGAACAGTCCCTGCTCATTGCCCGGCCGGGAGACGATCTTTTCCGGCAGGGAAGCCTCGATCTTGCGGAACACCGAACAGAGGCTTGCAAAGATTGGAGTGCCCTCGTATTGCCCCAGCAGCTTGTCGGCCAGATAGATGGCAAACAGATCGCTTTCCTTAATGTTGATGGCCGGCAGCTGATACTGCTCCTCGGTGTAGAAGTAGCCGCGATGTTTGGCCGAATATTCCAGCGGTGCCTCAAGTTCGTAGCGCATGTAGTCGAGATCACGTTGGATAGTTCTGATGCTGACCTCCCACTCTTCGGCAAGTGTTGAACAGTTGGGAAACCGTTTTTCCTGAAGCTGCCGGTCGATAAACTGCAGGCGCGCATGCTGGGGTTTGTATTTTGCCATCGTTGCCAGTCTCGTTGTACATCTCAATTTTTTCCTTTCATTCCCGAACAGTCTGAAATTCGAGGGTTCTAAACAGTCCATCCATCCTGCTTGTAAGTGAGTGCTTCTTTGCCGGGCCGGTTGCTTGCACCTTTGTAGCAGTGGCTCAATGCAATGGCGTTTGCAATGCATCCTGCCTGATAGGTCATTGGGACCGACAGGAGAAATCACAAAATTTCTCACCATCCTGTGGAATGACAAAGTGAGTGACCTGCAAATATTTATTCTGGTCGGACGCTATTTGACCGACCACCTAGAGTAACGTGAAGGCATGAGAAACACCAAACCCTTTTTCATCAGGAGGAAACGAACATGGGATACCTCATTGCTTATCTGCTGTTTGCAGTGGTTGTTGACTTGGTGGTGGAGATTGTGGGCCTGAAGGATGCAACAATCAGCTATTCCTGGATAAACAGGCGCCTGTGGAACGACACCCTCTTTGATTGTGGATCAAGGGTAGCCTCAACAATCACCCCCATACCCCGGCACTCGCATCAGGTGCGGCCCAACCGGTACCGGCCGCGATGAAGGCAAGCCGATTTCTCCCTTTCAACCGGGGAGCGGTGGGGAGCGGTGGGGAAGGGGGGAGCGTTTTCACCGTTACCTCTTCCCTCGGCCTCTATCATCTGGAAATTTTTGCAAGGCATCCATGCTTTGAGGTGTCCTTAGCCCCCACGGTTCCAATCAGGTGAGAGCCATGCCGACATTGTGGGACACGTGGGAGGTGGGACGCGGATCATATTGAAATTTTTAAGGAAAAATAGGGGATTATGTGTGGTTTCTTGTTACAGGTTTTGATTGAGGTTCTTTCAGCGTTGCTTATTGGCGAGTAGAGCCATTCAGTTTTTTTTGTTGAGCCCATGGCTTGGAGGCATCCTGAAAGGTGTGCTGTCTTAGTCTGAATGTTAGTCGGATAAAATGAAGGGAAATCCCATGCAGAGTAAAGAGATCCTTACCCCGTTTGCCCATTCCAAGGAGGGACGTCCATTGGCCGAATGGCAACCTCTTGAGAGCCATCTCAATGAAGTCGCAAAACTGGCTGGCGGATTCGCTTCCGCATTCGGGGCGTCATCCTGGGGTCGTCTTGTCGGACTCTGGCACGATTTTGGAAAATTTTCCCTTGATTTCCAGCGATATATCCGAGCTTCCAACGAAGCTAGCATGGAGGTGAAACCCGGAAAAGTCAACCACTCTACCGCTGGAGCCTTACATGCCATTCACCAGTTTGAAAAACTCGGTCGCATCCTCGCCTATTGCATTGCCGGGCACCATGCTGGATTGCCGGACTGGCAGAGCGAAACGTCGCCTCAAGCTTCTCTTGCGTGGCGATTGAGTCAGGAAGAATTGTTGTCGGCTGCTGCGGCTGGTGACATTCCTACTGACATAACCGACCAAGCACGGCCCACCGATAAGGCGAAAAGCGGCACGGTGCTCTCGCGTTCGATCTGGCTTCGGATGCTTTTTTCCTGTCTTGTCGATGCCGATTTCCTTGATACCGAGTTCTACATGGACCCGGAAAAAGCTGATCAACGTGCAGGCTACCCCACTCTTACCGCTTTGGGGCCGTTGTTTGAGCAATATATGACGGTGAAAACAGCGGGGGCTCCTGAGACAACGGTGAACCGCATCCGGTCCGAGGCTTTACAAGCGTGCCGGGACAGGGCGCTTGATCCTCCAGGACTTTTCACCCTCACCGTTCCCACAGGTGGCGGTAAAACGCTTTCTTCAATGGCCTTCGCCCTGCGGCATGCCAACATCCATGGCAAACGGCGAATCATTTACGTTATCCCCTACACCAGCATCATCGAACAGACGGCGGATCAGTTCCGCACCATTTTTGGCGACACCGTCCTGGAACATCACAGTAATCTGGATGTAGCCGACGTTTCACGGGAAGATGCGCGTAGTCGGTTGGCCTGCGAGAATTGGGACGCTCCACTCATAGTCACCACCACGGTGCAGTTCTTTGAGTCGTTGTTTGCCAGCCGCACGAGCCGTTGCCGCAAACTCCACAATATTGCCCAGAGTGTCATTATTCTGGACGAAGCGCAGCTTCTGCCCACGGATTTCTTAAAACCCGTCTTAGAGCTCATGCGGGAGTTGCAGCTGAATTATGGAGTGACCTTTATACTCTCCACCGCTACCCAACCAGCACTTGGGCCGCATAAGAGTATGGATTTCGACTTTGCCGGTCTTCCTGGACTTCAGGAAATCATTCCCCCCTCGTTGAACCTTCATGAGCGGTTACAACGTACAAAAGTTGCGCTTTTAGAAGAACTTGCTGGCCCCGTTACCTGGGACGATCTCGCGTCACGTCTGTCTGGTCATGAATCTGCGCTCTGTATCGTCAATCGTCGCGACGATGCCCGCATTCTCTGGGAAAAATTACCGCCAGGCACCTTTCATCTCTCAGCTCTCATGTGCGGGGCGCATCGATCGGATCGGATTGCCGAAATCAAGAAGAGCCTCTTGAAAAAAAGTCCGACCAGGGTGGTCAGCACCCAGCTGGTAGAAGCAGGGGTTGATCTTGATTTCCCTGTTGTTTATCGGGCGCTTGCTGGTCTCGATTCCGTGGCACAGGCAGCTGGACGCTGCAACCGGGAAGGGTCGCTGAAACAGGGCTTGGTTTATGTCTTTGTGCCGGAGAGCCGGATACCGGCAGGCCATCTTCGCCAAACCGCTGAAATAGGCCGTCAACTTCTGATGGACCAAAGAGATGATCCCCTTGCCCCGGAGCGGTTCGAGCAGTTTTTCCGAATGTTGTATTGGATGCGTGGAAACAGATTGGATAAGGAAAACATTATGGAACTGTTGAGCAATGACCCGGAGTTGCGGCTCAGTTTTCGCACTGCAGCGGAGCGATTTAGGCTCATCGATGAGGGAGCCTATGCACCGGTGCTTGTTCATTACGGCGAAAAAGGGTGCAAACTGATTGAACTGTTACGGCATCAAGGACCGGAGCGCTGGATTCTTCGACAAGCGCAACGCTATGTGGTCAACCTGCCGCGTCACGTCCATGGTCGGTTGTTGGCCGATAGCGCCATCGAGGAGATTCATCCTGGCATCTTTGTTCAGGGCCACGGCAATCTTTATGACAAAAATCTCGGTTTCTGTGCGGATCGCTCTTTGATCTACGAACCGGATGAACTGATGATCTGAAGGAGGAAGCATGAACGGAAATGGAAAGCGAAGTGGTCCGTTCCGCCTCAAAGTCTGGGGGCGTAATGCCTGCTTTACCAGGCCGGAAATGAAGGTGGAGCGGGTTTCTTATGATGTGATTACGCCTTCAGCAGCACGAGGTGCGCTTGAAGCTATTCTCTGGAAACCGGCCATCACCTGGGTCGTGGAGCGCATCGATGTATTGGCCCCAATCCGTTGGGAGTCGGTACGGCGCAACGAGGTGGGTAGCGTCATGTCGCCACGTTCAAACGGGCTATTTATCGAAGAGCAGCGGCAACAACGAGCCGGACTCTTTCTACGTGATGTGGCCTACACAATCCACGCCCGCTTTGAGATGACGGATAAGGCCGGGCCGGAGGACAACCTCACCAAGTTTCAGGAGATGTTCTTGCGTCGGGTGGAAAAAGGGCAATGCTTTCATCGGCCCTACCTTGGGTGCCGAGAGTTCGCCGCTGACTTCGCTTTGATCCGTCAGGAAGAGTCATTGCCGGAACCGATTGCCGAATCCCGTGACCTTGGCTGGATGCTGCACGATATCCAACACGACAATCGGGCGGACAAAGACCATGTGCATTTCTGTACCGAATCCTGCCGACCCTCCTTTTTTCGAGCGGAACTCAACAATGGTGTTGTGTTGGTGCCAACATCGAACGGTATGGAGGTGCGGCAATGATTCTGCAGGCATTAGTTTCTTACTACGAACGCCTTGCTGCTGAGAATAACGTAGCTCCCGAGGGTTTCAAGCGTGCGGAGATTCCTTTTCTTATCAGTTTGAACCATCAGGGAACATTTGTCGGATTACAGGACACAAGAACACTCTCCGGCAGAAAATTGGTAGCGAGATCATTCATTGTACCGGAAGAACGAGAACGTTCAGGCTCTAAGGCTTGGCAGAAAACAAACCTTCTTTGGGATCATTATGGCTATGTTCTTGGTTGGGCGAAATCTGAGAGCGAAAAAGACAAGGATATGGCTGTTAACCAGCATAAAACATTCATAGATGAGGTGAGGAACCTCTTTGCAGCTTTCCCGGAAGATAAGGAGATTAAGGCTGTTTATAATTTTCTGGAAGGTGAAAATTTTAATGAGGTGTTTAGCCACCCGTCTTGGAAGGACTGTGCCAAAATACCTGGATGCAATCTGACCTTTCAAATTGACGGACAACTGGTTTGTCAAGGTGAAAGCCTTAAAGGCTACATCATCAAAGGATCACAAGCATCATCGGGCAATGAGGAAGAAGAGGACGGTTCCCTCCCGGACATTGAAGGCTTTTGTCTTATTACAGGCCAAATTGGTCTTCTTGCCCGTTTGCACCCTCGAACACCTGTTCCTGGAGCAAAAAGTAATGCGAAAATAGTTTCGTTCCAAAAAGGAATGGGTTTTGACTCATATGGCAAATCGCAAAGTTACAATGCGCCAGTTAGTAAAAAAGCTGTATTTGCTTACACCACAGCTCTGAACGAAATGCTCGCTAAAAACTCTCGTCAAAAATTATTTGTCGGAGATGCTACAGCAGTCTTCTGGGCAGAGAAGAAAAACGACCTGGAAGATGCTTTTGCCGACATCTTTGGTGAACCAGCTAAGGAAAATCCAGAGCAAGCCCACAAGGCAATCCGCATTTTGTATGATGCACCCAAAGCCGGAGCGCCGCCGATCACTGAAGATTACACACCTTTCTTTGTTTTGGGCCTTGCGCCTAACGCCGCTCGAATTGCCGTGCGTTTCTGGCATGCTGGCACGGTGGGCGAGACGGCCCGGCATATTTGCCAGCATTTCGATGACTGTGCCATGGTGCATGGACCGAAACAGCCTGAGTATCTTTCTTTGTTCCGCCTGCTCGTCTCCACGGCATTACAGGGAAAATCAGAGAATATTCCCCCCAATATCGCCGGTGACTTCATGAAGGCGATTATTACTGGAACCCCATATCCACAAACGATCTTGGCAGCGGCCGTTCGCCGTTGTCGTGCGGAACGCGAAATAACGTACCCCCGTGCTGCGATTCTCAAGGCGGTCCTGGCACGGACGGCAAGATTCTATCAACAATCAGAAAAGGAGATAGGCATGGCCCTGGACACAGGTAACAGTAATATCGGATACCGGCTCGGACGACTTTTCGCCACGTTGGAAAAGATTCAGGAAGAAGCCAGCCCTGGCATCAACGCCACCATCCGCGACCGTTTTTATGGTGCCGCTTCCGGTACCCCAGTGGCAGCCTTCCCGCATCTGATGAAATTGAAGAATCATCATCTTGCCAAATTGGATAACCGAGGACGAGCCGTCAACCTGGAAAAGGTTATCGGGGAAATAATGGATGGCATCGTCGATTTTCCGACGCATCTTGCTCTCCAGGATCAAGGACGCTTTGCAGTGGGCTACTACCACCAGCGCCAGGCCTTTTTTACCAAAAACGAAACTAACTGATTCAACCCTCCAGGAGGATACCCTTATGAATAATCCCATCCAGAATCGTTATGACTTTGTGCTTTTTTTCGATGTCAAAGACGGCAATCCCAACGGAGACCCGGACGCCGGCAACCTACCCCGTATCGACCCGGAAACCGGTCACGGCTTGGTTACCGATGTCTGCCTCAAACGTAAGGTGCGCAACTATGTGCAAATGGCAAAAAGCTGTGCTGTGCCATTCGATATTTTTGTGAAAGAAAAGGCTATTCTGAACAACCTCATTGATGAAGCGCATGAGCAGGAGGCCGTAAAAAATAAGGAAAAAGGAGAGAAGACCGAAGCGGCTCGCCAGTTCATGTGTGGCAAATATTATGATGTGCGTACATTCGGTGCTGTTATGTCAACCGGCAAAAATGCCGGTCAGGTACGCGGGCCGGTACAGTTTACTTTTGCCCGGAGTGTAAGCCAGATAGTGCCGTTGGAACACAGCATTACCCGCATGGCTGTGGCGACCGAGGCCGAGTCAGAAAAGCAGCATGGCGACAACCGTACCATGGGACGAAAATATACCGTCCCGTATGCTCTCTATCGTAGTCACGGGTTTATCTCCGCGCCGTTCGCAGCCCAGACCGGATTTGGCGAAGAGGATCTGGAGTTATTGTGGCAGGCCATAATGAATATGTTTGAGCATGATCATTCTGCCGCTCGTGGCCAAATGGCAGTTCGTAGGCTTATCGTCTTTAAGCATGAGTCGGTCATGGGCAATGCACCGAGCCATAAATTATTTGATATGGTGCAGGTGAGACCGAAACATGACACTGAAGTGATCCGCGATTTCAGTCAATACGAATTCACCGCACCACGTCAGGCTGATATGCCACAGGGAGTGACAATTATTGACAAGCAATAACCCATCGTTAATAACCAGCTAGGGATATTGAAAATTTTCTTATGTCCCACATACATCTTGAATGCCAATATCAACGTGAGGAACAACCGGTGTTTACACCTTGCTCACCCTGCATGAGGTCAAGCCTTTGGCCCGTTTGATGAAGAGGGCGTCAAAGGTTGCCAATCGGGTGCATTCCTGGCTGGATGCCAGATGCAGGGCATCGGCGAAATCAAGACCCTGCCGGGTGAGGGTGAGGGCCTGGGTAACGACGGATGGCCTTTCTGTTTTCACATTGGCCAGGCCGAGGGTCCTGGTCAAGGCGTCGCAAATGGCGGAGGGCTCGAATTTGTATGCATACCGCAGTACCCATTCTGTTTCGAGGATAACGGTTTCCGGGATGAATACCTCGTGCAGCCCGAACAGGGTCACTGCCTTCTGGAACTGCTCCTCATCATCGCGGGTGAGCAAGCGGATGACAACGTTGGTGTCAACGGCGATCACGGCAAGCCTCCTCGGCCCCTTGCCGGATAGCCTCTTCCATTTCAGCCAGCGTTTTTGCCGGACCCTGGTAGGGCAGGCAGGCGGCGACTTCGGCCAGGGTGGTTACCGGAAAGAGCTCAGCCGGTTTCAGCATGATGCCGCCCTCGACGTCGATGACCTCAAGCCGTTGGCCCGCCTCCCAGCGCAGGGCATTGCGCAGGGGTTTTGGGATAATGACCTGGCCTTTGCTCGAAAGAATTGTGGTTGTCATGGGAAGCCTCCAAGTAAGAAATTTGTAAGATAAATTTAGCCAAAGGTGCCGTCCTTGTCAAGTGAGCATGAGCAACCCTTGAAAGCCTACGCCGAGGACGATCTGGTGATGATCTCGGCCCTGCAGCATTTTCTGTTTTGCCCGCGTCAGTGCGCCCTGATCCACATTGAACAGCAGTGGCTGGAAAATCGGCTGACCGCCGAGGGCCGCATCCTTCATGAGCGGGTCCACACTGCGGGCAAGGAATCGCGACGCCGGGTACGGATTGAGTACGATGTGCCCATCCGTTCGCTCCGATTAGGGGTGGTCGGGAGGGCGGATATCGTCGAATTTCATCTCCAGGAGGATGGCAGTTGGCTGCCTCTGCCGGTGGAATACAAACGCGGACGTCCGAAAAAAGACGATACCGATCGGGTCCAGTTGTGCGCCCAGGCCGTATGTCTGGAAGAGATGCTCGCTTGCCGCATCCCGGAGGGGGCCTTGTACTACGGGCAAACCAAGCGGCGGACCACCGTCGTTTTTGATCAGGCCTTGCGTGAGAGCGTCATGGCCACCGCGCAAAATGTTCATGACCTGCTCACCTCCCAAACGACACCGCCGCCGCACTACGCGGCCCGGTGCGAAAGTTGTTCGTTCCTGCCGGTCTGTCTGCCCAAGGTGGCAACCAGTAAGAAGGTAGGGCACTATCTGCGGAAAATGGTGGACGTTTGAAGAAACATCTCAACACCCTGTTTGTCACCACCCAAGGGGCCTACCTGGCCAAGGATGGAGAAACCGTTGCCGTCCGTATCGATGGTGAAGTCGCCCTGCGGGTGCCGCTGCATTCGCTTGATTCCATCGTTTGCTTCGGCAATGTCGGTTGCAGCCCGTTTCTCATGGGATTCTGCGGAGAACGAAACGTCACCTTGAGTTTCCTCACCGAGAATGGCCGCTTCCTCGCCCGTGTCCAGGGGCCGGTTTCGGGCAATGTCTTGTTGCGCCGCGAACAGTACCGCCGCGCCGATGACCTGGTTTTCTCCGCGCAAGTGGCGGCGGCCTGTGTGCTGGGGAAGATCGCCAATTGCCGGACCGTGCTGCTCCGGGCCCTGCGGGATCATGCCGACAAGATTGATGCGCCGATCCTGGAGGAGGCGGTGGATCGACTGGCTGCCTCGCTCAGAAGAGTGCAGGGCGAGCTGAACGTTGATGAAGTCCGGGGTGTGGAGGGCGATGCCGCCCGTGTCTATTTTGGTGCCTTCGATCATCTCATCGTTCGCGACAAGGATAATTTCTTCATGCACCAGCGTAGCCGCAGGCCGCCGCTTGATCGTATCAACTGTTTGCTTTCTTTTCTCTACACCCTGGTGCTGCACGATGTCCGCTCGGCGCTTGAAGCGGTGGGGTTGGATCCGGCGGTGGGCTATTTGCACCGTGATCGGCCGGGTCGCGCCGGTTTGGCCTTGGATATGATGGAGGAATTCCGCCCCCTGGCGGATCGTCTTGCCTTGTCGTTAGTGAATTTGGGTCAGTTGCAGCAAGGGGATTTCACCATCAGCGACGGCGGAGGTGTACGGATGAGCGATACGGCCCGCAAAACCCTGCTGGTGGCCTACCAGAAACGGAAACAGGAGGAAATTACCCATCCCTTCCTTGAAGAAAAGATGTCGTTGGGCCTCTTCTTTCACACTCAGGCCCTGCTTTTTGCCCGATATCTTCGCGGTGAGCTCGATGGCTATCCACCGGTCATCTGGAAATAAGGGGAGGTGGCTCGATGATGGTGCTGGTGAGTTATGATGTGCGCACAAGCGAGCCCGGCGGCAGTAAACGGTTGCGGCGGGTGGCCAAGGTCTGCCGTAATTTCGGCCAGCGGGTGCAGTTCTCGGTGTTTGAATGTATTGTTGATCCGGCCCAGTGGACCAGGATTCGCCAACTGCTCATTGATGAGATCGATCTGGATGCCGACAGTCTTCGTTTTTATTTTCTCGGGGCGCAGTGGCAGAACCGGGTGGAGCATGTCGGCGCCAAGGAAAGTGTGGACCAGGAAGGTCCTTTAATTATCTGAATAAGTACCGCGAACCGATCGCAACCAGCAAAAGCCGGAAGGTTCGCGCCGGTTGCTCCATCGGCGTTTGCGAGCAATACACAGGCAAGAAGGAGGTGAATGCAAGAGCCTGAAACCGCTGTTCGCGGAATATGACGTAAAAACCGATTGGTATCCAATGGATACGAGTCGGCAGTCGCCCCCCACGCGGGGGCGTGGATTGAAACATGTAACCCCGGATCTGACGGACACCACGGTAACGTCGCCCCCCACGCGGGGGCGTGGATTGAAACCCAGAGTTGGTAGCCACATTTGAAAAC
Source organism: Kiritimatiellia bacterium (assembly GCA_038330175.1). Classification (GTDB taxonomy): domain Bacteria; phylum Verrucomicrobiota; class Kiritimatiellia; order CAIKKV01; family CAITUY01; genus JAABPW01. Next base: position 21,345 of record JBBQNS010000023.1, read on the forward strand.
ATGGAGGTCGCCCCCCACGCGGGGGCGTGGATTGAAACGGTAGTGGTGGCGGTTGATTGGCTGAACATCGGGTCGCCCCCCACGCGGGGGCGTGGATTGAAACCCAGATATTTTAATATTGAGGCCAAAACATGGAAGTCGCCCCCCACGCGGGGGCGTGGATTGAAACTCCGGTCAATTGCGGGTCCAGACCACCAACGACCGTCGCCCCCCACGCGGGGGCGTGGATTGAAACACACGCGCACGATGATCAGATTGACCCGATGTGTGGTCGCCCCCCACGCGGGGGCGTGGATTGAAACTTTCCGGTGTCGGCTCGCAGATGTGGGAACGACTCGTCGCCCCCCACGCGGGGGCGTGGATTGAAACAGTTATTGAAAGCTCAGGTGGCTTCGTGAGTGAGTCGCCCCCCACGCGGGGGCGTGGAATGAAACCTCCCCATGGGCAACGGGGCCGTTTCTTTACCGCGCGTCGCCCCCCACGCGGGGGCGTGGATTGAAACCCCTAACGGATGGGCTCAATCTCAGGATTGATTCAGTCGCCCCCCACGCGGGGGCGTGGATTGAAACAATGTACCCATGCACGCCATCTTGACCGACTGCCGTCGCCCCCCACGCGGGGGCGTGGATTGAAACGCCATTGTCCATGGCCTCCCGCAACCAGCCGCCATGTCGCCCCCCACGCGGGGGCGTGGATTGAAACTCCTTGTCCACGTCGCACCTGTAGTGCTGTCGGTGTCGCCCCCCACGCGGGGGCGTGGATTGAAACGTCGATGATGACAGCATCGGTCAATGTGGTTGCAGGTCGCCCCCCACGCGGGGGCGTGGATTGAAACGCAAATATGCGGGTAAAGATATCCACGGGTCGAGCGTCGCCTCCCACGCGGGGGCGTGGATTGAAACAAAAAAGAGCTGATTGCAGATATCGAGGAGATGATGTCGCCTCCCACGCGGGGGCGTGGATTGAAACCCAGGCCGATCCTGATAATGTCGAAATTGTTGGGTCGCCTCCCACGCGGGGGCGTGGATTGAAACGCAAGATTTCATTTAGCGTTAAAACAAAAGTTGGCGTCGCCTCCCACGCGGGGGCGTGGATTGAAACACCTCGCAAGGGGCGCAATCTGTTTCGGTCGGCGTCGCCTCCCACGCGGGGGCGTGGATTGAAACTATTTTGTCCCAAAGCGTCCCTTGCGTGGGGATGTCGCCTCCCACGCGGGGGCGTGGATTGAAACCCCGGACCCGAGCGTTCCATCCGTGTTGCCGAGGGTCGCCTCCCACGCGGGGGCGTGGATTGAAACCTGCAAGCTGTCCTGGCTCATTTTCCTGACATTGTCGCCTCCCACGCGGGGGCGTGGATTGAAACTTGAAAGTTTTATTTGAGGCTCCGGGGGAAGTGGTCGCCTCCCACGCGGGGGCGTGGATTGAAACAGCCACATAAATGGTTTACAAGAAAACCATACACAGTCGCCTCCCACGCGGGGGCGTGGATTGAAACATGACCCGAACCATGTCTGGGTGAGCTGGAGGGGGTCGCCTCCCACGCGGGGGCGTGGATTGAAACATTGGCGGACGGGATGCCAAGGAAGCCATTACCTTGTCGCCTCCCACGCGGGGGCGTGGATTGAAACGGTATCTGCTTATTATTTGATTGCAGACGGAACAAGTCGCCTCCCACGCGGGGGCGTGGATTGAAACATAATCTGGCTTGAAATAGCAACCATGGTGATGATAGTCGCCTCCCACGCGGGGGCGTGGATTGAAACTATTTTATGGGTTGGGGTAGATGATTATGCTTCCGTCGCCTCCCACGCGGGGGCGTGGATTGAAACGTTATGGTGCCGAATACATAGGCCTTGCCAATTGGTCGCCTCCCACGCGGGGGCGTGGATTGAAACCCGGGTACCGGCGCGGATCGAGCTTGCGCAGGCCAGTCGCCTCCCACGCGGGGGCGTGGATTGAAACATTTCGCCCAGGCCGGAATATTGGTTGGCAAGGGTGTCGCCTCCCACGCGGGGGCGTGGATTGAAACTTCATGACTTACACTCCTTGTTGTTGGTTGTTGTTGTCGCCTCCCACGCGGGGGCGTGGATTGAAACAACTACGTAATCTTCGACGAATCCGATGTAACCAGTCGCCTCCCACGCGGGGGCGTGGATTGAAACATGATAACCTTGAGAGAGCTGTAGCTGATGAATCTGGTCGCCTCCCACGCGGGGGCGTGGATTGAAACAGCATATAACAACAGCAGTCGGGTATTGCGTTGGTCGCCTCCCACGCGGGGGCGTGGATTGAAACTGTACCTGCAAGACCAATCAGCGAAGAATTACCGTCGCCTCCCACGCGGGGGCGTGGATTGAAACTTAGCAATCTCCAACAACTCCTTCACCCTTACATGTCGCCTCCCACGCGGGGGCGTGGATTGAAACATTTTGCGACTGGAATGACGAAAGAAAATAGGGTCACCTCCCACGCGGGGGCGTGGATTGAAACCCATCATTATTGAAAATCCAGCAGCACCAGCAGCGTCGCCTCCCACGCGGGGGCGTGGATTGAAACGCAAGCCCCCGTAGCCGTGTCCGGGCCAGACCAGCGTCGCCTCCCACGCGGGGGCGTGGATTGAAACAAGCAAGAGCCGGGAGTTGCCGCTGAGTATTTGACGTCGCCCCCCACGCGGGGGCGTGGATTGAAACGAGAACGACATCATCATGAATATCATTTGAGGTTGTCGCCCCCCACGCGGGGGCGTGGATTGAAACCGATAATGCTTACGCTGAACAACCCGGTAAGGATAGTCGCCCCCCACGCGGGGGCGTGGATTGAAACAACTAGACCTAGAAACAACACCAACTCCCGACCCGTCGCCCCCCACGCGGGGGCGTGGATTGAAACTCCCGGACTTTGATTTGATCGTCACCGGTCACAAGTCGCCCCCCACGCGGGGGCGTGGATTGAAACAATGACTGCTGTGCCGCATCGGTGGCAATATACAAGTCGCCCCCCACGCGGGGGCGTGGATTGAAACAGGTGATTGGAGCGGAGAAGGGAGGTGCTCCGGTTGTCGCCCCCCACGCGGGGGCGTGGATTGAAACTGATGCCTACGGGCAATCGGGTCAAAACAAACAATCTCATTTTGTCCCGAATTGCGGCAGACACAACCTGTGGTTCAATCGTTCTTTTTTCGCTGTAAAGAACTCTGCCGCATACGGTTTTCGTTGCAAGATGCGTAGAATATAAATATTTACAAACATTTATATTGAAAGAGCGTAGGGATGCCCATATCATCGTCTAAGCATCTTCGCCCGTGACTTTGATCGGCCCTCCTGTGACGGGAGGTTTTTTTTATTGAGTATGCTGGAACTGGCACACGTTGATAGTCCCGGTGCAACCGGGATGTTACTTTAAAGGAAGTCTATGAACCCCTCCGAAACAAAAAATATTGTGGATGCGCCGTCACCCGAACCTGCCCAGCCGACCGTGGAACCGCCCTCTGTCGAATATTCCCTCTCCGGCGGTTTGACGGGGCTTCTGGCGCGGTTGAAACTTTCTATCGCCTTCACCTCCTATCAATCCAACCTGCTCTACATGCTGGGTGTCCTGCCCCATGGCGGCGCCCACCTGCATCAAAGCGCCATGGTCAAGCCCATGGGTCTGGCTCGGGACGACAGGGGAGGGCTTGTGCTTGCTGCCGGTTTTCAAGTCATAGAACTCGCCAATGTCCTGAAAGCGGAGGAGCGCATCAATAACACCTTCGATGCCTGTTATGTGCCGAGAACGATTCATGTGACGGGTGAGCTTGACGCCCATGACGTCGGGGTCGACGGGGAGGGCGGTATTGTCTTTGTCAACACCCGCTTCAACTGTCTGGCCACGGTGTCGCCCCGCCACAGTTTTGAGATGCTCTGGAAACCTCCCTTTATCTCCAGCCTGGTGAGTGAAGATCGCTGCCATCTCAACGGCTTGGCCATGGCCGATGGCCGACCGGCCTATGTCACCGCGGTCAGCCGTTCCGACACCATCGATGGCTGGCGCGATCGCCGTGGCGATGGAGGCATCGTCATCGAGGTGCCGACCGGCCGCATTATCTGCGAAGGGCTGTCCATGCCCCATTCTCCCCGATTACATCGGGGTGAGCTGTGGGTCCTCAATGCCGGGACCGGGGAACTGGGAGTTGTGGTTCGCCCGGAGGACGGGCACGCCGGGATGGGTCGCTTTGAGCCTCGGGTGTTCTGCCCCGGATTTTTACGCGGCCTGGCCTTTCATGGCAACCTCGCCTTTGTCGGGTTGTCAAAACCGCGCTTCAAGCGCTTTGAGGGCCTAGCCCTTGACCAGCGGCTGCAAGACGCCGATTCCGAGCCGTGGTGCGGCGTCCAGATTATCGATTTGGAGAAACGCTGCTGTGTCGACTGGCTTCGCATCGACGGATCGGTCAACGAATTGTTCGATGTTGCCGTCATTCCCGGATTGAGCTGCCCCATGGTCGTCAGTCCCAATTCCCCGGAAGCGGCCAGCCTGGTTACCTACAATTCCGAGCCCTCATCGGCATGACCCCCCTCGTTACACTCCGGCCCATGTCCTGGTATCAATAAACAGTCATCATAGAGAGCCCCCCATGATTCGTAAGTACAGAAGGTCCTTTGCACTTTGCTTGAAAGCCACATCGCTTCTGGTCAGTTTGTCGTCAGGCTATGGCCGCGCTGTTGCCGGAACGTGTTCGGAATCCGGAGGTTCCTATTTCTGCTCAGGCGCTGCAAATCCGGGCGTTGATGCAACCGTCATTATCGACATTGCTCAGCCCCTGACAGTGACGACAACCTCGGATTTCGGAATTAACAATTCCACTGGCGATGCGTTCAACCTGACTTCCACTGGTGGCGGCCTCACCTTCACTGATAATCACATGGCAACGATTACCGGTTTTGAGGATGGCATTGTCGCTATCAATGACGGCACCGCTGATCTTTCGATTACCACAACGGGTACGGTCACTGGGACGAATAACGCAGGTGTTGGCATTGGTATTTGGGCAGACAATCGCGCTCCAGGGAATGACCTGAATATATCAGCCGCGAATGTCTCGGGTGGAGACGATGGCATCAACGCAAATAATTCCGGCAGCGGCCATCTCTGGATTACCTCGACTGGCCCAATTGAAGGGACCTCCGATACAGGTATCTTGGCAAACAACGCCGGTACCGATCTGATCATCACGGCGGCTCAAGTCACCGGCGGTGCTCACGGCATCGTTACGACCAATCAAGGCACCTCCAGCCTTTCGATTACCGCGACCGACACGGTCACCGGCGGAGCATATGGAATGGGTATCTGGGCCAATAATTTTGGTACCGACCTAACCCTCACGGCGGCAGACGTATCTGGCGGTGACAAGGGCATCTTAGCCACCAATTCCGGCAGCGGCCATCTGTGGATTACCACAAGTGGCACGGTCACTTCGACGGGGAATGGAGATTTGGCCATGGGCATTTACGCCAAAAATTATGGCAACGAAGCCCTCTCGATAACCGCAAGCAGCAGCGTCAGTGCAACGGGAACGGGTAAATACGCCATAGGCATTTACGCAAGAAATTCCTCCAACAGTACTGACCTGACCATTTCGACGGCAGGTGTCACCGGCGGCTATGCTGGCATCTTCGCAAATAATCTAGGCGACGGCACTCTTTCGATAACCGCAAGCGGGCCGGTCACGGGGACACGCCGCTTCGGCATCTATGCCAATAATTCAGGTACCGACCTGACCCTCACGGCGGCCGAGGTAACCGGCAGTTTGTCTGGCATCCACGCATTGAATGCCGGCAGCGGTGCGCTCTCGATAACCGCAAGCGGCGCGGTGACAGCAACGGGGATACTCAGCCGCGGCATCTCCGCAAAAAATTCTACAACCGGTAGCGACCTGACGATTTCGGCGGCCGAGGTGACCGGCGGTTCCGACGGCATCTGGGCAGCTAATTATGGCAGTGGCGCTCTTTCGATAACCGCAAGCGGCGCGGTGACAGGAACACTCGCGCTGCCGGGGATAACCAGCCACGGCATCTACGCAAGGAATAACGGTACCGGTACCGACCTGACGATTTCGGCGGCCGAGGTGACCGGCGGTTCCGACGGCATCTGGGCACGCAATGACGGCAGCGGCGCTCTCTCGATTACCGCAAGCGGGGCGGTGACGGGGACAAGCGACTTCGGCATCTCGGCAAGCAATTTCGGTAGTGACCTGACGATTTCGGCGGCAGAAGTAACTGGCGGTTTGGACGGCATCCACGCATGGAATGCCGGCAGCGGCGCTCTCTTGATAACCGCAAGCGGAGCGGTGACAGGGGCAAGCAACTACTACGGCATCCGGGCAAACAATTACGGTACCGGCCTAATCATTTCGGTGGCCGATGTAATCGGCGGTTTAGAAGGCATCCAGGCATGGAATGCCGGCAGCGGCGCTCTCTCGATAACTGCAAGCGGTGCGGTGACGGGGGCAAGCAACTACGGCGTCTTGGCAAGCAATTTCGGTGGCGACCTGACGATTTCGGCGGCGGAGGTAACTGGCGGTTTGGACGGCATCCACGCGTACAATGCCGGCAGCGGCGCGCTCTCGATAACCACAAGCGGGGCGGTGACGGGGACAAGCAGGGCTGGCATATATGCTGTTAACGATGGCGGGCAATCCACAACCATCAATGTCGGTGCGCAGAGCCTTGTTCAGGGCGGCTACGCAGGCATCGAGGTTGCATCCGGCACGGGCCAATCCGCGACCATCAACGTCTCCGGCCAGGTGAGTAATCTCTCCGGCCTGACCACCGACTCTGCCATTGTCGCCACTAATGCGCCGACCACGGTCAACCTTTTTGCCGGTTCCGTCATCACCGGCGCCATCGACCTCAGCACCGACCACGATACCGTTACCTTGGCGGGCGTCCTTGATGGTTCCCTCAAATTCAACGACGGCAACGATACCTTCATCCAAGTCGGCGGTTCGTCTTTGAGCGGGACGGCCGACGGTGGAGTTGGCAATGACCTGTTGGGCTTCGATACTATGGGTGCGGTGAACGCGAGCAACTATCTCAATTTTGAAAATCTCGGCATTTACGGCGGGAGCACGACATTGACCGGGACCTGGGATTTCTCAACCGGCACGACGACGATTTATCAGGGCAATCTCTCGATCGACGGCAGCCTGAACACTTCGCTGCTGACCGTGGCCAGCGGTGCCACCTTGAGCGGCAACGGTATAATCACCGGCAATATGATGGTTTACGGCACCGTCTCGCCGGGGCACTCCATCGGCACGCAGACCGTGACGGGCGATGTCACCTTTGCCTCGGGCAGCACCTTCGTCGCTGAATTGGCCGCCGACGGCAGAGCCGATCTCCTCCAGGTCACCGGCCAGGTTGCCATCGATGCAGGGGCGCAACTCCTCGCCACCCTGGAACCGGGACTCTATGCCAATGGAACCAGTTGGCAGATCCTCACCGCCACCGACGGCGTCAACGGCAGCTTCTCGTCGGTGGCCATTGATCTCAGTTCCGTCGTCCTCAGTGTGCAGCAGATCAACCAGGGGGACGCCCTGGAACTGATTCTTGCCCGCATGCCTTACGCCGATTTTGCCCGCACCAGCAATCAATGGGCTGTGGGCTCGGCCCTGGATACCATCCTGCCCAACGCCCAGGGTTCCATGGCCGAGCTGCTCGCCACCATGGATTGGGCCACTTCCCCTGCCCAGATCACCGCCGCCTTGGCCGCATTGAATCCGGAGATGTACACCGCCTTTGCGCCCTCGGGCCTGGAGATTGCCGGCGCCTTTAACCGAAGGGTCGCGCTGCGGCAGCAGGAGAGTGCATTGCTTGCTTCCGTACCGACTGATACCCCTGAAGAACCCCTGTGGAGCCTCTGGGGGCAGGGGATGGGGGATTGGCTGGATCGCAACGCTGAAAACGGTGTGGTCGGCTACACCCTCCAGGCCGGCGGGGTTGTCTTCGGCATGGATCGGCAATTCGGCTCTCGGGTCCGGGCCGGCGTGGCTGCGGGATACGACAGCGGCACTCTTTCCTGGGATGATTCAGCCAACGACGGCCAGATCGACGGTGCCTCTCTCGGCGTCTACGGCGGCATGCTCCTTGACGGGTTCCACTTCGACGGCTCAATCGGCTACACCAGCCTCGACAACAGCGCCGACCGCCGTATCGCCACCGCTACGGGGACCACTCGCACTACCAGCGATTTCAACTCCGGAGTTTGGGAGGCCTCACTGTCGGGCGGGTACGACTTTGTCCTGGGTTCGGTCCGTTTGGGGCCGGTTGTGGCCATCGACTATCAGCATCTGGACCAGGACGGCTTCAGTGAACGCGGGGATGACGATTTTGCCGTACGGGCAAACGACGAAAGTGCCGAGTCGTTGACCTCCTCACTGGGCCTGCGACTGACCGGCCGGGTGCAAAGGGACAACTGGCTGGTCCAGCCCAGTGCGACCGTAGATGTAGCGCACCAGTTCCAGGATGACGCCATGGCCCTGACCTCACACTTCGTTAAGTATCCCGGCGCGTCCTTTACCGTGTTCTCAGCCGAGCCGGCTGACACTATGGTCCGGGCCAGCCTTGGCCTCACGGCCGCCTACACCGAAAACCTGGTGTTGTCGCTGCAATTCTCAACGACTCTCGCAGACGATCAAAATGCCCAACTGCTTACAGGCGGGTTGACCTGGAAGTTCTAGTGGCTCCTTGTCATCTCTTTTCTTAGGGCCTGTTCACAAATAACTTGGACAAAATTGCGCTCAGACTTGGGTCAGATTTGGTTGTGGCGACCAGCGCCAAACCGCAGGCGTAGCAGTGCTACGTCGAGGATTTTGCGCTTGAGCCGCAGCCAAAAATGGCCCGAAGATGCGATGCAAGATGTCCTAATTATTTGCGAACAGGCCCTTAGCTTCAGCAAAGCGGGGCTAGGCACATGTGCGGTTACCACACGAGTGCCTGCCCTGCTGTCGATCCCCCTGACGGCCACAGCGGTCATGGGACCAATGCCCGTTAGGATCTAGGATCTCCCGTTGTGGCAGTTATCGATCAACCGTCGAGCTTCGATGCGCAGCAACTTGCTCAATCGATCCTCGGAATTATCCCCTAGCTTTTTAAAGGCAATACTTTTATTTTTACTTATGACGTTCTTTTTTTGTCGAAATTGAATTTTGACGGACTGATTCCAAGAGGATGTGGTATTTGTTTCTTATCGTCCCTCAAACAGCATTTTCGATCACATCCCTGTGGGGGCGGATAGCCCTCTATGCCGGGTGTCGCCCTTTGAACGCCTCAATATCAGCAACGAAACCAGATTCTCAATGGACCTAGCCTTACTTTTGTCGCTTATTTTGCTGAATGGCTTTTTTGCCATGTCAGAAATAGCCGTAATCTCTTCGCGGGATGCCCGCCTGCAAAAACTTGCAAATGACGGCAGGCGTGGCGCCAATTCAGCGCTCGCTTTAAAAAATAATCCGACAGCTTTTCTGTCCACCGTTCAAGTCGGTATCACGATGGTGGGGATATTGAGCGGCGCCATTGGCGAAAATGCCCTGGCCGAACCCCTCACTGCCTGGTTGGGTACTTTGCCCGTCGTGCAACCGTATGCCAAGCCCATAGCCCTGACCTTGGTGGTCATAGCGTTGACGTATTTTTCTGTGGTGGTCGGAGAATTGGTCCCCAAACACTTGGGGCTCCTGGAACCTGAAAAAACGGCTTCTTTGGTTGCACGTCCGATGAAGATGCTGGCGCGTTTGGCAAAACCCCTGGTGTGGTTTTTTTCAACGTCATCGAGTTTGCTCCTGCGGTTGACGGGTGCCGGCAGCAGGGAAAAATCGTCAGTGACCAATGAGGAAATCAAGCTGTTGATGGAACAGGGTGCGGCGGCCGGTGTCTTTCACGAAAGCGAGCAGGTTTTGGTCTCCAATGTACTCCGCCTTGACGAGCAGCCCGTTGTGGCGATTATGACCCATCGCCAGGATATTCAGGTTCTTGATTTAAGCAAGTCGGAAGCGGAGATTCGTGGATACCTCGCCCATTGCCCTTTCTCGCGGATCATTGCCTGTCGTGGTGGCTTGGAAGATGTGGTTGGCTTGTTGCGTACCGCAGACCTGCTGAAAAACGCTCTGGCCTGTGAGCCCTTGGCGATTGAACAACATCTTCGCCAACCTCTGTATGTGCCTGAATATGTCACCACCATCCAATTGCTGGATAAATTCCGTAAAGAATATCTGCAATGCGCCCTCATTGTTGATGAATATGGCGACATTCAAGGCTTTGTGACCCTGACCGACGTGTTGACCGCCATTGTCGGAGCCGTGCCTTCCTCCCATCTTTCCGAAGATCAGGAGTTCATCCGAAGAGAAGACGGATCATGGCTGGTCGACGGGGGGGTTGCCATCGAACGGGTAAAAATACTGCTTGAGATCAAGCAGGATCTTCCCGGTGAAAAAAGTAACACCTTCCATACGTTGGGAGGTTATATTATTCATATGCTGGGTCGTATCCCCAAAGAAACAGACCATTTTGAGGAACATGGGTATCGTTTTGAGGTTGTTGATATGGATAATAACCGTATAGATAAGATCTTGGTTTCTCGCACCACTTCTTTGTAGCGACCATTTGTGGGTTGGGCTGGTCAGGTTAGTACCAAGAATCATAAAAATTCAGCGGGTATTTACTATCTTGAAATTATTTAATTTTCTACTTGTTTTCGTTCTGCTTGTCCTTTTCCAGGCGACTCTCGCCGACGCGGCTCCCTCCCAGCGCTATGATGTGGCGTATACTTGGGATGCAGACATCCAAAGTGTCCTCGATTACCGAAAAAAGCTGGCAGCTCCTCTTGCGCTGACCAACGACAGCCAACTGAAGATTGTTGGGCGGGGCCAAGAATATGGAGTTGTCTGGACTTTGAATGGGACGCTGGAGCAGGCAAAGAAGACGGCCGAAAAGCAAACGCAGCAACTGCGGCGAGCCGGTCTCAAGTCGGCTCATCCAACGACCAGCAAGGGCTACCAGAGTCTCTATAATGTCAGCTACACCAGGGGGCCGAACCTTGCAGTCCTTAATAAGGATTTTCCCGCCATCAAAAATTCTCTCGGCGCTCAAGTCAGCGCGCAGCTGTTTATTGAAAAAGTTGATTCGCAAAATTTTGCCATCGTTTATCGCTGCTGGGGGAGCAGATCTGCAGCACTTCGGTCCGTCAAGCAACACGCGGCTCTGCTGAGAAAAAAGAAAATCACCCCATCGATCATTTCTGCCGTCCCTCGACCGAATGTCCCTGTCGACTCCGGCCTCCTCAGCGGAAAACGCAGACCCTCTGACCGGCTAGGTTTCCGGATAATCCCCGCCCAGACCCTTGTTGTGGCCGCTGCATACCAGCAAACAGCTGCGCTGCAAACCGGCATTACCGCCAAAGAGGAGAGCACGAAGACAACGCGACAGAAGCCGTCAGGATTACAACTCCTTACCACCGGTTCCTTGGCGGGGTTGAACAGCAGGATGGATGCTTTTATGCAGGATCAAAGACAGAAAGGCAGAATACAACACAAAGAAAGGACAGCTTGGGTGGTGTATGATCTCACCAATAACACCTATGTGGTCAGTGTTAATCCGTATCGTCCCTTTCAGGCGGCAAGTATGATCAAACCCTTTGTTGCCCTGGCTTTTTTTCACCAGGTCGAAAAAGGCAAATTGCCGTATACCCCTCAGCATCGCCACATGATGGAGGCCATGATCCAGCACAGCAGCAATGAGGCGACCAATTGGTTAATCCGCCAAGTCGGCGGACCGGCACGATGCGAGGCCATTTTAAAAAAGGAATACAGGCAAGTCTTTACGCAGGTCAAAATCCAGGAATACATCCCTCCCGGCGGGCGAACCTATAGAAACAGCGCGCAACCATCAGAGTACATCCAATTTCTCAAAGCACTTTGGCACTCTCAGTTGCCGTATTCCAAAGAAATGCTTCGGTTGATGTCTCTTCCGGGGCGTGATCGGATTTTTTGCGGCACGGAACTGCCTAGCGACACCTTGGTCTATAATAAGACCGGAAGCACAGCGCAACTCATCGGCGACATGGGGATATTGGTGCCACGCGGTAAGAACGGCGAAAGGGTTCCCTATGCAATAGTCGGAATTGTTGAAGGTCCCTCAAAGGCCCCAGATTATAAACAATGGATGTATACCAGCGGTGGGGCTATTCGTGATTTTTCGACCTTAGTCTATGGGGAAATGAAACAGAAACATAATCTTCTTTGACACCATAGTTTTCATGGCAGTAGATCGCCAACAGCAGAGAGGTAATCAGGCCGGACAAAATCTGAACCAGCATGCCGTTTTTACTCCTGGCAAACAGGTGGTAAATGTGCAGATGCTTTTTCCACCAGCCGAAAAACGTCTCGATATGCCAGCGAAGTTTGTACGCGAGCATTACCTGCTCTGCGGTCAGGTCGAAACGGTCGGTCGCAATCAGGTAGTTCACGCCACCGGACTCGAAACCCACGACCCGAACGGGAGTCTCGGTCTGCTTTCCACTTGCAACGCCAAGAATCACCTTGGTGTCGAAAGAGGTTGACGAGCCTACAGTCAAGGGCAGTTCTTCCCCTGTTTTGTGCTATTTCTTGATTTTTGATTGACATGCAACCCGGCAATGGATTGCAAAAAATTCGATAAATTATATAAATAGCCATCAAAAACACTTATTTCCTGACACCAAATATTAATGGATATGCAGGCGATTCCAGAAGATGTTTTAGACCGGTTTAATGAAACCTTAAAACAACGAGCGGTTCATGAATCCTTCCATGTCTATTACAAGAAATGGCTTCGATATTTTCTAGATTTTTGTAGAAAATATTCACCTCTCGAGACCAAACCCGAGCAGGTTCGTTTGTTCATTGAAAAGCTGAAGTCCAAAAGACAAACTCCTCAACAATGCATTCAGGCCGCACACGCGGTTTCCCTCTTTTTCGAATCGCAGCAACCGGCAAATTGCCCCCCCGTCAGGATCGGCAGAGGGAAAAAATCTCCCCTCTGCTCGCCTGAACCACCCAGCCAAGGCGGGAGTTGCCAAGAGTGCTGTTACCGGGGACATTGGGCTCCCGGCTGTGCGGGCATTAGCCGCTGCTGAACCGTTCCCTTCATTTCATCCACTCGGTGGAAAGCGCTATAATGAATGGCGTTGTCTGGAAAAATCAAAATCACCAGCTTGGGATCAAGTCATCGAAACACTCGCCGCAGAGATCAAGGTCAGGCACTATTCCCGAAAGACGCTTAAAACGTATGCGGATTGGGGACGCAAATTTCAGCGCTATTTAACCGACAAGCCCCCGGAAGTGCTCTCTTCCCTTGATGTGAAGGAATATCTCACCCATTTGGCGGTTAAACAACGCGTGGCCTCCTCAACTCAGAACCAGGCTTTTAATGCGCTGCTGTTTCTTTTCCGGCATGTCCTCAAGAAGGACTTTGGCGATCAACGCGATGTTCCTCGCGCAAAAAAAAATCAAAATATATACCGGTAGTTCTTTCCCGCTCGGAAGTTGACACAATTATAAGTCATATCGAATATCCATTCGATATCATTGTCAGCCTGCTTTATGGTTGCGGTCTTCGTCTTTTCGAATGTCTCGGCCTTCGAGTGCAAAATTTCAATTTTGAAGACGGAATACTGACAGTACATGGCAAAGGCGACAAAGACCGAACCGTTCCTCTTCCTCAGAGGCTCATCCCGAAATTAAAAACCCAATTGGAGATGGTGAGCGAACTTCATGACAAGGATCTGGCGGCAGGCTACGCAGGAGTATTTCTTGTCGACTCTCTCGAAAAAAAGTATCCAGCTGCTGCCAAGGATTTCATCTGGCAATGGTTTTTTCCGCAAAAGGGGCTGACCCCGATACCAGGCACAATAGAGCGCCGACGATATCATATGCATGAATCGCAGGTCCAGGAGGCGTTGAAAAAGGCGGCAAGGATTGCAAAACTCACTAAACGAGTAAAAATGCATAGTTTCCGGCACGGTTTTGCCACGCACCTTTTACAGGCTAATTACGACATCCGGACGATTCAAACAATGCTGGGACACGCCGATGTGAGAACAACGATGATCTATACCCACTGTATACCGAGCAAAACTGCAAAAGAAGCAAAAAGCCCACTGGATTTTTGAACGTTTTTTGCTTTGCATGGTGCAAGCGATAAACCGGGCATGAATTTTGCTTTTATAGTTAAAATCACTTTTCTGAGTATTAGCTGGGCGATTTCGTCCAGCTAATATCTTGTTCGGCGCAACCCGATTAACCTTTTGTCTTGAAGAATGGGCTCGGGGCTGGCGCGCGCCGATTGCCACTGGGCGGGATTGCCCTGGTAGGGTAGAGCAGCGGTGTTACTGGAGCGCGAACAGCGTGTCGCGTCCCGTCGAACCCGCTTACGCGTAGGCGCGGGAAAGCTGTATCCCCGTATCGGCTGTAAGAATCGCGGCGTCGTGTATTACTGTTTTGTCTTTAGCAATAGAATGCCATTATTGAAGAACAAAGTACTCACTGGAATCCTTGTGCTGGTAATATCCCTTTTGGGCTATGCTAACTGGCCTACGAGTTCTCTTCCATCATCACAGCGCGTCACGCGAATTCTTGTTAATAAGAGTCACAGGACGCTTACCTTAATGGACGGTCGTGCCGTCATAAAAGTCTTCACAATTGCGCTGGGTCGCTGTCCTGTTGGCGCCAAAATGCAGGAGGGTGATCTGATGACGCCAGAGGGTGAGTATTCGATTGTACAACTTAAGTATGATAGTTCATTTCATCGAGCCCTCAAAATTTCATACCCTACTCCGACTCAGAAGGTACTCTCTCAAACTAAAGGAGTGAATCCTGGCAGCGATATAATGATTCATGGCCTAAGGAATGGGCTCGGATTCATTGGTCGTTTTCATAGCGCCTTTGACTGGACTGCTGGTTGCATGGCATTGACGAACTCTGAAATCGAACAAATCATAGCAGTTGTTAAAGTTGGAACTCCGATAGTTATTGAACCGTAAATAAATGGCCGAACCAGTCGTTACACCCAACACCCACGCTCGCCCGAGCGCGAGCGCTCCTGTCATGGGAGCTGCTGCGCACCTCCCACGCCAGGAGTACTGGGTGTGGTTGAACTCGGGCGTTGGGCGAAATGAGTAATTCAAGGGAGACTGATGTGAAACCAAACGCAGACTTAAACAATGTGATATTGTTAATTATATTTGTTCAAATAATCACATTTAATCAGTTTTTTCCTGGAGAGGCCTGCTCGAATGAGCAAATTCAGAAGATTAACACATCATTAACACCTATGGGTTTATTGAATAATCTAAAGATAATCTCCTCCTCAGAGGATACTGCTGACATAGTTAATTTATCAAAAAAATATTTTTATATACCTGAATCGTTTTGGAAATTTGATGAAAAAAATGGAGTTAGTCAAGTTGCTTTCGCTAAATATTATAATAGACAAATAGATGAATCAATGCCGTATCGGATTAATATATATAGCAAAGGAAACACAACAAAAAGACAAATGGTAATAGGCATATACAAAGATAGTAAATTTTACATAACTCCAATCATGGTTAGCGATATATTTGGCCAGCCAACCAGGATATTCACAACAAATCCAAATTATGATCATTCATATCCAACACTTGTATATCGATATGAAGAACAAAATGATTCAAAACAAATTTTTCCTTACGGATTTGAATTCACATTTATCAATCCAACTGAGCATATTTTTTACAGAAACAATATTTCAATGATCGACATCGAGAACGAACTAAAAACTAGATTAGACGTTAGCATTCACAAAAATTACAATTGCAGGTCTATTGCGTTTGGCAACATTCATAATCCTATTTTATACGGTGATTAATCACGCCCAACCAGTCAATAAACCTGTTTGAATGCATAAGTAAGGGAAAACGAAGAAACCTCCAGGTGGGTATAATGCATTAAGCAAAGTTGGGTGGAGAACAGGCTCGCCCAGAATACACCACAAGGAGGTCTCTATGAGCGCACAGTACTTTATTGGGCTGGACATTCACAAGAAGATGATTGCCTATTGTGTCATAACCGTTGAGGGCCGTCTTGTTGACCAGGGTATGGTGAATGCGGACCGGAAATCGCTTCACGAATGGGCGGTAAGCTTGCCGGGCCCACTGGTGGGAGCCATGGAAGCGACCATCTTCATAGGTTGGGTGTATGACTTTCTCCTTCCGTATGCGGTTCACCTGAAAGTTGCCCATCCCGAAATGCTCAAGGCCATTACCGCCGCCAAGAAGAAAAATGACCGTGCCGATGCGGAGCGAATCACCGATCTGCTGCGGGTTAATCTGCTCCCGGAATGCACCCTGCTCCCCC
>JBBQNS010000024.1:0-36655 GCA_038330175.1 Kiritimatiellia bacterium
TCAGGAGTCAGAATTCAGACGCCAGAACCCACCCCTAGCCCCTCCGAGGTGGGGATCTCATTGGGATTCAATCTCCCTTGATGGATCCCCTCCTCGGAGGGGCTAGGGGTGGGTTCTGGCTTCTGAATTCTGACTCCTGAATTCTCCCAATGTAGCACCGATCTGTGATCGGGAATTGTCGCGAAGAGTCCGCACACAGTGCGGTGCTACATTTCGTTCCGGCCACAAGGGTCTCGCCTGTTTCGCCCTGCCCACGCGGCTCAACAAGGTTCGCCTTCCAGAAGATTCACCTCCACCTTATCGGGAATATCTTCTGGAGGGCGAAACTTGCTGAGCCGCGTGAATACAGGGTGCATTGGAGATCTTAGAGAGACAGGAATCAAGGATTCTGACTCCTGAATTCTCTCTCAATGTAGCACCGATCTGTGATCGGAATTTCTTGGTAAGCAATAGCCCGGCTTATTTTCGTGCATTAAGCGTGCGGACGTGGGGGTAGGCTAGGATACGTTCATCGGCGGTAACCAGCGTAAGTGCGAGCCGTTTTGCTGTGGCTACCAGAATGCGATCAGCCGGATCCCTGTGGAATGGCTCTGGCAGGGTATATGATGTGATCGCTATGTCATGTGACATCTCTACAGTCTGGCTTCGCAGTAGATCTGTAGTGCGCCGAACCCATGACTGAAGCGAGCCGCGCAACGCAAGACCCCCGCTATCAAGCAGGCGGGCAATTTCCAGCGTCGAAACGGTGGCCACATAAAGGGAATTGGCATGATCGGCCAAATGATCCAGCGTCAGGGGGCCGCATTCCTCAGGCGATTCCTGCGACCAAATCCAGACGTGTGTATCCAGAAGCAGATTCACTGGTCTATCTCCCAATCGGCGGTTGAGTCAGCGTGGACAATGTCGCCTTTGATTTGCATCATCCCTTTAAGGGCGCCAAGTTTCCGGGGCGAAGCCTTATCCAGAATCGGCTCCACCAGGGCAATGGGGTGGCCATGCCAAGTGATGGTAATGGATTCTCCGTCATGTTGCGCTGCCTTGAGAACGCCAATGCACTTAGCCTTGAACTCTGAAATGATCATGCTTTTCATACAACCATGCTATCAGGTCAACCGACCAAGTCAACTTTCAAAAAAATGACTTCTGACTTTTTTAATCCTCTCCTAACCCGGCTTAGCCGGAACCAAGTCTTAATCATAATCGTAATCCTTGTCCTTCAGCCCAATGCTAAGCAACCCAGAGGAGATTACGATTACGATCAAGATTACGATTACGAACAAATCCTTATCAAAATTCGATTGATTCAAGTCGTAAGGGACTAATGTAGCACCGATCTGTGATCGGGAATCCTCGAAGATTCCGCACACAGTTTATATGCGCTTTCCTGTGGGAGGGGCGCTACGCGCCGCGATAGACTCCAGACGGGTGCTCAGCTTTGAGCCATTGCGGCGCGTAGCGCCCCTCCCACAAGAAATTCCAACATTTCCGGAACGTTTACACGTTTCGCTCCGAGGAAATTGCTCGCACAGGGCCATAATTAAAGCTTGCTCATGTTTCCTGATTTATGGTACTGTCATTCTACAAGATTAAATATTAGTTAAAAGGGGAGGGATTCATGAAGAAACTCAGCTGTATAGCGATATTTGCGGCGTTTGCCATGTCCTGTGGTGCCGCTACCACGTACTATGTGGCGACGAATGGGGTGGATACCGGTGCGAATGATGGGTTGAGCTGGGCGCAACCGTTCAAGACCATCAACAAGGCGGTGGCGCAGACGGATTCTGTTTTGGTGCTGGTATCCAATGGGGTGTATTCGCTCGGCGCGACCATTCAGATCGCCAATGCCATCACGGTGCGCAGCCTCAACGGTGCGGCGGCGACCGTCATCGATGGCAGTAATACCGTCCGGTGCCTGATGACGAGTAATGCCAATGCGGTGGTGGATGGGTTCACGATCACCCGAGGGCGTACGGCATCACCAAACACCCAAGGCGCAGGCGTGTTGTGTTACGCGGGCTTGGTTGCGAATTGCGTCATCACCAGTAATACGATCTCTGTCGGCGCAGGCAACGGGGTCACGGAGGGGGGCGCCGGTGTGTTTCTGGTGAGCGGTACAGTCTCGAACTGCCTCATTGGATATAACACCGCCAACGGCAATCCGCCCGGGGGGGGTATTCGTCTGGGTGGTGCCAGTGCTTTGGTGACGCATTGTCGGATCACGGGAAATTACGCAGGCGCTGTAGGCAGTGGCGCCCATGCTGCGGCAGGGGGCACGTTTCGGAACTGTCTGATCTTCCGCAACTTGTCGGACGTGACGACTTGCGGGGCCGTCTATCTCAGCGGCGGGGCTGTAATGCAGAACTGTACCGTCACGGCCAACACGAGCCTGAAGACCAGCGCCGTCAATGTGGGCTCGGCCGTCATTGCCAACTCGATCATACGCGACAATATCTACCTGCTCTCCGCACCGACGAACTTCGTTGCCAGCCCTGCTATCACTTACTCTTGCCTGGAGTTTCCCTATACCGGCACGGGCAATGTCTGCACGAACCCGATATTTTGGGATCCGGCAGCGACGAACTATTCCTTGTCGCCCGGTTCGCCGTGCCTTGACGCGGGAACCAATGGAAGTTGGACGACGGGCACTACCGACCTGGCGGGCAATCCGCGGGTGGGGAATAGTCAATGCGACATGGGTGCGTACGAATACACTCTTGGGGCGTTGACCTGCTCCGTAGCGGCGTCACCGGAGCGTGGTTTGGCGCCGTTGAATGTAACCTTAACCGCCAAGACCTACGGCTCGAACACCAACGGCCTATACTACCGGTGGTCGTACACCAATAACGCGGTTATCGATCAAGAGGGACTTGGCGCGCAGACGGTCTCCCGGATCTATCCGGCAGGGGGTCTGTTCACTGTCACCTTGGTGGTCTCCAATCAGGCTGGTGAGGTGGCCCAGGATTCTCAACTGCTGAAGATCTCGGCGCCGACCTGCTACGTCTCGCGGGCCGGAACGCAGATTTACCCCTATGCCGACTGGGCCACCGCCGCCACCAATGTCCAGGCAGCGGTCGATGCCGCCGTAGCCGGGGCGACTGTGCTTCTGACCAATGGGAATTATACCAACACCATGAAAGATTTGACGATATCCGACGCCATTACGCTCACCAGCGTGAACGGAATGGCGTCCACCTTCATCGTCGGCGGCGGCTATCGTTGTCTGTTCTTGGATAACCCGTCCGCCGTTGTCGAGCGGGTAACCCTGAAGAATCCCGTTGGTCGCAACGGGTCGGGAGGATGCGTCTATATACGGACCGGAACGCTGCGCGAGGCGCGGACGACCGCAGGCCAGTTGAACGGCGGCGGCAGCACGGGCGGTGGCGCCGGGGCCTATGTGATCGATGGCACACTCTCGAACTGCCTGGTGGATGCGAACGGGAACAACAATACATCGGCGGGAACAGGTGTCCGTCTGGCAGGTAACGGTCTGGTAACCCACTGTACGATCAAAGACAACTATTGTACCAGCGCCACTGCGGGGCAGGGAGTCGGCATCTCCGTCGACACGGGGGGAACGGTTCGGAACTCGCTGATCTACAGTAACTACTGTTCTGCAACAGTGGCGGGAGCCAATCTGGCCATCGGTGCACGAATGGAGAACTGTACGGTAGCCGGAAACTATGGCCCAGGGGGGCCAAGCAATGGAGCCGTGGCTGTGGCAAATGGCTCGATCATTGTCAATTCCATCATCCGCGACAATATCTACACGGTTATGGCCCCCACTGGCTTTAGTGCGGCAACCCCCGTAATCACCTATTGCGACACGGAGTTCCCCTGGCCCGGCGAAAGTAACCTGTGTACGAATGCCCTGTTCATGGATCCTGCGGCCTTTAATTTCAATTTGGCAGGCTCGTCGCCCTGCATTGACGCGGGGTCCAACCTAAGCTGGACGGTGGCTGGGGAGAAGGACCTGGCAGGAAATCCCAGGGTTAGCAATGGGCGTGTGGACTTGGGGGCCTACGAACTGACGCTCGGAGCCCTGACGTGCTCGATCATGGCCAGTCCAACCCGCGGCCTGTCGCCGCTGCCCGTCGCGCTGGAGGCGAGCGTGGTGGGAGCGAACACCTCCGGACTGTATTACCGTTGGAGTTTCACCAATGGCGCCGTGATCGATTTGGAGGGTAACGACAAGCAGGCGGTCACCAACAACTATGGGCCGGGTACGCCCACCGTGACGTTGCTCGTGTCCAATGCGGTGGGCGAGGTGGCGCAGAACACTCAGAACCTGAAGATCTCGGCGCCCACCTGTTATGTCGCCCGGGCGGGGTTTAACACCTCGACGTTCCCCTACACGAACTGGGCGACCGCCGCGAGCAACATTCTTGACGCCGTGAATGAGGCGGTGGCAGGCACCGTGGTGCTGGTATCGAATGGGTTCTATTCCCTTACGCAACAGGTGACGCTGGCCGAAGCGATCACAGTGCGCAGCGTGAATGGGTCGCTCGGGACCACGGTGGATGGGGGCGGAGCGGTACGCTGCTTCTACCTGCAAGATCCCGGAGCCATGGTGCAGGGATTGACCCTCTCCCGCGGCTACAATGCAGAACAGGGCGGGTGTGTGTATCTATCTTATGGCACCGTAGCCGACTGTGTGATCACCAACGGTAATGTGCCCGGCGGGGGAAGTACGGGCGGGGGGGGTGGGGCCTATATGATCAATGGCCTGGTCTCAAACTGCATGATCTACGGTAGCAGCGTAGCTGAACATGGGGGCGGCGTATATGTCACAGGCGCGGGGTTGGTGACGCATTGTCTGATTCAGAGCAATCGTGCCAATGGCACGGCGGCCCAGGCGAGCGCGGGCGGGGGGGCGTTTTTGAGCGGGGGTACCCTCCGTAATTGTCTGGTCGCGCAGAATCAGGCGACTAACGGCGGCGGGGTCTCGCTTAACGCCGCCATCATGGAGAATTGCACGGTAATTAGCAACACAAGCGCGGGCACGTCTGGTGGCGCGGTCCAGGCACTCTTGAGCTCCTCAGTCATTGTTAATTCGATTGTTCGGGACAACATTTATCAGGATGGGATTCCCGTGAGTTTCGGAGGGACCCCCTCGGTGAGTTATTCCTGTCTTGAATTCGCCATGGCGGGAGTAAGCAATATTGCCGTTGTCGCTCAGTTCAAAAACCCAGCGGCGCGCGATTACTCACTCGCCAGTGGGTCGCCCTGTATCAACGCAGGGACGAATCTTGCGTGGATGACAGCCAATGCGGTGGATCTGGCGGGCAAAAAAAGGGTAGAGATGCGAATTGTGGATATGGGTGCCTACGAATATCCGACGTCGCCGGGGACAGTCTATTCTCTGCGCTGAGGCCTATTGGGGCGAGCCCCACCCCTAGCCCCTCTGCGGAGGGGCTGGCAGCCTAAGGCCACCGGCGGAGACCGTCGGCTCCAGGATAAAAATATTTGGAGCCGGCGGTCTCCGCCGGTGGTGACTTTCGAGGCTCAAGACTCTGCAAGCGGTTTGAACTCCTGAATTCTCTCCCAATGTAGCACCGATCTGTGATCGGGAATTGTCGAAGAGTCCGCACACCGTTTGTATATGCTCCTCTGGTGGGAGGGGCGCTACGCGCCGCGATAGCCACCAGGCAGGTGCCCATCTTTGCACCCATCGCGGCGCATAGCGCCCCTCCCACCACGACCTGACTTCTCTCTTGCTTGCGCTCCCTGGTTTTCAGTAATATTACCCTACAAGTTTGAATACGAGCTAGCTGTTTTGCTTTTATTGTCATAAAAAAGCTTTAGGCGATCACTATTTTTGGAGAAAGCATCTGCCGTATGAAGGCTCGGCCAGGATTCCTTTCCTGATCCGGGGGCCTGCCAGTTTGGGATTGAAGTCTAACCAGACGGTGGAGGTGCCCGTCTGTCTGGAAGACATTATGCCTACGGTGTTGGATATGGCGGGGGTGGCCTGTCCGGCCAGTGTCGACGGGAAGAGCCTTCTGCCGCTCCTTCGAGGTGAGGTGGCCTCGGTGCGCCCCTATCTGCATCTTCTCTATGAGAACGCTTGGGACTGCCTGACTGATGGGCAGGAAAAGTATATTCGGCACGTGGATGGGGGGGAGCAGTTTTTTGATTTGCGAAGTGATCCGGACGAATGTCGGGATCGAATTCACGATACAAGTTTGGCCGGGAAGGTGACGAGCTGGCGTCATGAGCTTGATGTTGTGCTGAAGAAGGATGTGAAGCGAAAATTATGAATAAATTAATTGATGTAAAGTTATTGCTGGATCAGGGGTCAGGCGTCGTGCCGGTTGCACGGGACGCCGAACAGCGACTGAGTCTCCACTTTGAGGCGCCGGTCGGAGGGTTATACCAGCTTTCGGTGATCGTGGACGCTTCCGCCTTCGACTGGGAGGAGCTTTACGTTAACCTTGATCTTCATCACAATAAAGGCCAGCGAACCGGTCCATGGGATTTCAGTTTGCTTAATAAGAATGTGCCCCTTGTGCCTAGCTACTGGGTCGAGCTGAATGGCCAGAAGCTTGGCCTGTGGTTCTTTCAGCGTGTGTCGATGGAGGATATGGCGGCTCGCCGTTTTCGCGGTCGCATGGCTTTTGATGTTCGCAAGGCGGGGGTTCAGGAGTTGCGACTGACACCGTATCGACCGATGACGATTCGCTGGCTGTCCGCCACGCTGGAGCAGGATCCCGAGGATGTTTTGCAGCCGGTGGTTGCCGATTTGACTGGTTGGTCGGACCGGTGTCCGGCAGCGGCGTGGGCGAAGCCTGCGTTTTGGGCCGCGCTCCACACCAAGCTGGAGTCGACGCACAGTCTGTACAAGGAACCCTTGCGCCGAACTTTCGGATGGGTTCGCGGCAAAATATCAAGCCTCCCTCAGGAGGAGGCTGGTGAGCTGTTGGATTTCTTTAAATGTGGTCTCAATCCGGATGACCTTCTATTTCTGCTGGCGCTGCATCATTTGGAGGGCGATCCGGCGGCTTTGCGTATGGCCTTGGTGGCGGTGGATACCGCCGTAGCGCTGGAGCACTGGGGGAATCAAAAAGAAGACGGCTACAGCCATGACGGCGATATGGGGGCGGCCAACTATATGCGGGCGCTGGCGTGGGCGTATCACAGCCTGAAAGACCATCTGGGTGATGAGCGGCGTGAACGCCTGCTAGCCAAGCTCCGACTGCAGGGTGAACGCTTTTACGGGCTGACGTTACTGAATCGTGACTACTGGGGTGGCTCGGTGATTCAGGATCATGGCTGGCGGTCGCAATCGAGCTTTGCCACGGCGGCCATTCATTTGCTGGGGGTCTTTCCTGAGGCAGAGCGCTGGGTTGCGTATGCCATTCCGCGCGTTCAACGGGGGATCGAAGCCATGTCCACGGATGGCGCCATTCCTCCGAGTTCCTATTGTTTCCTCTTCGCCTATATCGACGACTTGATGTACTTCCGCGAGGCGCTCCTGGGCCTGACGGACCGGGATCTGTTTATTGCACCTCAATTTGAGAAGATCATTGGTCATATGGTGACGGTGGTTCGTGAGAAGGAACTCAGCATGATCACCTCGCCGTACGGCACGGTGCCGGCCTATGGGGCCAATGGCTTCCTCAATATCATGGCTAAGACACACCAGGATGGCCGTGCGGCTCGCTTACAGAAGATCGCGCTTGAGGTTCCTGAATTTGCTTTCACGCACGGAACCCAGGAACAGGCTTACTATCTGGGCACGATTTGGGGCCTGCTGACTTACGATCCCGCAGTGGCACCTGCAGCGAGTCTGCCGCCGAAATCACCATTGGCTGTTTATCTAGATAGCGGGATGGTTCACTACCATGATCCGCAGGCCGACGTGACGCTGTCGCTTCGCTGTGGCCCCTGGTGCGGCCACACTTCCTATCGCAAGGCGAAGGGGCCTTGTGACCGGATGGACATGATGCATGGACTGGGGCATTTCATCCTGGCCCTCGGGAACCAGACGGTTCTTTCCACACCGGACGGGGGATACCGCCTATCGAGCTCGACGCGCTCTCTCATGCTGGTGGATGGGCGCGGGCCCGTGGGAGACATCGGGTATCCCATGTCGATCCCCTCGTTCCACTATCGCGGCGAGGAAATCGAGCGGGCTTACTGGGACGAGTCAACAGGCACGGGCGTGGTTCGGCTGAATCTCTGTCCAGCCTATCCTGATGCGCTCGACATGCTCCGGTACACTCGGGAGTTCTTTCTTCACCCGGGGCAGGACATCGTGTGTCGCGATACGGTTCTGTTTGGCTCACCGCACACGCTCGACTGGCATTTTCACGGTGACCGTGCCGAGGGGGTGGCTTTGGTGGGGCCGTCTATCGGCGAGATCGGGCGGAAGCCGCTGGTTCGGATTGAGGCGAAGCCGCTGGATATTCACATCAAGGCTGGCGTTCACGAAACAGAAGTGGTTTATTCCTATTCATCTGCGTTCAAGAAATATTCGCATGTTCGGTTCAGTGCGACCGAGCCGGTGACAGCCGCCACGGTCGATTTTGTAATGACGTGGAAAAAATGAGGGCATAAGTGAAAAACGAGAAGCTTCGATTTGCCGTGATTGGTTGCGGCATGTTTGCCAGGAGTCAGCATATTCCAAATCTTGCCCGGTCGGCTAAAGCGAACCTGCAGGTGTGCTGTGATGTTTCCGAGGAGACCCTCGCCGGGTTGCGCCAGCAGTATCAGGTTCGGACCTTGACCGATTATCGGGCCGCGGTCGCTGATCCGGAGGTGGATGCCGTTTGCATCGCCACGACGGAGAGTCTGCGGCTTCCCGTGATTCGTGCTGCGGTTGAGGCAGGGAAACCGATCTACTGCGAGAAGCCCATTGGCAAGACGCTTGAGGAGCTGTACGCCATTCAGAAGCTCCTGCATGAATCGAAGGTCCCCTTCTGTGCCGGGCATAACCGACGTAGTGCACCGGCCATGCTGGAGGCGCACGGGATTTTCCGGCAGCAGATGGAACACCCGAAACCCTGCCCTTGGCGGTTTAACCGGGAAGGTGAACAGCGAAAAGATTTGCCCGAGGATGGGGTGGCCGGGATGTCGGTCCGAATCAATGACGACTGGTACAGTTGGAAATCCTGGGTGTTTGATAAGGCCCAGGCCCCGCATGGGGCTATGCTGTTTGAGATGACTCACTTCACCGATATGTGTAATTGGTTCCTTAAAGCTGAGCCGGAGTGCGTGACGGCCATGGAAAGCGGCATGCTGAACCATGCCACGATGATCCGCTATCGAACCGGCGAGATGGCGACGATCATGATGGGGTCGAACGGAACGTTTGGTTACCCAAAGGAGTCGTACGAGCTATTTGGAAACGGGAGTGCGGTCGTCATTCAGCATCTTCTCGAGTATAGGACCGCAGGTATTGAGGGTGCCTTGCCGCATAAAGTCTTCCCCGTCCTTGGCGACCGCCATCCGGATATCGGAACTGAGCTGGGGCTGACGGGGTGGTTGAAGAAGAAAGAGGCCGCCTGTCGGGAGGCGGCCGAAAAGGGTGACAGCCGTTTAATTTTCACTGCGGAACCAGATCGCGGACATGCCCGGGCGATGGACCGTTTTGTCGATGAGATACGGGGCGAAGGCCCAGTCGTGTGCGGGATCGACGACACGGTGCTGGCCACGCGCGTAGCCTTCGCCGCCATCAAATCCGCCCAGGAAGGGCGGCTGGTTCGAATGGAAGAAATCTGAAAGTCACCACCGGCGGAGACCGCCGGCTCCAAAGATTGAAAGCTGATGCAAATTTTATTCTGGAGCCGGCGGTCTCCGCCGATAGCCCCCGACAGGCTCCTAGGAGGATTTAAAACATTCCCTTTATGCCATTAAGAAGGGTTGCGCCTGCCTGGGCGGAAAACATCGAGGTCCCAACCTCATAGCCGCCTTCCACGCCTGCTTCGGGAGTGTAAATATACCCGGGCAGCGAACCGTTAGAAACCTCGAAAACAAAGGTCTTTTTATGCGGCGAAGCCGCTTGTATGGCAAGACCGTACTCAACGAACAGCTCACCCTGTACCGCTACGATGAGGGTGTCATGAATAAGAATAGTCTGAATTTCGCAGGGAAGCTCTTCGTCCCCTTTGATTCCCGCGGCGGCCTGTTTTGAGTAATAATAAATATTCTCAGCACCGAACATATCGAGCTCCGCATTGCGCATGGTAATGTAGTCACTATTTTTAAGCGCCGCAAACTTCGTCCTCGCTGCATTCATCGCCTTTTCAGCCTCGCCAAGTGGCGGGTACTCACGCATAGGAAGTTCCAGCTCTTTTGATTTCACCGTGATGGATGAGGCATCGGTAAATTTTATTTTCTCAAGACAAAGATTTACCGCATACCCCAAAGTGGTTCCCACGCGGCAAGCCTCTTCAAAATTCTGTTCGACACGGTGGTATCTCGAACTCTGGTTTCCAGAAGTGCCCTGGGCAAACATCGTCACGGCCTTCGGCTGTGCAAAGTGCATAAACCGCCTGAAGTAACAGGGATAATCGGCTGAAACGACTTCACTTTCCGCTTGGAGATAGGTCGGGTGTAGGGCGTAATTGAGGAGGATGGCGCGCATATCCCCTGCTCTATCTTTTACGGCAAGAATATTGAGGGCCGGATTGCAGATACCGCCCTTTACCCGCCTGTTTCCGCCCACCCCTACTTCCGCACCGCAATGCCCGACATAGGTGCCAATGAGCGCATCAAACTTATTCTCAAGAGACTTGTTGATTCCCTCGACCAAGCGTTCAATGAGCCAGGCGGTATAGCCCGGATCGGCCGAAATCCCTTCTTCTCTTTCGGAAGCGAGAGGGGTGGTTGACCACGGGCCCGAATGGGTGTGTGTGCACGTGAAGAGGATCGAAAAATTAAATTTCGAGCGGATCTGAGCGACATATTTTTTTCCCAGATACAGCAAATCGAGCGTAACGAAAACCATTTTTTGGCTTCCATTATCAAGATATAACGTTGAAGCATAAAGAGGGTCATGCACTCCCTTATTCGGCCTCGGACAATGCGGATAACCCGCAAGCTGAATCCCCTTTTCGGGAGAAATATCAATTAACGAAACTCCAGCTTTTAACATTTTACAAGACTCCTCTTTTTAATGTTTTCTGAGAGAGAATTTAGGAGTCGGGAGTCAGGAATACGACTGACTACTGACTTCTACTCTCTATATACCCTTTTCAAGTTCAACTTTTCATTTAGGACAAGCAGATCCGCCTTTTTCCCTACTTCAATTGAACCGATCTCGCCATCCATTCCTAATATTTTTGCCGGATTCAAAGACGTCACTCTAAAAACTTCGCAAATCGTTAAGCCCAGTGCATGGAAATTTCGTGCGACACAGTCCATTGTCAATTTGCTACCCATAAGCTCACCCTTTACAAAATTGACGTCCGCATTGTCCTCTGTATCACCGGTGCAGGCATCGGTTACTCCGATGATCCGGTCTACGCCAACCGTCTTAAGCGCAAGTTTCACCAGCTCAGGACGAACATGAACCCCGTTTTGGTCGCAGATTATTTCATAATAGAATTTGTCGCAAACCAGGGCGCCGAAGTTAAAAGACACCTCTATCGTGCCGCCATACCGTGGCGGGTCAATACTGCTTCCTGTGGCGTCAAACAGATGGGTGACAATACGAGCACCGTTTTTTTCAGCCGCCGAGATTTCCTCGGGGGAAGCCGCAGAATGGCCTATTGCCGGAACGATGCCACGAGAAACGATATCTTTAACAAAAGCCTCCGCCCCCTTGACTTCCGGGGCAAACGTCCATTGCTTTACAATCCCGGTGTCAGCCAAAGGCAGGTATTTTTCAGCATCGACGGTTTCCTCTGCGCAGCCCGTAGAGCCGGAGCCATATTTAGGATTTAAGTACGGACCCTCAAGGTGAAGCCCCAGAATAGTGGAGCCTTTTGCCATAAGAGACTGCACCGTCGCGGCCGTTTCAAGTATGCGCTTGTGAGAAACATCACGATAAAGAGTGCACAACAAGCCCGTTGTCCCATGTTTAAGATGGTGGAGGGCCATCTTTTCGGGATCTTCATGCGCCCACCAGTCACCGCCTGCGTGGCAATGGATGTCTATAAAACCGGGAGCGATATAGCCGCCATGGGTATCTATGGTCTGTTGAGTATCAGGTGCACGGGAAGGGTCGCCCGCGTAGATGATCCTGCCAGCTTCAACACACACGCAACCCGCTTCGAGCCGATCAGGGAAAACAATATTACCTAGTAAAGTGTAGCTTTTACGCATTAATAGCCAACCGTCTCCATAACATCAAAAGGTTTGGCGATGACTTCGCTTACATATACATCTGTTGGCCAAAGCTGAAGAATAGAAGAGGGAACCAGAGGGGTGACCTCTCCGTAAAGCACTAAGCGTGAGATCATTCGCTGCCATGCAGAAAATGATCCGAAGGTTGTAATGGCATGCATTTCAAAACGGTGCTTAGATCTTTTTACATCGGCCGGGCCGATTGAGGCCGCCTTGGGAGGCACGTTTGCAATATCGCCGCTGCAGCCGAATACACCGTGAAGTGAATTCTGCATGACCGTCATAGGATTAAGGGTAAGCACTCTTGCGTCCATGTTGATAAACTCTTCAAGGGAAGCACAAGCGAACTCAGGAGTGTTGGGGTCAACAAAGGCTATATGCCCATTCCAGCCGGGACCGCTGTAGCAAATGTCAGCACCGCCGTTGCCCTCTTCCGTTATCATTTTGGAATAAGTCTTTATATTTTTATTCGTTGGATAATGGATATTGCTTTCAGGCATACGCAGCTCTTTCCGGATCCTCCCGAAGAAATAGTTCATGCAGGAATAGCCAAAACCCGCGCGATAGGTAATAGGAGCGATGTTCCCTTGATCGTCGGCCCATTCATCCATGGTGTAGATAAACACGTTGCGGCAGTTGATATTAAGGCGATTGATCACCTCCGCTACGGAGGAATATTCAACCGGACAGGGATTGGGAAGGATCATCACCAGCTTCTCGTTTAGGAGATCACTTCTCGTGATACGGGCAACCATATCACCGATCCATATTGCACCGGGAGAATCGACAACGTGAATTTTGAAGTCGGGATTGGAATGTTTTTCCATATCCTCCCTTTTAATATTTCTTACGAACTCAAGAATCTTTTTGTTTTTATAAGGAACAAATTCTGCAGGTTTGAATTCAAACATATTTAAAATCCTCTTTACTTTTATTACTTTACTAAACTGAGAAAACACGACCAAAACTTTCGCAGGGAATCTCCATTCCAGAGGCCAGGCGCGCCGCGCCTCTGGAAGCGGTTTCAGGGGAATCGCAAGCGCACACCGTACAGCCTGTAATATCCGCTAAAATACTGCACCATATATCGCTTTTTGAACCTCCACCGAAAACTACAAGCTTAACCGTTTGGGAATTCAAACAGTCTCTAATCCCCCTGCAAACCCCCTCATATAAGGCATAAACCATATCTCCCTGTGTAGTGGATAAGGTAAGCCCCTCTATCCGGGCATTCCCTGTAAAATCGGGAAAAATCTTAACCCCTTTTGCTCCTTTGCAGGACGTTTTAGCAAGGTCATTCATCTCGTTATATGATTTTCCTCCGAACGCCACCGAAGCAAGCCATTTCAGAGCTGCACCGCTTGTTGGGACAACGCCCTCTGAAATAAAATGGGTATCGTTAAGCCTGAACTGGGGAAGCTTACTTGTCTGGCAAAAATCATTTTCCAGAACGGAAACCGCGGTTGACGTTCCAAAAGACACCGTACAGACCCCCTCAGCAATCCCTGCACCGATCGCCGCAAGTTTTTGATCTTGCCCTCCAAGAATGACGCTTGCAGCATTGATACCGAGACTTTTGGCGATATCAGGAAGAATGTTTCCCACCTTGCTACCCATACACGCAACCTCGGGCAGTTTTACCGGGCTAAGCTCGATGTAATCAAGTAGCTCCGGACTCCAGCGTTTTCCAGCGATGTCATAAAGCATCGTGCCACCAGCCATGGTATAATCCGTTACGGCTCTGCCGGTAAGACGATAGTTTAAAAAATCGAGGGGAAGCAGAAATTTGCAAGTTCTGTTAAACAAAGCCTTACGGTGTTTTTTAAGCCAGACTAATTTGGGGAATGTGTAGCAAGGATGGGTCGGCTTTCCGGTTATCTGATAGATTTTCTTTCGTCCGAAGCATTCCTCTAGCTCTCGCGCTTCATCCACTGAACGCTCATCCAGCCAAGAAATGGCATGGCCAAGGGTGTTGCCGCAGGCATCAACAGGAACGAACGATATCCCCTGCGTGCTAATGCTCAAGGCCGTTATTTCATGCACTCCCGCCTGCTCTGTAACGCTTTTTATGCCCTCACATACCAGCGTCCACCAAAGATGGGCATCCTGTTCAACAAAAGAGCCTGTATAAATAAGGGGATATTCCTTGTTATACTGCGAAATACAGACCCCTTTAGGGTCATAAAGAGCGCATTTGCAGCCGATCGTACCCAAATCTATGCCTATATAAATAAGAAGCCGTCCCTTTCCATCAAAACGTTTGGATAAACGAATCTTGTAGAATCATCGTGCCGTTGAAAAAAAAAATCAAGGGAAGAAATTGTTAGCGTCCCGCAGGACGCAGGTTAATAGACTGTAGGCTGTTATTTTTAAATCTCTATATTGGTGACGCGCACCTCGGCGTGTTCTTACAAGGGCCTGGTGCGACCGTTTTCCACGCGG
Source organism: Kiritimatiellia bacterium (assembly GCA_038330175.1). Taxonomy (GTDB): domain Bacteria; phylum Verrucomicrobiota; class Kiritimatiellia; order CAIKKV01; family CAITUY01; genus JAABPW01. Next base: position 14,731 of record JBBQNS010000024.1, read on the forward strand.
AAAAGCTCCATCTGTCCCGGCGCTAGCCAGCGCTGTAACTTGATGTAGTCGGCCCCCTGTTCGGCTCCGCGACCGGTGGAGTCAACGAGCGACGTCTCCGTTGCTTCCCAGCCCACCCGGTGCAGATTCGGCTTCTCGCCCTGCACAATCAGATCGGCAGCGGTGCACTCCCGCTGGGAATTGTTTACCACGGCAAGATAGTCAGCGCCATTGCGATGCTTGAACTCGGAGATAATGAGGCCTGTGCCCGCAGAGGAAGAGGCTTTAGCCACAAGACCTGAGCCGTCGAATAGCGGCCAGCCGCCCCAATTCTTGCCGGTATGGGAGGAATGGATCAACGTCGATTCCAGGAGGATCGGAGCCTGCCATTTCAAGAACGTGCAGCAGACCCGGCTCAGCCACGCATAGGTCTCGGTGCGCTCGCCATGTTCATCAATGGGCGCCACGCGGTAGTTGTCCTGCGGCTTATTCATGTAGAAGAAGAACCACAGCAGACCCTTGGCTCCGCTGGCCACGGCCGAGTTCAGCTGCCAGCGCAAATCATCTTCGTTTGGGCAGCGGTAGCGGAAATGACCTACGGAGAGAAGCGTCGTCCAATAATCCATATTATTGCGCACAGCGGCCTGCCAAAACGTTCTCAGATTGTGGAAATACATTTCATAGCCTGATGACGCATCTTTTTCTGGATCAGGGTTCATCTGGGAATAACAGTCATAGCACAGAAAGGGAGGCTTTGCCTGGGTAGCGAAATCATTGAGATAGCGTGCCTGATCCTGATAGCCAATAAGAGACGAGACCCCTTGAAACATCGGGAATAGGTTTAAAAATGGTTGAAGGTGGGGAGCGATTTCCTTTTGAATGCGCATGGCGCGGCAGGCATCCGAAAAAACGGCTGTGCCAGGTTCGTCGCCCACGTGGAAACCGAATACGGCGGAATGGTTCCCAATGGCCTCGACAGCCACCTTAAAATCGCGGCGATAAGCCTCCTCGCCCGCTTTCGTCAAATGAGTCCAGGCCCCTTGTTCATGACATAGGATCAAGCGGATTCCGGCGACCTGTGCGGCGTCCAGAATGGAGCGCATTTTTGAAATCTGCGCAGGATCCGGGCCAAAGTTGGGGCCCAGCGTCAACGTCATGCCCGCCCCCGCCCAGTCTTTGACCGCTGCGGCGTCCTGTCGATTAATCGAAGTATAATTCCAAAAGCCGATCGGAAACTGACTCATTTTTTTGCCTCTTTCTTCTCAGCGGCACTCCCGCCAAAGATTAGAACATCCAAAGAGCCTCCAAAAAAGAAAAATAGCGAAAGCTGATAGAGGCAGTCAAGGACGCTGTAAAACCCGGATCCTCGCCTAAGCAATCTGATGTCTCCCTGAGATCTCCATTACACCCTGTATATTCACGCGGCTCAGCAAGCTTCGCCCTCCAGAAGACATGATTGACAAGGTGGAGATGATTCTTCTGGAGGGCGAAGCTTGCTGAGACGTGTGGGCAGGGCGAATCATTTGAGTTCAGCGTGGCCGGAACGACCTTATGCGAGGATTTGGGAAGATAAGGCACCTCCGAAGGCGAGACCCACAGAAGGCTCTGCAAGCCCGACAGGCTGCTAGCGCCTTTCACGCCTATCCCTCGCACGCCTTACGAAAAAGCTGGATCTGAGCACAAAAAAAACCGCGGTAGCCCCCCCCGCGGTGATTTGTTCAGCAAATGCCTACTGACGAGCACCCCAGTCGGCCAGTTGAGTCAGGTTTTATTGCTCCTAGGGAACAAGCCCGAACATCACCAACCTCAGGTCACCTTAATTATAAAGCACTTGTCATGCCCAACACTGCCAACTACGGAATGTGACATTATCTTTACATACCCGCTCGGTATAGGGAGCGAATGGGCGCCCAGTTGTCAGGATGATGCAAAGCCGTGAAAATCATGGATCATGGCTATCTCAAATCTGACACGCTTTATTGAAATTGAGATCGTGTGAGGCAAGAATGAAACAGGCAAGAATCGCCCCGCGTAGCGCGCCTCCCACAGGAGGCAGACTGATAGGCTGTATGCCATTACGATTTGGACAAGAAGAGAGTTTGAAGAAGCTCACGAAGACCACGAAGGGAAAATAATTGTGCCTACGGCGTACTCGCCGCTGGCACCTTTGTGTGCTTCGTGTGCTTCTGTTCAAACTCTTACTCTCTGGGAGAAAGGATGCAAATAAAAAGAGCTACAGAAGTGATTTATGGTACGCCCTGATGAGCATATCCGGGGCCTTTGCGCTTGCAAGGTGCAATCCCAGTGCCTAGTCTCACGTCCAGTTGGGGACGGCGTCAACCGCCACGCCTAAGTGGGTCAGAACTACGTTCAATAACACTATTTATTCGGCGCAGAAGAGAGCAAGAAGAATGTCTGTTCATATAGTCAGCTCCATTGAGACGCAAGATTTTGGCGCCATGACCCTGCGAGTCGGTGACCTCAACGGCGACGGCTGTGACGAGATTTTTGTCGGCTATGCGCTAATCGACCACGACGGACGTGTCCTGTTCGACCACCATGCCCAATACGGGATTGATCGTGTCTACCCGCAGTTTCATTCCGATGCCAACGCCATCATGCAGCTCGCCGATGGTCAATGGCGGCTACTCTTTGGTAACCTCGGCGCGCGCTGCCTGACCCCTGACGGCAAAACGCTCTGGCAACGAGAGATGAACGAAGCCCAGCATGTCTTGGTCGGTCGTTTCAGCGAAGAGACCGCGCTCCAGGCGGTGGTAATCAAGCGCCACGTGCTACACATTGCTTAATCTACCGTTTAATCCAGCATCGCCGGAATCAAATTGAAGGATTTTAACAGAAACACATCATTGCGCCAGACTCAACGATGATCGCGGAGATAGTCTTGCACATCGTCATGATTGCCTGCGAAATCAAAAGTCAAAATGCCTTTTTGCGCTACGAAGACCAATCTCAGAGTCAAACTGACCCTACATTCGTAAATTCCGTTTCCCAACTTTCGGATAGAAAGCCCCGAATGAGCATGCGGATTCCCGAATCCATCCCGCACGAGTTTCAGCGTGGCAGACACCTCGTCTTCCCTGCCTGATTCCCGCACGATTTTCTTGAATCGTTTTGTCAGTTCAACGGAAATCATTCTTGTCTCCGGTGAATTTTGAGACATCTCCCCGGGCGCGCGCTGCCTTAATCGACGCACCCAGCTTCTTCTCCACCGCCGCCATGTCCTGTTCGCTCATTCCGTATTCCTGAAGTGCATAATCACCCGAATAGACCTCAACCGGCCGAAGCGCGATAATTTTCCCTTCGAATATGAACCCGATGTCATCTCCCTGGGTGGCCTTTTTAAGCCAATACCCTAGCCGCCCCCTGCCTTCTGTAATAGTGAGAGTTTTCATACGCTCATTATAGAGTACACTTCATATCCATGCAAGGATCATCGATGAACCTGCTTTTGTTCATACAGTATTAACTTGTCCATTTTCGGACTCCTTCCCGATTTGCTCAATTCCGTAATGCATCCAGCAGCTGCCAATCCCCAAGTGCCCACTCATATTACCAGAAGGTCCACCCGTTACAGGTGCGACGTTTGCAGGCGGTAGCCCCTCCCAAGGAGGAGATCTCGTTAGGATTCAATTTCTTATTATTGATCCCCTTCTAGGAGGGGTTAGGGGTGGGTTTTGCTGAAAAGGTTCCTTAACTTAGCGCCATTCAGGCCTGTCTCTCAACACCTTCGCTTTACGCTCAGAAATTTCCGATCGCAGATCGGTGCTACATTGAGCAATCGGATTGTGATTGCACACAGGACGCCTGTCCCTGGGCGCTCTCTTGCTTCCGGTTGTCTTTGAATCTTTAAATAACAACGACCTTGAGCCCCGGAATGTCCAGAAAATCAGATGCGTTCCGGGTTAGAAGCGAGTAGCCATGCTGAATGGCAACTGCCGCAATCCAGAGGTCATGGATCCGGTGTTGGGAGGGCCTGCCATTATTATCCAATCCCGCTGCAATTCGGCCAGAATTGTTGGGGTCAGGAAAACGATGTCATTTTGAATAACCTCGGCGACCTCTACGGGCCTCAGCCGTCCGCGCTCAATATCCACCCAGACACATGTGTCAACAATCACGCCCATGGATCGTTAAGCTCCTGAGCTGCCGGGCGGTCAAATCGGCGCATGTCTTTTATCCACACATCCCCTTCTTTGTCGGGTAAAACACCTAATAAATCAGAAAATGCGTCGAGGGCGCGCACTTCGGGTGCTCCCGGCACAAGCCGAGCCACCGCATGGCGATTACGGACAATGACAAATTCTTCCCCACCATGTTCCAGCCGGTCCAGCCAACGGCTGATGTTCCGAGAAAAATCTGTTGCCATGATGGTGGTCATGTGTTTATCCATTTCATCATACAATCTGATTGGATCTTGCACTATGATTGATTGGCGTCAAAAAAATTCTTTTCGCGGGGGTTTGTCGGCGACATAAGAATCGAGAAATTAGATGCCCCTGCCCCGGTCAGAAAGACATGTAGCACCGCACTGTGTGCGGAATCTCCCGAAATACCCGATCACAGATCGGTGCTACATTCAGAGGCCAACAAGGGAAGGCGGCAGTCTTTCTGTCGTCAAAGACGATGCGCAAGTGGTTCATCACCAGGAGGACGGGCTCTACGAGCCCGTCATTGAAGCCTCTATGCAGAAGACTAGCGTGGATAATCAACCCGTTGAGGCCACACACCCCTTCCCGTCAAACTAACAAGTAATCCTTGTCAGTTGCCCCCTCGTTGCAACTCACCTTCTTTGAATATGTTCTGAAGGTACAGGCTAATGTTCTGCTAAGTTGTTTGGAAGAAATCAGCCATGTATTGCTGGGCCAACCAAACTGTCTCGTTTTCCAGGCAGACTTCAATTTTCACCCGCCCGTCTTCCGTCGCGTAGAGAAGGAATTGGCCCTTTTCGGGCAACGCATTATTTTTAGAATCGCTCATGTCTCCATAATCTCTATTACGGCAAGCCTCTACACTTTTACCAATTTCCTCGATGTTGCTATCCAGCGGGTTGCGGACAGAATGTTTGCCCCAGGGTGCTTTTAAGATGCCTAATTGTAATTTTCGTGTGACCCCCGCCTCCGCGCAGTCCAGGAAAGAAGCCGGTTATCCGGACAAAATGTCCGGATAAATGTCCGGATAAAGACGAGGTTAGGTTGGCCTGGACTCGATCCGAACACCGTGCCCAGAATCGTCCTGAGAGAAATACCGCATTTATTTATGACGAGATGTTTCATCATCATCTGATCCTATATTGGGTCGAAGGGCCAACCCCCGTCTTGCGGACGAGGCCCAACTTGAGGAATTGATTCAAATGGCGTCGAGCCGTTCGGTTATCCACTCTGATCATGGCAGCATATTCACTGGCCTTGGTGGCACCCTTCGACGCAAGCCATTCCCAGCCGGAGCGTTCCGACTTGCTGAGTTTGCCTAACACGGCCGCGCCCAGCACTCCCAGTACTGCCTTCCTATGCCGGTATATCGTTAGATTCAGATAAACTCCGTCAAACGCATATTTCGGGACAGGCAGTCCATACTTGGTGGCCGCTTCTCCGAGAGTCCTCATTCCCATACCACGCCCCTCTACCAGTTTTGCCCCTCCGAAAGCAAACTGCATTTTAGGATTCCGGTTATACATAGACTGTAGGCAGTTAGACTGTTAGGATATTATGATGCTCCTGCCGAGAAGCAGAACCCACCCCTAGCCCCTCCCGCGGAGGGGATCTCGTTGGGATTCAATAATTCCCGATCACAGATCGGTGCTACATTGTGGAGTCGGATTGAGACAACATCCCGGTCGTAACGACATGTAGCATCGCACTGTGTGCGGAATCTCCCGAAATCCCCGATCACAGACCCGTGCTACATTCAGAGCCCGACAAGGGAAGGCGGCAGGCTTTCTGTCGTCAAAGACAATGCGCAGGCGGTTCATCACCAGGAGGACGGGCGCTACGAGCCCGTCGTTGAAGCTTCACTTTATGCAGAAAACTGATCAGAATAATCAACCCGTTGAGGCCGTCCAGAGACCTGAAACGGGAACCTGCCAATCCGTTCCACAACAGGGCAAACATTGCTCAATATCGTTGTCGGCATGGTTGCGTTTCGTGGCAAGCGGATGCGTTCCTGGGTGACAAGACCCATACGACCCTTTGCCACCTTGCCAGAAAGCACCCTCGAAACGGTCGATTTGTCGACTCCTGCCGCGGTGGCAATCTCTTGAATGGTGTGGTTAGACATGATGCACAACAGGGATAACATTGGCTGCTATGAACTTCAAGATTTTGCTGTTATCGAGGAATCTCCATGCGCTGGCGGCGTCTTGCTTTGCACCGGTAATTTTGCTATATTCCTCCCCTCAGGATCGGAGTTCATGTATGTGTAAGCAAATGGCGTTGTTGATGTGGTCATCGCTCATTCGTGCCTGTCCCTTGGCCGCCTTCTCGTTTCATCTATTACGGCACTCCGTAATCACGCTCTTCGGAATAAGTCTTAGGGCAAGCCATATTAGAAGAGGCAGGATGACCAAGTCGTCAAGATACCCGATCACAGGGATGAAGTCAGGAATCAAGTCGATGGGGGATACGGCATAGGCTATCGCGACACCGAGAAGAATCTTTGACGCACGAGGAGTTCGGTGATGCTTGAGAACAAGTCTATAGAACTCTATTTCTTGCGAGAAACGCTTGACGAGACTTCGGGCTTTTTCGGTCAGTTTCATTTCTCTTGTTCCACTTCAGTCGCATCAGCGAGGAAAATCCAGCTATTTAAACCTCTGACATCCTATCCAAAAACCTATTCCGATCCCTACTCCATATACATTTGTTTTAGGAACGGCCTGGGGATTGGCAGGGGCAGGTCATTTCCACTTCTTGGGGTAAATTACCCTCGTTCTTTTTTCGCAAATCAGCCAATTTTTCTTCATCCGTTGTTCCGTAGAAAAGTGATGGCGTATTGGTTAATTCCTGAAAGGTATGTTCCTGATATCCTGAACGGGACTTCCCTTTTGAGGTGCATGAAAACCACATGATGTGTCCATCAATAAATGCTGCGTCACCCCTTTCCCTTTATGGTGCTCCGGCAGGCAAAAAGCCACAACACAACCTGCTGGGTCTGATTCTGAAAGACCTGAGACTATATTTGCGAAAAAAGAACGTATTGACTTATAGAGCAACAATAAAGCACCACCTGCACACGACAGGATAAATATCAAAATAACCGTTATGCCAAAAGATGCCATCCTCTACCTCCCCATCCATCCCAAGGTTCTCAAAACAGCACATCCCATGAGCCCAACCCCGACAGATCCTATAGTAACCGATAAGGAGAAACTGTTTTTGCTATGTTCTACGGGATCATTCTGAAACATCCTGTCTGCCAGCCATAATCTGTCCCCATAGTAAGAGGCAATGAAGCCAACCCACAGTCCCGCACCAAGGATAAACGGGAATATATCATCACTTGCCAACCAATAACCGTGGCTATATCTCCCTTTACCAATAATCAGGAATCCCAAAAGAGCACCCATTACCGAACCAAAGATGAACTGGAGAACCCATGCAAACCAATCAGTTTTTTGGGACTTTGCCATTTCCGCATTTTGACCAAAGGGGTGAGGAATTCCAGAATAATCAGAGAAACGGGAAAGAAAAATCAACGGTGCTTGGTGCCTGTCGGCTTGCTTGCGGAGGTCGCCGGACAAACATCAAAGGGGGGTTCGATTTTTACCAAGCTTCCCGTTGATGTGGTTATTAGACCATGCTTCACTTTGTCACGCCATCAGTAAGAACCTGATTCACCATAGGGGTTATTCTTACCTTACAAACAGTCTGCCTGTCCCTCGACGCCAAGGCCAGTGTTGGAGTCGGGATCGGCTCGGGATTATTAATCGAGGGGTCCGAGACGAAAGGGACAAACGAGTTTGGTTGGTAGTTCAGTTGGCGGGCGATCAAGCGGATGCGCTCCTGAGTGGCAAGGCCGATACGAGCCTAGGCGCGCCTGTCGCGGCACGGAACCTTTCGACTTCGCTCAGGACAGGTGATCCTCCCACATTGAATCAATTCCCCGATATCATCATTTAACTATCGCTCCAAAACGTTTCGACTCACCCTTGAGCAGGCAGAAGGAGCTTGGGATGGAGAGAGCGAGGACAGGCAGAACGCACTGTTCAAAAAACCTATTTTCGCCACTGCGAGGGTGGGATGCCCGTCTTCTGCTTGAAGACGCGGGAGAAATAATACGGGTCATCGAATCCGGCGCGCCGCGCCACATCACTCAACTTGATGCCCGGCTCTTCCATCAATTGCTTGGCCCGGTTCACCCGCAAATTCAGGAGATACTGCTGCGGGGGGAGCCCTGTCGAGGTCTTGAAGACGCGCCGGAAATGCGGATAGCTGATTCCCAAACGATGGGATAAGTCCTGCATATTTAACGGCTTCTCCAAGGCACCCGCCATATGCTGCTTGGCCTGACGAACAAAGGATTCTTCACGCCCGCCCTGCTCTCTCTGCAATTGAAGACGGCTCTGAATGAGCGCCGCCATCTGCAGCACCAATCCGGTATGAATCACGCCGGCAAAGGGCGGCATGCCTTCGGCTACTTCCAACATCTGGGCAAACAGATGATGCAGGGATTCATCCACTCCGTAATGCATCAGCGGTGTGCGCCACGGAAGCTCCACTTTGGAAATCAGCTTTTCCACCTCACGGCCATTGAACATCATCCAATATTCTTTCCACCCCGTCTCCGGCGCAGGCGCATAATCATGCCAGACTCCGGGCCGAATCAACAGGACGTCCCCCGCCTTCACCGGGAGCGGCCGCGAGCCGCGCACCCGGAATATCCCCCGCCCCTGCGTCAGATACACCAGACTGTAGTCCCGCAGAACCCGCCCCTTCTTCCATTGATAAGGCGCTCCATCCTCATAGACCTGATAAGCCACATTAGGAGGCGTCAGCCGCATGCCCACGCCGCACAGGTGAATCCCCCAGTGCCGGTCTTTCGGCGTCAGGTAGTCGTAACGTTGGTTGATGATCGTTTTGTCCATCCGAATGATCAATTTCTCTATTTGAGTTCGGGACAATATATGAGATTAATGGGCAGATCAAGCGGTGATAGCCGGATTGAGGCGTTGTTGTCTAAATGATCATAATGTGAATTAGCTCAAGGAGTACCCTATGAAAAGTATCGCTGATAATTTGACCGTCTGGTTCATTACCGGAAGCCAGCATCTCTATGGACCCAAAACCCTTGCCCAGGTGGCCGAGAACTCCGGCAAAATCGTGGACGGCCTGAACGCCTCCAAGCGCTTCCCCTTGAAGATGCTTTTCAAGCCGGTGGTCAAGACCCCGGACGAGATCCGCAACACGCTCGCTGCCGCCAATAATGATCCCACCTGCGGCGGGGTCATCCTCTGGATGCACACGTTCTCCCCATCCAAGATGTGGATCGGCGGGCTCTCGGCCTTCCGCAAACCGATGTTGCACCTCCACACACAGTTCAACCGCGATCTGCCCTGGTCGACGATCGACATGGATTTCATGAATCTCAATCAGTCAGCCCATGGCGACCGTGAACACGGTTTTATTCATTCCCGCCTGCGCCTCGAGCGCAAGGTGGTCGTCGGCCATTGGCAGGATCGGGAAGTTCAAGACCGTATCGGCGCCTGGGAGCGGGCCGTGCGCGGCTGGAACGATCTGCAGGGCGCCAAGTTTGTGCGCTTCGGTGACAACATGCGGGAAGTCGCCGTCACCGAGGGTGACAAGGTCGCTGCCGAAATCCGCCTGGGCTATTCCGTGAACACCCATCCTGTGGGTGACCTGGTTGCCATGGTCAACGCCGTCAGCAACAAGGATGTTCTCGCTCAGTGTGCCACTTATGATGCCGCCTACACCGTAGCACCCGCCTTACGCAAGGGTGGCGCCAAACGCAGCCGCCTCGAAGACGCCGCTCGGATCGAGGTCGGGCTACGGACCTTCCTGGAAAAGGGCAACTTCAAGGGCTTCACCACCACGTTCGAGGATCTCCACGGCTTGAAGCAACTTCCCGGTCTGGCGGCCCAGAACTTGATGGCCGAGGGATACGGGTTCGGTGCCGAAGGTGATTGGAAGACCTGCGCCCTACTGCGCGGCATGAAAGTCATGGCCGCCGACCTCAAAGGCGGCACCAGCTGGATGGAAGATTACACCTATCATCTCGACCCGAAGCGACCGCTGGTGCTGGGCGCCCATATGCTGGAGGTTTGCCCGTCAATCGCCGCCGCCAAGCCGACGCTCGAAATCCATCCGCTAGGAATCGGCGGCAAGGATGACCCGGCCCGCTTGGTCTTCACCGCCAAGCCCGGCCCCGCATTAAATGCGACGCTGGTGGATATGGGCAACCGCTTCCGCCTGATTGTGAATGAACTGAATGTGGTCAAGCCGCCCCGCCCTCTACCCAAACTGCCTGTGGCCTGCGCCATGTGGGAAGCTCTACCGGACTTCAAGACGGCCGCCGCCGCCTGGATCTATGCCGGGGGGGCGCATCACTCGGCCTTTAGTAGCGCCTTGACTGCGGAACACCTTACGGATTTCGCTGCCATTACTGGCATTGAAATGATTAGGATCGGCGAAGGCACCACCATCGAAACGCTTAAGAACGAACTGCGATGGAACGATATCGCGTATCATCTCCTCCAAGGAGTTGGGCGCTGAAGAGGATTCCAAGACTGTTAGCCGTTTAGGCTGTAGACTGTTAGGCGAAAGCGAAATGAAGATTTTTCCCCGAATCATGACCACAATGCGATTGATTCAGATCACTAATGGTCTAAGAGCCTATAGTTTATTAACCTGCAAAAGTTGAAAAATCACGTGAAGGAAAATATTATGGCGAAATATACAATCGGTTTGGATTACGGAACGAATTCGGTAAGAGCTTTAGTTGTGGATGTGGCCAATGGGGCCGAGGCGGGCTCCGCCGTTCACATTTACTCACACGGCAAAGAAGGGGTCATCCTTTCGTCTGACCCCAACCTCGCGCGACAGCATCCTGCGGATTATCTGGAAGGAGCCGAGCTCGCCATCGTCGCCGCCCTTGCCGCCGCCGCCAAAAAGATTAAAGGATTCAAGCCGTCCCAGGTGATTGGCATCGGCGTGGACACCACCGGCAGTACCCCGCTACCGGTAGACAAAGACGGGACGGCACTCGCCCTGACCCAACGTTTTGCCAAACACCCGGCCGCCATGGCGTGGCTCTGGAAAGATCATACTGGCGTGGAAGAGGCCACCGAAATTACAGCGTTAGCCAAAAAAATCCGGCCTCAGTATCTAGCCAAGTGCGGCGGTATCTACAGCAGCGAATGGTTTTTTAGCAAGGTTCTGCATTGTCTGCGCACCAGCCCGGAAGTCTTTGACGCCGCCTATACCTGGGTCGAAATGGCCGACTGGATTCCCGCCATGCTGACGGGCACCCAGAAGCCGGGCGTGACCAAAATTGGTATTTGCGCTGCCGGCCACAAGGCCATGTTCAATGCCGACTGGGGCGGTTACCCGGACGCCAAATTCCTCGCCAAGCTGAGCCCGAAGCTGGGTGCTTTGCGTAGCCGGCTTGCGGACAAAGCTTATGATGTTTCGGAAGCGGCCGGCAACTTGACGCCAGAGTGGGCGCAGAAGACCGGTCTTTCGGCCGGGATCCCGGTTGCAGTCGGTGCCTTCGATGCCCATTTGGGCGGAGTCGGCGCGGGCGTCGGCGAAGGAACCCTGGTCAAAACCATTGGCACTAGCACCTGCGATATGATGGTGGCGCCGGGAAACCGCAAGCTTGCCGACATTCCCGGCATCTGCGGCATTGTAAAGGGAAGCATCCTGCCGGGTTACTTCGGGCTGGAAGCCGGTCAATCGGCTGTCGGCGACATCTTCAACTGGTTCGTAAATTACATTGAGCCCCACGGCAAAGATGGCGGCCATGTCGCACTAACCACTCAGGCCGCTAAACTCAAGCCGGGCGCCTCCGGCCTTCTGGCACTTGATTGGAATAACGGCAACCGGACGGTTCTGGTAGATCAACGGCTGACGGGGCTTCTGGTGGGACAGACTCTTTATACAACGCCTGCTGAAATCTATCGCGCCTTGGTTGAGGCGACGGCTTTCGGCGCGTTGACCATCATCAACCGCTTCGAAGAATACGGGGTGAAGGTCAAGTCGGTGGTCAACTGCGGCGGCATTGCTGAGAAGAACCCGATGGTGATGCAGATCTATGCCGACATCATTGGACGTCCGATGAAGATTTCGCGCTCAGCTCAAACTTGCGCACTGGGTTCCGCTGTTGCCGCCGCCGTAGTGGCCGGTGCCTACAAGAACGTTACCGCGGCCCAGAAAGCCATGACCGGCTTGAAGCCTGTGGTGTACCAGCCGAATCCTGCGGCACATGCGGTTTACAAGAACCTCTATAAACTGTATCGTCAGATGCATGATGCCTTTGGAACGAAAGAGTGGAATGGCAATCTTCACGGCGTCATGAAAACCTTGATCGAGATCCGCAACCATTCGCGTCTTACAGGACGCCAAGGCCGTTAGCCGTTTAGGCCCTTGCGACTTGAATCCATCGCAACTTGGCCATGATTTGTACAAGAAAAGAGTTTGAACAGAAGCACGCAAAGGCCGCGAAGGTAAGAAATTATTTTTTCGCCGGAGGCGGTAAATACAGCATTCTTTGCGATCTTCGCGAGCTTCTGTTCAAAAATCTTCGGTTTGGTTCCGGCTAAGCCGGGTTAGGTGAAAGCGAATAAATAAGGAAAACCCTATGCTGGAAGCGCTTAAAAAAGAGGTGTGTGCCGCGAACCTGCGATTGGTGGCCGAGGGGCTTGTGGTTCAGACGTGGGGAAATGTCAGCGGTATTGACCGCAAGCAAGGCCTGATAGTGATCAAGCCGTCGGGCGTTTCCTATGACCAAATGAAGCCCAGCCAGATGGTGGTGGTTTCGCTCACGACGGGTAAGGTTGTGGAAGGGGATTTGAATCCCAGCTCCGACACCCCCACCCATCTGGAATTGTATCGTGCTTTCCCGAAGCTTGGCGGAGTGGTGCATACGCATAGTCTGTTCGCTACCGCTTGGTCTCAAGCTAAGCGCGAAGTCCCCGCCATGGGCACGACGCATGCCGATTACTATCATGGGTCAGTTCCTTGCACACGCCCCCTGACGGCCAAGGAAATTAACGGAGACTACGAGGTCAACACCGGCCGCGTCATTCTTGAGCGATTCAAGAAATTAGATGCCTTGGCTTTCCCCGGCGTCCTTGTGGCCAGCCACGGCCCGTTTACGTGGGGTAAATCGGCAGCAGCAGCGGTGGACAGCGCCGTGGTGTTGGAGTTCCTCTGTAAGCTGGCGTCCGAAACCTTGCGGCTTGCACCGGCAACCAAGGCGGTTCCAGACGCGCTGCTCGATAAACATTATCTCAGGAAGCACGGAGCTAAAGCCTACTACGGGCAGAGTAAATAACCGAATCTTCGCCCTCACACCCATTTGTGTTTCGGGTATTTTCGCTGGAGTTCCTTCTTGGCCTTTGGATAGCCCTCACTCCAGAAGGTGGTGAGATCCGAGGTGACTTGCACGGGACGGTAATTGGGGGCCAGCACCTGAATCGTCACGAGCTGACGGCCCATCGCAATGCGGATACTTTCCTGCACGCCATAAAGATCCTGAATCCGGGCCGCAATCGTCGGCGGATTACTTTCAGAGTACAGGACTTTCACCTTGCGTCTACCTGGAAGATCCAAACGTTCGGGCAGGTATTTATCGAGCATCGACTGTTTGCGCCCATCAAGCCAGTTTTTTACCACCGGGAGAACGGGCCGTTCTTTTACTTCCTTCACACTAAACGCACCCATACAAATCTCTTCCAGCATCAGTCGCCGATCGTCCGCGCTGATCTCAGGGAAGTCGAGTTCCGGACACCACTTACGCAAGAGGTTCACCCGCAAAAGCCATTGGTCGACCTCATCGGTCCAGTGCTTCAACGTACAGCGGCCCGCCTGAATTTCATCGGCCAGCAAACTGGCCGCCTCGCCCTCCGCCGGATTCCCTCCGCGTTTCATTTCAAGCACCAGGTCATGATAAAACCGGCCTCGCTCCGCAATCACACGCCGCGAGTCATCAAAGCGAACCTGGGTTTCCTCTCGCACCGAGCCCGGGAATAATTCTTCCAGCCATTCGGGTTCGATCGCCGTCACGAGCGAGAGGAGCACATCCATGTCCCCTTTGGCGCCAACGGGCGCCGGTTTCTTTGTGAAGCCGCTCTCGACTTCCCGGACTTCCGCCGCCACCACAAAGGCGCTTTTGCGAACTACACTAGCCCGCTCTAAAACGCCACGCCGCCCATGCACAATTTCGCAGCGTAAGGTTCCGCCATCGAGCCGCCGCGCCACTTGATCAGCAAACCCCGCGAGGACACAGCGCCGAACCGCGTCGTCGGCCACAATCTCCGGCTCAAGCGGGAGCCCTTGTCCGATCGCAATCTTACAAAACATCTCATAGAGGCGCCCCGCCTGACGCGCCACACCGGCATGGATCCCCAGCCCGCGACAATAATCGACATTGTAGTCGTGCGCTTCCGCCTCACTCCACGCCCGCATCAGCATAAAGAAATCGGACAACACTTCGTCGCCCAAGCGGCGGTCACGCTGCTCTTCAACCTGCGAATCGGTCCGTTTAAGCAAGAGGCCACGCTCTTGCGTCATGGCTGCAATCAAGGCCACACTCCGGACGCGCCCCACGGCCTCCGCCGCCTGCATCATCCGGGCATACCGGGGATGGAGCGGAAAGGCCAGCATTCCCTCCCCTACTTCGGTAATTTCACCCGTCTTCTCATCAGCCGCACCGAGATCGCGTAGCAACGTTTCCGCCCGCACCAAAGTCCGGTCCTCGGGAGGCTCGAACCAAGGGAAAGTTCTGGCATCTACGCAGCCTGACGCCTTCAACATTAAAAGGGTTTCCGCTAAATCCACCCGCCGGATTTCAGGAATCTCACGCGGCGCCCGCTCAGTCTGTTCCCGTTCCGTCCAAAGGCGTACGCAGACCCCTGGCGCCATCCGGCCCGCGCGACCGGCACGTTGGTCGGCGGACGCCTGACTGATTTTCTCAATCCACAACGTATCGATCCCGCGATAGGGATCAAAACGCGCCATGCGAGCCAGTCCCCCATCCACCACTAACCGCACGCCTTCAATTGTCAGCGAGGTTTCCGCCACATTAGTGGAGACAATAATTTTCCGGCGCTCGCCTGGCGCTACGGCGGCATCCTGATCGCGTGGAGCCAACTCGCCATGCAGCGGGCAGATCAAACATCCGCGTGTTTCTGGTCGTGCATTTAAGGCTTGGATAGTGCGGTGAATCTCATAGGAGCCGGGCATAAAGACCAGAACATCGCCTGCGGGTTCCTGAGCCACCAACCGCGCGGTTTCCGATGCAGCGGTCTCCCAAATGGGAATACGGGCACTGTCCACCGGTTTGGGCAGGTATTCGATACGAACGGGATACATGCGTCCTTCGGACCGCAACACGGTGCACGGTGTAAGAAACTGCTCCAGGGCGGTTTTATCCAACGTGGCCGACATGACAATCAGCTTGAGATCCGGCCGCAGTGAATTCTGTAATTGAAGGGCACGCGCCAGGGTAATATCGCCAAACAAATGCCGCTCATGAAATTCGTCAAAGATGATCGCGCCGACCCCTGCAAGTCCGGGATCGCTCACCAGCCGCCGCAACAGGATTCCCTCGGTGACAAAAACGATCCGGGTATCGGTACTGATCCGGTTTTCAAAACGAACCTGATATCCCACTTCGCGTCCGATAGCCGATCGCCGTTCCGCTGCCACGCGTGTGGCCAATAATCGAGCGGCCAGCCGGCGGGGTTGGAGAATAATAATCTGTCGTCCTGCGGGAACCAGCCCGCGATCCAGCAACATCTGGGGGATCTGAGTCGATTTCCCAGATCCGGTGGGCGCTTGAATGACAAGCCGAGTGAGGCTCCCGGCACAGGCTTTCACCAGTGCCGGTTCGATTTGGAAAATCGGAAGCTTGGTCATCTGTGATTATTTGCGTATCACAGCGCAACGTGTTCCGCTATTGAATGCGACCAAAGCATGCCAATCGATGGAGCCATCTTTTTCGCAATATACATCTATGAATTCGCCTGTAAATCGGTTTACCGCTTTACGCCATTCTTCCTCAAACCTCTGACGGTGAATCTCCGGACGCCCCCTCATGGCATCCATGATTTTTATATAGAAATCATCATCTCCTGTTAGACGTTCCCAAAATTTCTGCCCAGCCATTTCTTGAAAAACCCACTTCCCGGTTTCTGACTTTAGCTCTTTGCATCCATAACAATAGCCCACTAGAGCTTCAAAATGCTTTTGCAATTTCAGCAGACGCTTTTGCAACGCCTGAAAGTCCTGATTCTGGCGCCTTTTACTTTGCGCATTAAAAACTGACGGCCCTGATTTTACGGCTATGGCGGTATAAGCGCCTGCTGTTTCAATGGCAACATCCACGCCTTCCGACGGGGATGAAATACCTCCAGAAACAGCTTTGGCCAAGGGCTCAAAAAAAGCATCACCAAATATACCCTCATCCGAAGACGACATATACGCCGTCAAAAGTTGCTCGACAATTTCCGACGCAGTCTGGACTCCTACCGCCCTGAACAAATAAGGATTTTTTCGCTTCAAAGCGTCCTTCAATTTTAGCCCACTTAGCTTGGCTATACGACGCCCGTAAAAATCATCAAGATACTTGCAAACGAGTTTTTCGAGGGCGTTTTTCGTCATAGATCCTTCTCCAAATTATTCAGATAATTAAGAATAGTGGTTCCGATTACATATCCGAGCCCAACTGGAACCGCATTGCCTATCTGACGATACCTCTCCACAATTCCCCCCTCAAAAACCCAGTCGTCAGGAAACTGTTGAATGCGCGCATACTCCTTTACAGAGAGCGACCGTAACGCAGTAGGATGGCACAAACATGTGCTTTTTTGAATGGGACTCGTAGGAACGGTTGGACTTGGCTTTGAAAAAGACAACCTGCGATAAAACCCTACACGCCCCCCCGTTGACCGGTAGGCACCTCCTAGAGCGGCTTCCTGCATATCTTCAGGCAAAGCTCGCCAGTTCTCACCCTCCTGAAGAAGATCCAAATACTTGGCGCGATTCTTCGAGAACGGGATATACTCGGGAACAGGATCTCTCAATCCGGAAAACGCATCCGCAAGAGTTCGCCATTTGCTCTGAAAAAGCCCTCCCGTTTTACTATAAGCTCCGATGGGCATAGGGATCTGTAGTCCATCACGACTGCCGATGAAAACAACCCGCTCCCGATTTTGAGGAGTTCCGTAATTGGCCGCATTAACAAGCTGCGCAGTGACGGTGTAGCCCATTTTATTAAACGTTGTATTTAGTAACGCCAGCACCGATCCTTTGCCATCGAACTCGACCTTGTTGTCACGCTCAGCAAGGGGAATATGCGTAATCGCTGCTGACAAAATCCCTCTAACATTCTCCATTACGAAGAAAGGGGGCCTAATTTCATCGATCACTTTTAAAAAATCGAACATGACTTGGCCGCGCGGGTCATTGAATGCTTGCCGCTTGCCAGCAGTGCTAAACGATGGACAGGGCGGTCCGCCCACGATAAGCGCCACAGAGCTTTCATCCAAAGCCAGTTTTCTCAACAAGGACTTCCCTTGGTTCCAATTACGAATATCATCCTCGATCAAGGGAGTGTTTGGCCGATTACGCCTAATCGTCGCACATGCATGCTTATCCATCTCCAAGCATCCCGCACATTCGAAACCAGCGGATTCCAAGCCCAAATCCATTCCCATGGCTCCGCTAAATAATGAAATGAACTTTGGCGCCCCAACAGGACGCCCATATTCACCCCACCCCTCCCTAACGAGGTCTTTTTTTCTCTCACCTGCAAATGCCGACTTCCTCTTCGGAAATTTCCCAAGAAAGTGTAGTTTATTTTTGTGCATCACTTACTCAGTTTTCGTCGGCTCGCCGTCTGGCGTATCAGCAATCGCGGGCTCATCGTCCTCCGGCTCAACTGTGGTGGCGGCCACCAACTTGTCGCCGGCATCCAGATTGATCAGGCGCACTCCTTGGGTGACGCGGCTGATCACACGGACATCCGCCACGGGCATCCGGATCATCTGGCCTTGTGCCGTAATGAGCATCAGAGCATCCCCTTCCTGAACCGCATGCGCACCAACAATGGCGCCATTACGATCGGAAGTACGAATGGTCATCAAGCCGCGTCCGCCGCGGTGCTGAACCCGGTATTCATCAAATCCGGTGCGCTTGCCGTACCCATTCTCCGTACAGACGAGGAAGGTGGCGCGCGGATCAACAATTTCCAAACTCTCCACTTTATCCTCTTTATCTAGAGAGATACCGCATACGCCCCGCGTGTCACGGCCCTGGTCACGCAATTCACTTTCATTGAAGCGAATGCTCATGCCGTTATGCGTGGTCAACACAACGTCCGTATGGCCGTCGGTCTGCTTGACCCCGATCAGGCGGTCGCCTTCATCAATCGCAATCGCGATGATGCCGGCGCTGCGCGGATTACTAAAGGCCGCCAAGTTGGTCTTCTTGACCACACCCTTTTCGGTGGCAAACACCACAAACTGATTCTCGGCGAATTCGCGCACCTTGATCATCGCGGCGATACTATCCCCGCTCTGCACGTTCAACATGTTGACCAGCGCCTTCCCGCGGGCATTGCGGTTCGCCTCGGGGATTTCATACACCTTTTCCCAGTACAACCGGCCGGTAGGCGTGAAGAACAGGATGTAATCATGGGTATTGGCCACAAAGAGGTGCTGAACATAGTCCTCCTCCTTGGTGTC
Source organism: Kiritimatiellia bacterium (assembly GCA_038330175.1). Lineage (GTDB taxonomy): Bacteria > Verrucomicrobiota > Kiritimatiellia > CAIKKV01 > CAITUY01 > JAABPW01. The sequence goes on from JBBQNS010000024.1 coordinate 33,650, forward strand.
CATGCCTGCCACACCCTTGCCGCCGCGCCGCTGGGCCTTGTAGGTGCTGACAGCCGTCCGCTTGATGTAACCGGTATGACTGATGGTGATCACATAACCGCGATCGGCGATCAGATCCTCGATGTTCACTTCACCTTCATCCGGGACCAGACTGGTCATGCGTTCATCCGCGTACTCCTTGCGAACCTCAAGCAGATCGGCACGGATAACGGCGAAAAGTTTGTCGCGACTGGCCAGCAGATCACGGAGATAGGTAATCAATTTGATCAGCTCGAGATACTCGGCTTCCAGCTTGTCCCGTTCCAGACCGGTCAGCTGATAAAGCCGCATATCGAGAATGGCGTTAGACTGAATTTCGCTCAGTCCGAACTTGGACATCAACTGGGACCGGGCCTGATCGCGATCCTTCGACCCGCGAATGATCTTCACCACGGCGTCAAGGTTATCCAGCGCGATCTTCAAGCCTTCCAGGATGTGGGCGCGTGCTTCGGCTTTATCGAGTTCAAACTGGGTCCGGCGGCGGATGACATCGTAGCGGTGATCCAGATACGCCTCGAGCAGCTCCTTGAGTGTCATGACTTTGGGGCGCCCTTGATCGATGGCCAACATAATGGCGCCGAAGGTAGTCTGGAGCTGGGTGTGCTTGTAAAGGTTGTTTAACACAACCCTAGCCACTACACCGCGCTTCAACTCAATGACGACACGAATACCGTCTTTATTGGATTCATCGCGCAGATCAGAAATACCTTCGATTTTCTTTTCCTGCACCAGATAGGCGATATTGGTGATCAGGTTGGCCTTATTGACGGCATAGGGGATCTCGGTGATGATGATGCTTTCCTTGCCCTGCTTGCCCTCTTCAATACCGGCTCGGCCTCGCACCTTCAGCAAACCGCGCCCAGTGCGATACATATCCGAGATCGGCTTGAGGCCGCAAATGATGCCTCCGGTGGGAAAATCAGGCCCTTTGACATACTTCATCAAGTCATCAATCGTGGCGTTTTCATGATCAATCAAATGCACCAGAGCATCCACCAGCTCGCCTAAATTATGGGGCGGAATGTTGGTGGCCATACCCACCGCAATACCCGTGCTTCCATTGAGGAGCAGATTGGGTACGCGAGCAGGCAACACCGACGGCTCCATCAGATCCCCGTTATAGTTCGGAACCATATCGACCGTGTTCTTATCAATATCGGCCAGCATTTCTTCGGCCATGCTCGTCAAACGCGACTCGGTATACCGGTAGGCTGCGGCATTATCACCGTCAATACTACCGAAGTTTCCCTGGCCATCCACCAGCATGTAGCGCATGGCAAAATATTGGGCCATACGAACCAAGGTGTCATACACCGAGGAGTCGCCATGCGGATGATATTTACCCAGCACTTCACCGACGACATAGGCGCATTTTTTGTAGGGGCGATTATGAAGGAGTCCGAGATTACGCATCGCGAACAAGATGCGGCGCGCACCGGGTTTCATTCCGTCGCGGGCATCCGGCAGGGCGCGCCCGATAATGACACTCATAGAGTAGTCGATATACGAGCGCTGCATCTCGTCTTCGATGTTGATATTGGCCAAAACTTCGTTTCGTGTATACATACTTTAGATATCCAAATTTTGAACATTCAGCGCGTTGTCTTCAATAAACTTGCGGCGTGGTTCCACTTCATCGCCCATCAGGATGGTGAAGATTTCATCGGCCTTCACGGCATCCTCCTGCACCACCTTGAGCAATCTCCGTTTGTCGGGATTCATGGTGGTTTCGTAAAGCTGCTCGGGATTCATTTCTCCCAAACCTTTATAGCGTTGGATGTAGAGGCCTTTGCGCCCAATCTCGCGAATCACTTCCAGAAGGTTCGGCAGGGAGGAGATGGGCGTCTCTTCATCATCTGAATCTTTAATCGTGAACAACGGCTTTTCCTGTAAATTGAACTGATCCAGGGTGAAACCCTTCTTCTCGATGGCGCCCATCACCTTGGCCAGTGAATTGGCAACGTACAACTCCTGCATTCGGAAGGCGGCGTTGGTTTGGGCCTGTGCCGAGTGCCCGTTTTCGGAAACGATCTCGAGCTGCTCACCCATTTTCCGCTCGGACTCTTCGCGCAACGTCTTGAGCTCCTCATCCGTGGTAACAAAATGATGTTCAGCAGACTCACCCTTGCCGATCGTCACATGGTAGCGGGGAAAGGCGCCCGTGCTTTTATTCCGCTTAGCGAGGTAATCCTCGAAGCTAATGCCCTTACGCGCCAGGCTCTTCGACGCCTGTTCCGTCTGCAACAATAACTCCAGTAGGGCCATCAATTCGTTGGTCTCCAGCGTCTTGTTACGACTGACCTTGAGCTTCATATCTTCCGCGCCCAACTCCAACAGCTTGCGGGTCAAGGTTTCCTCGGTGTCGATGTACTCTTCACGCTTCTTGCGACTGACTTTGTACAGAGGCGGCTGGGCCAAATAAACATAACCGCTTTCAATTAGCTTCGGCATCTGGCGATAGAAGAAGGTCAACAACAGGGTTCGGATATGCGAACCATCTACATCCGCATCGGTCATAATGATGATCTTGTGGTATCGCACCTTGGAGACATCAAATTCGTCCTGCCCGATTCCCGCGCCGATCGCCGTCACCATGGTCCGGATTTCGTTGTTATTCAAGATCTTGTCCAGTCGCGCCTTCTCCACGTTCAAGACCTTACCGCGCAGAGGCAGAATGGCCTGGAACTCTCGATTGCGGCCCTGCTTGGCCGAACCACCGGCGCTGTCGCCCTCAACGAGATACAATTCGCACAGAGCGGGATCGCGCTCGGAACAGTCGGCTAGCTTGCCGGGCAACGCCGCAGAATCCAATGCGCCTTTACGGCGAGTCAGGTCACGTGCCTTGCGGGCCGCATCGCGGGCGCGGGCCGAGAGCAACGCTTTTTCAATGATCCGCCGCGCGACAGGCGGATGCTCTTCGAGATAAGCAGACAACTCATCATTCACCACCGACGCGACAATCCCCTC
>JBBQNS010000025.1:0-36274 GCA_038330175.1 Kiritimatiellia bacterium
CCTCGCTGACAGACCACGGGGTCGTATTTCCAAGAATCTGCTGGTAAAGCAACGTGTCTTTCATGTTTTTCATGACCCCAGCTTACACGTAAGTCAGGCTTTTGACCGGAAAAATCCCCCCACAAACCCAGAAGCGCCATAATTCTTTACCTAGGGTATCTTCGTTTTCGGCGTGATCCTGAAAGGGACACACGTCGAGACATAACCGACACGATGGAATGCACCGACCCAAGTCGTGAGGTTGCAATAAACCATTTTGAGACCACCCTATACTCAAATTCATCACCGGACAGATCCCGGCACAAACACCGCAACTGATGCAGAGATTATTTGCCACCGTTGAACTGCATACATTGGTTGTGTTTGAGCTTTTTAGTTCAGTTTTCATTAGTCAGCAATCTTCAGCCATGTGCCACATATTTGGCGGATATGTAACCGTTCGGCTTTATTCAATAGCCCAACAAAAATAAAACCAGCGGAAATAGTACCTAGAACTGTCGCTACTGCCGCGAACCTCAACCATGAATCAATTGCTAACCAGGATGTAACTCCCCAGCCCATAGCGGCTAGTCCGAGGGCGAGAACAATGATTGGAAAAATCTCTCGATAAAAGGATGTCCATTTAAGGCGTAAGACCCTTGCTGCATAAATGGGTGTAAAAAAAAGATTCTTCGCAGTCAACATAATGGCACCTGCGGCGGCCACGCCGTACATGCCCCAGTCAGCGGAGCGCGTAAGTATTATAGCTAATCCCAGATTCATCAGGCCCATGACACATGTCACAATGCCAGGAAGGCGCACATTGTTGGTGGCTACTTGAATGTTAAACAATGGCAGAACAGCAAGATTGACGCAGAGATGGAATGTCATCAAAGACATGAGTGGCGCCAATGGAATAAAGGTCTCTCCCAGCCAGAGTTGAAGCAGAGGTTTTGACAGGCCGCAGATCAATCCAATAGGGATCGCTATGACAAGTCCCAGAAACTTCACTGCTTGGCGAGAGTATTGGACCAAACCGTTTATATCATTTCGAGAATAATACATGATGATTGTGGGGCCAAACACGCCCGCAATGACTCCTGCAAAACTGCGTAAGAATGCTGACCAGGTCATCACTGCGCCATATTGTCCGGTAGCTTCGGAGCCGAGCATTTTGTTAATGACAATGAGGTCAATGCTTAAATACAGAATTGAACCTACAGTATTGATGACAATCCACGACCCCATGCCTGTCATTTGGCGTAAAGAGACGAGGCTAAACCATGATAGTCGAAGTTCCAGCATAGGCGTTAAATACCGCCAGATTAGAATAGCTCCAATTCCGGAAATAACCGTGCCAATAAATAAAGCGAGTCCAACATGCCATACACGTGGTACGCAAAAGGAAAAGAGGAGAACAATAATTGCGATACGGGCAACCGTATTGATGATTTGTACGGCATTTGAGAGGTCAAAGCGATTGCGGCAGAATGACGTGATGCTGAATGCACTGCTGAGCGTTGTAAGAAAGAACATGCCGACAGCAGCTAAAAACAGCCATGCAAAATCTTTTTCGTTACCCTTGGGTACGGTAAAGAACCAGTTGGCGTGGAAGGATAGCCAAAGGCAAGGTGCCGCGAGAATTAACAAGATGCCAGCACTGCCCCAGAAGGAGGTGTTGAAGATGCGGTTGGCTTCAGCATGGTCATTCCGATCTAAGGCTATCGTCATAAAACGCCCGACGGCTGAGTTAAGGGCGAGAGTGAAAATAGCGAGATAGGTGGTTACAGTGGTTGCCAAGGGGATCAAGCCATACGCACCGATGCCCAGGTGACGGATCAGATACGGGGTGAGCCAAATACCAACTAACACGCTGAATCCAAAATTCAGGATGTTTGTGGCAAGGTTAATGGAAAAGCGGCGATGAGGCATAGCAGTACAGGGGAATCGGGATTACATATTAACAAATAACATTTGCGGCTTATCAGCTATTCAAGTTCGAGGGAAGGGGTGTGAACGGTTGATAGTCGTTAGTTGTTCGTTGAGGGGAGGTGTCGTTGATAGAGCGTAAATATGATTGCATGCTTTTCCCCGGGAGGTCGCGCGCTATGAGCGCGACATTCTCCTCGCCCGCATGATGCCAATGGCGGGCTCGTAGCGCCCTCCCTCCCTGTATAAAGCCGAAAACGCACTTTCTCGCCATGAACCATTAACCAACTAATGACCAACAATGGGCGGCCAACGACTAATAAGAACGATTCAATATACTTCGTCGTGGGTTCCTATTGTCTCAAGAAGGATGACTGGTTTACCTGCCTGTTTAACAGATTTGAATATGATGCGCAGATCATATCCCGCACTGCATGCCCATGACCCCGCCAAAGCCCCCGTCAGTTTGTGGCTTCTCAATGAAGGCTGAAAAGGATCCTCGGCTAACTGTGTTAAAACTTCAAAAAGAGCAGTAGTCTGTTCGGGATGGCGGCGCGTATGTTTGCGTGCAGTCCGCACGAAAGCCGTACTGCGGATGAGCCCCCAACTCACTTCATGATCTCCTTCATGAGTTCAATCGGCGTGGCGGCGCGACATCTCCCGGATTTGTACTCTCGGCGGGTTTCAAGAATGTCCTTTTGCAGCACTTGCCTGCGTTGCTCAATGAGACGCTTTGTGAGGATTTCTACCAAGGTTTCCTTTTGTGGCAATGACAAGCCATCAGTAAGTCCCACAATCGCATTAAATGTCATCGCTGTTTTCATTCTATAATCCTATTCATGACGCAGAGTGGTGTCAAGGGGAGGAATGGTTGATGATTGTAGAAGCGTCGGCCTGCCGGAACGACATGTAGCACCGCACTGTGTGCGGATTCTTCCGGAATTCCCGATCACAGATCGGTGCTACATCGTGAAAACGTTTGATAGGGTGGAATTAGACAACCTGATACTTCTGAACGGTTAGCGTCCCACAGGACGCAGGTAAATAGACTGTAGGCTGTTAGACTATTAGGAAATAGGTGATGTCTCATCGTTATGGTCCTGGTCATTTACGGTTTTTTGCCATAAACCATCAACCACCCGTCGCTTCAGAGCAGACTTCGTCCCCGCCAATTATGCAGCCATCTATGATATAAGAAAATGGCTGGGATGGAAGAGTAAGAATGGTTTATAGTTGATGGAGGAGAGTGGTTGATGGTGAATGACTAGATGCTTAACGAGGTAAGTACTGGATTTTCGATCTCGAATTCCTCTCTAACCATCAACGACCAACGATTAACCATCCTCCAGCCAGTCTGGAAGATAAAGACGTTCTACGCCCTCGTAATTATCTCCTACCTCACGATCAAGCGTGAGTAAGAGTTTTGGATAGTTGTCCTTTACCATCAGAAGCGGGGCGGCCTCCCGTTCAACGGTCGCGCGCGAGGGCAATAGGTACGCAACCTGAATATAGGCTTTATGGCCCTCTCGTTCAGCAACGAAATCAATCTCAAGATCGCCTAGCCGGCCAACGGCGACGCGGTATCCCCGGCGTAGGAGCTCACAGCAAACCACATTTTCAAGCATCCCGCTGATATCATCCGCGCGATACCCGAGTAGCGCAGTGCGTAACCCGAGATCGCTGACATAGTGCTTCTCGTTTACCTCAAGATGGCGCCGCCCCTTAATATCGTAAACCCATACTCGGTGGGTCAGGTGCGCATCGTCAAACCATTTCATGTAGTTGAGAATCGTGTCAATCCCAACTGAGGTTTTCTGGCTTTTGAGATAGGCATTGATTCGGCTGGCATTGGTGAAATTGCCAATGTTGTCGAAAACGTAGCGGCTCACCTGCTCGAGTAAAGCATAGTTTCGCACCTGATGCCGGCGCACAATATCCTTCAGCATGATCGTATTGTAGACGCCCGAGACGAAAGGCTGGAACGTGGATTCAGCCAGGCGTCCGAATTCATGCAGCCCGGGAAGTCCACCATAACGGAGATATTGCCTGAACGCATCGGATGTCTCCGTGGCCTGAAGCTTATGGAAATCCCTGAACTCGGGGAAGGAGAGTGGAAAAAGTTGCACTTCGACAAAACGGCCCGCTAACAGGGTGGCAAGTTCACCGGAAAGAAGATGGGCATTCGACCCGGAGATGACCACATCCATGTCCCGGCGTCCGGACCAGTCTGCGACGATTCTCTCCCACTCCTCAATCTCCTGAATTTCATCAACGAAAACATGGCAATTCCCGCGCCCTTTCCCCCTGACCGCTTTAATATGCGCGGCCAAATCGTGGTAGGTGCGGATCGCATCAAATTCATACGATTCCTTGTCGATATAGATGATCTGTTCGCGATCAACTCCGTCCGCCACCAGTTTGTCGATCAGGAGCCTCATCAGGCAGCTTTTGCCTGATCGCCGCATCCCGGTGATGACCTTGATGACCGGCTTCCCCAAGAAGGGCATAACCTTTTTGAAATATTTATTTCGACTATACACAAATATTTTTTATTAGAATGATTTATTATTGATATGGTCGAAATCTATTACAGGCGTCTGAGTTGCGCAAGCATGAATGGGGGGGGAGGAATGGTTAATGGTTCATGGTTGATGGTTGTAGATGCGTTGGCCTGTCGTGAAAACGTTCGGTATGGTGCCAATGGCGGGTTCGTAGCGCCCTCCCACATAGCTGTCAAGCTAGAGCCTGTTCGAAAAGGGTTTGAATCTGGGAGAACAGCTCGCAAATGAAGACTCCTAGCCCCTTTGTCGCGAGCTTTTTCGAAAAAAGTACCAAACGTAAGAGACAAATCGACAAAGTTTGCGACAAAGCTCGCGACAAAGATTAGGACATACGGAAATTATGGCGCCGTAGACCTTTTCGAGCAGGATCAAGCTAAGGAGCAATTCATCATAAACATGAGTCCTTCTTGATGAATTCCTAGTAGGTCGCGCGCTATGAGCGCGACATTCTCTGGCGGGTTCGACAGGCTCACCGCAGGCGGGCTCGTAGCGCCCTCCCTCCCTGAATAAAGCCGAAAACGCCCTTTCTTGCCATGAACCATTAACCATCAACCCCCCGAGCTGGAATCAGGGTCACATCTTAACAAGTAACATTTGTGGTTTGTTTCCATTCTCTGGATGCTCCGTAAAGAATGTCTGGCCCACCCTTTGAATATGATTCAGCAGGGCGGCATTGTCGATTTTATGCCGTAAGGAAAGATCCACCTTCCACGGGAGCAGCAAATCATCGATCTGGTTTTCGATTGCCAGTAATTCCAACAACCCAAATGACTCGGCCTCGATACATAAATCAATGTCCGAACCAGGGCGGTAGGTTCCCATGGCTCGTGATCCATAGAGTATCACCTGGTGAATCTTCGCATAATTCTTGAAGATCCCTCTTAGTTTTTCGACAGCGCTTTCGGGTAAGCCCGTGTCAGTCATGTTGGTGCCAACCCTTTCATCCGCTTCAGGAAACTCTGGAACAGCTCGTGGTATTGGGTAACTATTTTGACGGCTATTTCTTCAGCCACATTCTGGTTGTAGGTATGTGAACTTTGATTGCGGCTCTTGATCATCTCCATCCAACCTTCGCCATCCAAAATAAGCCCTTTGTTAAAGGATTCCCGAATCGCATCGCGTGAACCCGTAATCGATGGATTTCCCTGATAGGCGAAGTAATCCTTCATGACATTCCATGCGAGTTCATGGGTGAATTCAAATGCCTGTATCAGCCCTTGCTGCTCGAGTTCCGTTAAGGGCCGTTGATTGGCTAATTCCACCGCTTTTGCCAACTGTGCAAGCGCCGCTGAATAGTTGGTTAACCGTTGCTCCCATCGAATGTCTTGAGTTTCCATAAATTGATTTCCTAATAGTTTAGGGGTTTAGGGGATTTAGGGTCACGTCTCCACATTCGACATTTGCTTTTTGATGATCATTAAGTTCACGGGAGAGTTTGGGTTCAGGATTTTAGTCACCGGAAAACAGGTGTCTATGGGAATGTAAGACGTGAAACGTGAGACGTGAGATGTTGAATTACCAAACAATACGAATTCCGTAATCTGCAAAGGCGGAATCGGCGCTGCACATGGCCAACTTCTATTTGAAGCAAATCAAAACCATTTTGATAATTATGCTCAGCAAGGACTTTCTCGAGCGTGGTCTTCAGTGTCGATTTGCTACGGCTATGTTTAATTATTATTTCCCATAAGGATGCCACACTGATGATTTTTAGGTTTCCTGGGCTTTCAATGGCCTCTCACGCGGCGATTGAAAGTCGCTCATCGCCGACGATAAACCACAAGTAAGCATGTGTGTCCAGTAACAGATTCATGGCATGTAGTCCGAAAAATTATCAAGCGGGTCGTTGAAATCGCTTGAAAGCGAAATCTGTCCTTTGGCGCAACCGAACACCGGCTTCGTTCGGCCAGTCTGCAACGGAACTGCTTCGGCCTGTCGGAACGACATGTAGCACCGCACTGTGTGCGGAATCTTCAGGAATTCCCGATCACAGATCGGTGCTACATCGTGAAAACGTTTGGTATGGTATAATTATATAACCTGATACTTCTGAACGGTTATGCCGGACATTTTTAGCAATTGACTGTCCGCTGTCAGCAAGGCGCACCTATGAACTACAGCGGATGCCGCAATAATCGCATCGGGCAGTTTGAGCTTATTTTTTGCCCTGAATGTCAATATGTGTCGTTTAATCGACATGTCGTCAGAACGCAAATTAATAACGTCTACACGTGACATAAACTCTTGAAAAAGAGTTCTATCTTCTCCTGTCAATCCCGGAAACGACAGGAACTCTATTTCGCAAATAACAGAAGTCGCAACATAAACCGCCTTAGCGAGAGTGTTCGCCAGTTCCTGGTTTCCGCGCAGTAACTGAACGATCGTATTCGTATCTAGAAAATATCGCTTACCATTCATTGCGCAATTTTCGCTGTTCTTTCACCGCATCGCCACGCCATTTGAGTTTGCCGACTAGTAAAGAGAAATCATACGAGGATTTCTTTAGGGGCACTGACGCAACATCCAGACTTTCAATCGGGGCGGCAAGTAGTGTGATCAAGACGTGCGCGTGAACCGGAAATTTACGGAGTTCCGGACTGGTAATCCGCCCGTTCAGGATGTCTGCTTCTATTGTCGTATACATGTCGCTACCTCGCATTCGACTGCTTTGTCATTGCAGGGAGTTATCGTATTCAGGGTGCAGGGCTGTGTCAAGGGAGTGGGAGGGGAGTTCAGCAATTGGCATTATGACTTTTTTGGAGCGGAATCGGTGACGATTCCGGGCATTTCCGGAACGTTTACACGTTCCGCTCCGAGGAAAATTGACCGGACAAGGCCATAATGACAATTGCTGGGGGGTGATGGTTGATGGTTGGGAATGGTTAATGGTTGGGAAGGAGGAGGGGAGTGTTAAGCAAGTGGATTATCGATCTCGAATTTCCTCTCTAACCATCAACTATCAACCACCCCTCGCTTCAGAGCAGACTTCGTCCCCTCAAATTATGCAGCCATGGATGATACAGGAAAATGGCTGGGGAGGGAAGATGCAAGATGGTGGTGATGGTTGATCCAGTTTTTTGAATTTACCCTAAAACCAAGAAGCCATCTTTGGTCGCCGCATTCCTGAGGCGGTTGTCTTCGGTCAAGAAGATCAATGTTCCTGAGTCATCGTCGCCGGCAACGACCCTCGCGGCCGCCAGTTGTAGTGCATCAGCCGCCCGCAAGTCGTGAACGCGTAAAAAACGCTTGGCAATGCGGCGAACCTCCTCTGAGGGCTCAACTTCGATCCAGGCTTCCTGGAGCTGGTTCAGTCGCATGATGGCCGCCGAGGCGTCTTCCTCTGAAAAAACTTGCTCGCGAGCCTTTCGACCTATCGCTGAGACGCACTCAACAGGAGATCCCCACCAAACGACCATCCCTTCCGGGTCTTCTTTGAGCCGATCCATATAGAACGCTGTCTTAGGCTCCTCAATTAACAACGGAATAATAGCTGAACTATCCCAGAATTTCATCGACCGGTTTCCCGTTCCTGCAAAAGCGCTTCAACAACGCTTGACCCATCATGGGTTCGAATGGATTTCATATCCCAAAAATCCTTTTTTAATCCATGGCTAGGACGACGTATCAGGCACCGTTTTTCCAAGTCATCAAGTGTGCCCTTGCCAACCCCTGTATCGGCAATGGAAACTGCTTCCAACCGCGCAACGGGCTTCCCATAGTCACATACCAATATCGATGCGCCGTGCTGAACTTCCCGGATCAAGGCGCTGAAATTGTTTTTCGTATATGTTATGGATAATGTTTTCATGTTGGCTAGTCTAGCTCGTTTAGTCAGGACGATCAAGCGTTAAGTTGTTGTTGGGTTGCGACAAACGATCAACGCCGAACGATTAACCCAAATCCTGGCCTAAGAAACTGGAAGTCTTCCTGAAATCCCTACAGCACCCTTTATTCACGCGGCTCGGCAAGCCTCGCCCTCCCAAAGAAACAGCACGTCTCTGGAGATCATGTTCTTCTGGAGGGCGAGGCTTGCCGAGCCGCGTGGGCAGGACGAATCATGCTAGTCCATAGTGGACGAAACGTCCTTAGGCGAGGATTCGGGATGGTGGGTTGTTGGTCGAGGGGAGGAATGGTTGATGGTTGTAGATGCGTCGGCCTGCCGGAACGACATGTAGCACCGCACTGTGTGCGGATTCTTTCGGAATTCCCGATCACAGATCGGTGCTACATCGTGAAAACGTTTGGTATGGTGAAATTATGCAACCTGATAATTCCGAACCTAACCCGGCTTAGCCGGAACCAAAATTAAAAATCATTTCTACATGGATATACAGTGTCTTGCGCGCAGGGTCACATCGTAACAAATTGCATTTTCTAGGTTCCTGGACAGAATCTGTGGGTAAAAACCAGACTTCAGAAAGAGTTTCTATCGATAAGTTGTGATGAATTGGAGGGTAAAACACAAATATAGAGGCTCTTGTAAAACCCTGTGGACGACACGGAGGTCGTCCCTCCATCTTGCAAGACAGGCTGTTTCCACCATCTTCTGGAGGGTCGTGCTCCGTCACGACCGTTTTCTCGGGTGGTTTTACAAGAGCCTCTATATTCTTGATTTAACGCTCTACTGCTTGGAAATTCGATGCTTAACGCGTTAAGCAAGTGTTTTCGATCTTGAATTGTAAGGTGTCACTCACGTAGGGGTAAATCTGCCAGGATGAAATTCAAGAGAAGATTTACCACCCGCTTCGCTGGAGTTCACTGAGGTGCGGAGGGGACTTACGGGACGAAAAAGAAAATGTTGCGGCAATTTTCTAATCGCGAGTGCCCGATTAAAAAATTGCCGCAACACCGTTCCTTGAGGGAAACCTGAGGCTTTCGCTGCCCTTCGGATAAATAAAACCATTCTCCGCTCTTCTCTCTTTCACCCTCCGATCCCTCCAGCGAAGCGGGTGGTCGGGTGGTAAATCCCCCCTCCCCCCCCATGAGTGACCCATTACCTTGAATTTCTCTTTAACCATCAACCATCAACAACTAACGATTTTTAGCTCCCGACTTCACTGTTTTCTTTCTCTAACAGCCATTTCCAGATGGGCGCAATCCGTACCCCTTCGGATTCACCCTCGTCCAGCCAGGTTATCACTTGGCAAACGGCGCCAGGGTGTTCAACCGTCATGGCCTTCAAAGCCCGAATCTCGCGATCATGCGTTTCCGGGGCCTCCATCGTCCAGCAGACTTGAATAAAATGCCACTGCCCGGCTGCTTGGTAGACAAAATCTACTTCATGTCCATCAGTCGTAAGCCCGTACGTAATTTGCAATCCCCTGCGTCGCAGGGCCAGGAACACCAGATTCTCGAGGCGCGCTCCCCGATCGGCCGTCAGACCCATCGAAAAGGCGCTGATTAATCCCGTGTCCGTAAGATAGACTTTGCGGGGATTCACGCGGCGGCGTTGCGCGGAACGAGTGTGTAATTCCACCGGAAACACCAGATAGGCATCCTCCAAATATCCCAATAGGAGATGAAGGGTGTCGCGTGTACAGGCCACTCCTTCGGATTGCATCTGCCCGTGAAACCGGGTTACGCTGAAAACAGTCGCCGGATTTTGAAGCAAATGGCGGCACATGACCCGTAAAGCCGCCACATTGGAAACAGAATGACGCTCGATGACATCTCGTAGCAAAACCACGTCGACGTAACTGTGTAGGACTTCGTGTCGCATTTCCGGCGTCATGTCTTGCACGGCGGGAAACCCTCCGTCAACGAGATAGGCGCCCATTGCTTTCAGTAACCGCGAGCGCAAGGCGGCGCCAATACTGCCGTTGGCCGGTGGCGTCAGCGCGTGAAACAGACCATATTCAGGAAAACTCAAAGGAAAGACTTCGGTCGTCAGAGCCCGTCCACGGAGACACGTCGCGATTTCCTTGCTGAGTAATTTCGCGGACGATCCCGTCACCGTGATGCGCGCGTTTCCGGTGTCAATCAGGCGGCGTATGTATTTCTCCCAGCCTGATACATTCTGTATTTCATCAAAGAAGAAGTGGCACTCCTTTTCGTGGTTGGCCGGATTCCGGACATAATAGAATTCCGTCAGCCACTGAAGTTGATCGGCGGACAATCCCGTCAACCGCTCATCCTCGAAGTTCACATACAAGATGCGATCACGCGGGATCCCTTGCTCCATCAGTGCCCGCATTTGCTGAAAACAAAGCCACGTCTTCCCTGTCCGCCTCATTCCGACCAGCACGGAAACCATGTCATGATGCGACTTTACCGCCACGTCACGATTTCTGGGAACAGGCCAAGCCCGCGACAATGCATCGTCCACCACTTGCTCAAGACGTTCTTTCATGTTTTTATAGTAGCCGCTCAAAAAGGCTTAATCAATAATTAAGTAGAGTTATTGTAGAGCTAATTATGAAGGAAGGTGATGGTTAATGGTTGATGGTTGGGAGGGGGGAGTTATGAACGACTAACGATCAACTACGGTAGCCTTATTGCGTAGTCGGTGTAACAAGTTTTAACGATGGGAAGACCGTGGCGAAATCGCCCGGGTTTCGGGTTACGAGTCCTTTACGGTTGGCGGCAAAAGAACCAATGAGTATGTCGGCGACTGGCCTTTTGGGAATTCGCCGATCACGCCGCTGGGTTACATACCGCTCCCACGCTTTATGGGCTTGCTGGGTGTCTTTCCAGTCCCACGCAACAGAATACTGCACACCAATGTTGGTCAGAAATTCGTTTTGCCGTTGACCGTCCCCTAGAAATGCGGGCGCAAGTTCAATATAACTGATGGGACATAACGCAAGACCTTCACCTGCTAATTTATCCAGCAACAGGGCAGAGGACAATCCAAACTCAGGATCCCCCTCCAAAACATCAATCACAACGCAGGTATCAACTACCCATTTCAAGGGGCTTCTCCTTCTCGGAGTTTAGTCATCCAATCACGGGTTGTCCGCGGCTTTCTAAATTTGGAAGCATAGCCCAGCATGGCTTTCGCGCCCGGCACATGGGATTCTGTGACAACAACCATTTTGCACTCGTGCTCAGAAAGGATTTCCCATGTGACTCGCTGACCACTGGTTAGGTGGAGTTGCTGCCTGACTTGGGTCGGTATGGATACCTGTCCTCTCTCGGTTACCATGGTTGCCAATGTTTTCATACCGACATTATTACATCATGTAGAGTTATCATGTCAAACGGGTTTAGTTCCTTACAACTTGAATCAATCGAATTATGGTCATGATTTGGACAAGAAGAGAGTTTGAAGCTCACGAAGATCACGAAGGAAAAAATAATTGCGCCTGCGGCGTACTCGCCGCTGGCGACCTGCCCTGAACTTGTCGAACGGGCTTTGTGTGCTTCTGTTCAAAATCTTCCTCTTGGTTCCGGCTAAGCTGGGTTAGGAGATCTTCTGTGTGGTTGATGGGGTCTGGTGGCGAGTACCCCGACCACTGCCAACCAGGTGTAGAGGATGCCGGGGCTGCGAAAGGGGAGATCGATTTGGCTGTGAAGCATAACGGCCAGCAAGCCGGCGCCTGCAAGCATCAGACCTGGAGTCAGCCTCTGATGGGCTTTTAGGAGCAGTGGCCAAGCGTAGGCCAGAACCGCCGCCAGCATCAGCCCGAAGCCGATTATGCCAAACTCACATAGAAACTGCATGGTGTCGTTATGAGTATTGGCATACCCCAGGCTAAGCTTGCGGCCCGGCTCCGCCGCCGCATAGGCCGACACAAAATGCCGGAAGCCCCAGCCGCCCACACCGAACCAAGGGTCGGCCGCCCACATCTTTGCTGCTGAACCGATCAGGAACTCGCGGGCATCCAGATTGGTGGTCATCTTGTGGGCTTCCCTTGACAGGGCGGCACCTCCGATCGTGCTGACAACAAAAAACAGGGTGAGGGCACCCATGAACGTTGCCGCGACTACGGCCACGCGCTGGGCAACCGAAGTTCGCCCCCAGAATAGGCGTGCCGCCACGAACAGGGTCAGTCCTGATAATCCTACCGCAAACACCATGCCCGTACGGCTCAGGGAGAGCACCAGCGCTGCCAGACACAAGACGGCGCTCACAGCCGCAAGCACCTTGGCGAGCTTTGCGTGCTTCCTCGGCTCGCCGCAGCCTACTGGCGAAGGAGGCTGTTCAAAGTCTTCCTTTAGGTTCTGATTCTGGCGGATTTTTCCAGCCCGGCTCAAGCTCTGGAGCAGCAGGCCTGCCGACAAGGCAAAGGACAACGCGAAGAATGAGGCGGCGTGGTTGTCGTAGCCGAATGAGGCAAAGAAATGCTCGGGCAAGGGAGTGATCCAGAAGATTTTATGGGTTCCGCTCATGGCTTGCACAATGCCAAAGGTCGCCAGCAGGCCAGCGTTAACAACCAGAAACCAGACAACGGACTTTGCCAGCCGCGCGGGGTGGCGGGCATGGCGGAAGGCTAGCATCAGCACCCAGGCGGGAAAGAACCAGCGCAACATCTCGGCGGCATCAGCCCGATCAACCGACGAGGGCCACGCAGGGTGGGACGGCGGGGTAAAGACCCATCGCTGGTCAAAAGGATGAAAATAGGGGAACCGTCCTGAGTTCCACCACTGAATCGATAAAAACACCAAGAAAGCCAGTCCTGCCCAAAACACAAGGCCTCCCCACTCCCTCTTTTGTGTTCTCCCGAACCGATCTAGAATGAGCAATCCAAGGATCAGCACCCCCAGCCACACCATGGGCATTTGGGTCCAGACGGGGGTTCCACCCCGCGCCCAAGTCGCCCAGCCGATGAGCAGACAGATGGTGGTGGCCAGAAGGGATGAGTATTCGGTTTTTGGCCTCATTGATTCTCTTGTGGGAGGGGCGCTATGCGCCGCGACTGACTCCAAACGGGTGCCTAGTTGTGAAGAATCGCGGCGCATAGCGCCTCTCCCACAAGAGGAATATTTCCATGCTTAACGGACAGGGTGAGACTCTAGTCTTTATTCGGATAGGAATAGGTCTTATACCCGCGACCGTACCGGTAGTCGTAGTTGCTCAGAAACGACAGGCGGTTAAAGTTCACGGCATTGACAACCACTCCTAGCAGGGGGGCGCCTGCCTCGCTGAATTCCTCGACCGAGTGGCGGAGCGCCTGCCTGCGGCTCACTCCGGGCCTGCTCACGAAGAGCACGCCATCCGCCAGACCTGCCAGCACCAGCGCATCGCTTACCACTCCGTAAGGCGGCGAATCCAGAATCACGACATCGTACGAGGATCGCGCCCAGGTTACGAAGTCCTTAACGAGGGTACTGCCCATCGCTTCCGCAGCGCTGAATTCCTTGGAGGCATGGTTGCCTATGACAAACAGATTGGTGCACGTCATGGGCGTTACGAGGCGCGGGAAGGCATTGGTGTCAGCGCGCCCGAGCACATCCAGCAGACACAGGGTGTTATCGGCAAGGTCAAATACCGAGCGCACCTTCGGGCGGCGCATATCGAAGTCCACCAGCAATGTTTTGCTCCCTGAACGGGCAAAGGAAATCGCTAAATTGGTGGCTGTAATCGTCTTGCCTTCGCTTGGGCCCGCGCTGGTGACAAGCAGGCTCAGGCCTTTGCGGTTCGGGAATATCGCCATGATTTTGGTGCGAACGCCCGCATAGGCCTCAGCGCCATGCCCGAAGCGATCCATTTCTGCGACCCGGCCGATTTCCATCCGTTTCTTCCCTTTTAGAAGCGGCACCATTCCCAGCACAGGCAATCCCAGCGCGCGCTGCAGGTCATCGGTGCCGATAAACCGGTCTTCCAGAACCTCAATCAGAAGTGCCAGGCCGATACCACCGGCTAATCCCAGTAGCAGGCCGAGAAAGAGGAGTCGGATCCGGTGCGGGCTGAAGGGGGATATGGGGAATGAGGCCCTTTCCACAATTTTAACAGTGGCCGTGTTTTCATCGGCGGAGAGCCGGGCTTCCTCGATCCGAGTCAGCAAACTTTTGTAACTCAAATCGGCGACATTCCGTTCCCGTTCCAGCTCCCCCGATTCCGCCTGAATGCGAATAATCCGGCCTTCGAGTTCAGTGGCTGCACGCGACTGGGCCTCCATGCTCTGGCGCAATCCGGCCGTCTGCTGTTCCAGAAGCGTCATGTTCGCCGCCGCAGTGCTTTGCGCCCGCTTGATGGCCCCCGAGACCTGTTCACCCAGGACGGCAATGCTTTTGGAACGGGCCATGACATCCGGATGGTCGGGCGTAAATCGCGCCATCAGGGCATCACGTTCCTGAATTGCCAATAACCACTTGGCTATGGCTTGAACGATTTCCTCGCGGCGGGGTGTGGTGTCTGGCAGATTTCCCGCATTCTTTGGATCCAAAGACACGGCTTGAACGGCGTTCAGAAGTTTGCCGGCAAGAATACGGGCATTATCGAGTTGGGTCAGTTGTGTGCCAATATCTGACAGGGATTTTTGCAGGGCTGTTTTTTCGTTTTGGCTGGCATCGATACGTTTGGCTTCCCGGAAGGCCGTGATGGCCTGCGTGATTTTGTCGAGAACCTTCTGTTGCTGGAGAGATTGCTGCTCCAGCCACACTACGGCATTGTCGGAGGCGATACGGTTTTCCTCCTGTGAAAATTGAACCGTCCCTTCAGCGAAAGCATCGGCGCCCAGTCGGGCAAGCTCCGGGTCGGTGGAGACGCAGGTGACGCGAACGAGGTAAGATCGGCGAACCAGCGTGAAATCACCGCCCAAGAGAATCTCTCCGATTTGACTTTCGGTTAGCGCCGGGCGATTGGTGATGGCCGTCAATTGAGCCGCCACCAATTCCCTCATCCGCAGGCCTTTGAATTTCTGGATGCGGGTGTTAAACACTTCCTCCGTGCCCACCGCATAAAAGTCGGTGTCATCCGAAACCGGCCCCCGTTGGGTTGTGATTCGCGGGCGGCGCACGCTCATTTCGACGAGACTGTCTGACATGTAGAGCGGCGTGACGAGAGACAGATAGTACCAGACGGCGCTGAGGCCCAGAGTGATGGCCAGCGCCAGTAGATACCATTTGCGCAGGGCAAGGCTCAGCAGTCGGCGCAGGGAGAAGAGGTCGCCCCCGCCCGTATCGTCCTGGGGAATTCCCCCGTATGGGGCTCTGGAGTAAGGGCTTGGTGCCTGGGGTGCTTCACTATTTTCTTTCACTGTCATCGCTTTCTTTTTTTACTGGCCGGGATATTTCTCTGCGCCCTGGATGATGGTGGGCAGCGGCGGCGCTTTTGCGGGTGCCTGAGTCGGGGTCGGTAATACGGTGCCTCGGATCACGCCGACTTCGGTCGGGAGCAGCACGGTCGTGGGATTGGCGGCGGCGGTACGGGTGGCTTCGGCGGCCTGTTCATTGCCAGCCATGGCCGCAACCATGGCATTGGCTACGGCGGGGGAATTGTCGCCTGCCGCCACCACGGCGGTTGCCGCGACCAGCGGCAGGGAGGCGACGGGAATTTGGGAGGCCACGAAGCCCATCATGGGGCCCGCCGCATTCCCCTTTGCTGCCACAGCGTACGTGATGACGGCAACGGTGCTTTGCCGTTTTTTATCCTCAGACCATTGGATGGCCTGGATGGCGGTCAGCGTCCTTACTAGGAGGAGGGCTGACGCCCGCGCATCCTGGTTTTGAATGGCCCTGACAATCAAGACAGGATTCCTTGCGATTTCCTCCGGAGTTGACGGGCGTACAACTCCCGCCGCTTGCACACTCATAGTCATTGCGAAAATGCCGACGGTCAATGCTCTGATTATTTTCTTCATGGTTTCTCCTTTAGTTGGTGAATGGTTGATGGTTGGGAAGGGGGGAGTGGTTGATGGTATAAAAGTTGATGTTTAAAGCTTATATTTTGATTTTTAATCACTCTCTAAACCATGAACCATCAACCAATTCTAATACATCGCCTTAGCGCCCAGGGTGGCGCGTATTTCGCGGTAATCGCCGCGCACGTTGTCAGTTGTGTCTTCCGCCCATAGTTCGCCGTAGCCTCTGAGCCATTTGAACACCTGGTAGTCGCAATGAACTCGGCCATGAATCTGTTCAACCAGTCGGCTGACGAGCAGGTCCTGGGCAAGCGCTTCCCCCTCGCTGAAATCCTCATGGCGATAGCCGATCAGCAAGGTGAGTGAGAGTCGTTGAGTTGCGGAGTAAGTTGCGCTACCAGTGACCATGTTGACCAATTTGGCATTATTCGCCGTATCAGGGGCCAACTGCATCTCGCTGCGACCGCCGAGCGAAACGGATAGTTTGGGACGAGCCTGCCA
The DNA here is from genome assembly GCA_038330175.1 of Kiritimatiellia bacterium. Lineage (GTDB taxonomy): Bacteria > Verrucomicrobiota > Kiritimatiellia > CAIKKV01 > CAITUY01 > JAABPW01. Next base: position 16,715 of record JBBQNS010000025.1, read on the forward strand.
ATACCAGGCCAAATCGTAGGCGGGACCGTCGCGGCGGAGCGAGGGGAGGTCGCCAGGCTGGTTGGCATCAAACCCGTAGTACCCTACGCTTCCCTCAAACCGGCTCTTGAATGTGCCCTGCCAGCGCCACCCCGCGCGTCCTGCGTAATAGTAGGCCGGATCGGACAGGCTGTCGTTTTCCATTTGAATGAACTCGCCGACCAGAACCGCGCTGGACTTATCGGTGACTTCGCGGGCGGCCTTGACAGAGGCCTTCTCTTCGGTGGAATCATAGAGTTCAGCGGGAATGTAATCGACCATTCCGTAATCGACGAGTCCGTCCAGATAGGTTTTGTCGCTCAGGGGACCGCCCACCCCGACGCCACAGTCGAGAAGATAGCGGTCGACGCGCTCAGTGCGCTCCATCACGCTGAGGGGGGGCGCTTCCGGAGATTCCATGTACCGATTACCGGTTCCCTCGGCGGCGACATCCATGGTGCGGACGGAGAGGTCGTAGTCGGACACACGCCCGAACCGTTCGTGGAGTTTCATGTTCAAATCCTCGTGCCGACCCAGCGCGAGGCGCATCTCTTCATTCCAGTCGTCAACATCCTTGTCAGTGAAGGTATCGAATCGGCGAAAGCGCCCCCAGACCAGACCCTCCATCCGGATATTTTCGCGCGTTCGCGAAATATTGACGCCGGGGCTCAGATCCCAGAAGAAATCCTCCTTCTCCTGGTCTTTCGGCAACAGGTGGGGGTTGGAGTCGTAGTTGTAGGTCAGTTCCACAAAGGGGTGGATCACCACGGCTTCGACGGGTTGTATTCCCTCGCCGGGTTTGCCTAGCGCATTTCCCGCCAAGAGGGCTAGACCCACGCTGGTGGTTATTACATTTTTTAACAGGGTGTGTTTCATAGTGTGTGCTCTCATAGGACTGCTTCAGGAACATAGATGACATCCCCTGGCAGGAGGTGGACATCATCCTTGGTTTGACCGCTTTTGCCGATGTTATCCAGATTGATCTCGAACTGTATGGCCTCGGTGCCCCGAGTGCGTGTGATCCGGATCGCCTCACTGCGGGCGCTGGTGTCAAGTCCCCCGGCAAGCTGGATCGCCCGGCTGACAGTGAGTTCGCGGGTGGGGGGCATATTCACCTGTCCCGGTTTCTTGACTCGACCGAGAACGGTGACATTTCCCCAGGGCGACACCGCCGTTTCGCCCGTTTCCATAAGACACTCCACAATCACTTGGGGAGCCACATAGACTTTGCTGTAGGCACTTTTGAGCAACACCTGCGCCTCGGAAATCGTCGAATCCGCCACTCGGATCTCACCCACCAGTGGCAGGGTGATCATGCCCGACTCCGAGATCCGGCGGTTTTTTTCGTCGATTTCCTTTTGCCCGGTGACCAGTACTTGGACATTGACCGTCAGCCCCGGTCGCAACTGGGCTCCCGCGACTCCCCGGACTTCAGGAGTCTGTGGAATTTCGCTTTTGCGCGGAAGCGCGCGATTACCCTGGCATCCCGCGCACACCAGCAAACCAAGACTTAGTATTTTGAACCAACTTATCACGAGCCATACCTTTCAAATGTGTGCCGAAATATCATGGCGCACATAGTCAATTTCGATGAGAAAACATAGAGGAATCCGTTGGTTTTAGCAATAAAAAGAATGATCATAGCGCGTTCACGTAAAGAGTCGTGCGAATTCTCCCTGGCTGGCCCTCAGGGCATATTCCGATCCCTCTTCCACCACGATGCCATCGCGCAGGACAATCACCCGTTGAGCCCATGCCAGCATCTCGGGGCGGTGGCTGACCACTAGTGCCGCGCGGCCGGTGGCGGCGGCATCCAGTATTCCTGCCACATCCCGCTGGGCGTGGGTGTCCAGCGCGCTCGTCGGTTCATCCAGAATCAACAGGTCTGATTCACGCACCAACGCACGCGCGAGGGCAATACGCTGCCACTGTCCCGCACTCGGCTCGGTGCCCTCGTGCAACCAGCGCCCCAGCGGCGTGGCAAGTCCCTGCGGCCAGTGTGACGCAACCTCATCCAGCCCGGTTCGCTGAGCCACCGCAGCGATGCGCGGGTCGCCTGCCGAGCCCTGCGGGTCGCCAATCCAGATGTTCTCTGCCACGGTCAACGGGTAACGACCAAACTCCTGAAAGAGCACGCTGATCCGCTGGCGCCAGGCCGCCGGCTCAAGTTCGCGTAGATCCACGCCATCCACCAGAATACGGCCAGCGGTGGGGTCGTACAAGCGGCAGAGCAACTTGACGAGAGTTGACTTGCCCGCGCCATTTGCTCCCACGAGCACCACGCGTTCAGTCGGGCCGATGGCAAAATTCAGTCCGCACAACACCGGGCGGTCCGTTCCGGGATAGGTAAACTCCACCCGCTCAAACACAACTCCCTGCCGCAGAGGTGTTGGAACGGCGCGGGGCGTTGCGGGAGCCACCACTCGCTCCGGGAGCGCCATCAGTTCCTCAAATGCTTCCAGGAACAAGGCGGACTGATGGAGCTCCACCCCTGCACCCACCAGGATGCCGATTTGCCCCTGGCCCCGCTGAACCGCCTGCACATACATCACCAGTGCGCCCAGTGTGATGGCTCCGGCAAGCAATTGGCCGGTCATCCACAGGAACAATCCGGCCACAATCGCCAGCGTCACAACTTGCATCGCCAATTCACGCAAGAGCACATAGCGGCGCCAGACCAGCCGGGCGGCGCGAAGGCGTGACCGGACCGATGCAAAGCGGTTGCGGCAGAATTCGCCATGACTATGCAGGCGTAGTTCCCTGGCATACGCCCCATCGGTCAATACATGATGGAAATAGCCAGCTTCCCGTTCCAGTGGCGCCAGCTTCCGCCTCCACTCATAAAGGCGCCGACCACGGCGCAACTGGAACAGCAAGGCCGGTATGCCCGCCAGCGCGAGTATCACTGCAACCAGAGGATGCATTGTCGAGAGCACGACAAGCACGCCTGCAAATCCGACCATGCCCTGGAGCATGAGGAACAGGCTGTCCATCACGCTGATAGGCCGGGTCATGGCCTGCGCTTGAGCCAGATAAAGCCGATCCTGATCGCGGCTGTTTTCGAAGAAGGCCAGGTCCACAGTCAGCAATTTACGATGCAACCGGTCATGCACATGGTCGCTCACGGCCATGGCGTGCTGTTCGCCGATCCAGGCGGACAGGGCGCGCAGGCAGGCATTTACCGCCATGGCGGCGGCGCCGACCACAAACCAGGCGGCCACCTCCCGCCCCGCATTCGTACCCGAGCCCGGCAGCGCATTCACAACAACGGTCGCCGCATCCACGGCCCGCTTGAGGGCGTACAAGGTCACCAGCGGCACCAGCGCTTGGGTCGTGGCTAGGCAGGCTTGGGCCAGTGCCAAACGCGGGGCACTGCACCAGACGAGGCGCAACGCGCGCCCCAGTGTCGCCATGAGTTTGGTTATTGCATTTAAATTATCGAGCATCATGGAGTCCGGCGGCTTTCGAGGCATGCAGAGAGAGTTTCTTGTGGGAGGGGCGCTATGCGCCGCGATTTTTAATAATTATCAATACTCCACTTTTGCCCACTTGTGGCAGCATTTTCCTGGCCTTGCACACCGCAACTGCAATGCCCGAAAATTTAACATGGATATTCAGGATATTCAGGATGAGAAATCCAGCAGGGTTTTGCAAGAACCTCGCACGTGTAGGCGCCTGTGTCCCCACAGGCGCGGCAGAAAGACAGCGGCTGGGGACAGCCGCTGCTACACAGAGAGAGAGCGAAGCACGTGCCGTGGGCGGAGTGCGACAAAAAAAGAGCGAAGCACGTGTAGGCGCCTGTGTCCCCACAGGCGCAGCGAGAAGACAGCGGCTGGGGACAGCCGCTGCTACACAGAGAGCGCGCGGTAATAGGGAGAGCGGGCGTGAGTCTTTGTTTCTGATGATAGAGAGTTGTGTTCTAGTCAAAGTGCGGAATTTAAGTCGGCTCGTATCAAATCCACCACCGCCGGGGTGGGGCGAAAGGCCAGTACGGCGCAGGGGATATCGCGAAGTAACGACTCTACTGTCTCTAGGCAGGGATCAAGAAGTGCCGGGTCCTGCCAAGGAATGGTTGCCACATGGATCAAGCGACTTACGGCTTCACGGGGCGTCAGGGGAATGATCCGGTTCTGCTCGCCATGCTCGAGAAAATATAGGCGCCGGAGTGGCACCCATTCATTGCGGGCGAACCCCGCAGAACTTGGCCAGGGCGATCCATAGACGCGAAATCCTTTCGACGGCGCCACGCCCGCGGTCGGCCATTGTCTCAATACCGGGCGCTCATCCGTCAGTACCTTGGCCCCGGCGGCATCGAGCAACCGGGCGAGGGTACTCTTTCCACTTCCCGAAATCCCGACGCCGACAATGCCCTGCCCCGCGAGTTCGGCAGCGGCTCCATGAAAGATCAAGCCGCCCTGCTCCCTCAGCCGCAATACCAGAAGCGACAGGCCGAGCCCTGTGCTCCAGGCCTGTTCATAGGAGCCATAGACATTCGGAAATCGATTGGGATTCCATGTGATCGTGGCTTGATCAAAGGCGAGGGGAGCAGATATTTTCCAAAGGACTTCACCTTGCTCGTTGCGCCGGGTCACCGTGCAGACCCCAGCACTGGCGGTGAAGGACCAAGGTTTGTCGGGGGCCGCTGGTTGTGATGCCAGACCGGCATCCGGACCGGGACAGGAGACGGCGCAGTCCAGATCGGCGCCGGTGCGGACGTCGAGGAATGACTGGAAAGCTGAAGGGAATGCCTGAGCCGTGTTTACACCGGAGAGTGTAAACCGGACCCCGGCAATCGCCAGAAAAAGTGTCCCACATGCCGCGTCGTTGGGGCGGGGCAACATTTATTCGATGATGCTAGTGCCCAGTGTGCCTGGCTTAAGGAGCCCGTTGGTGCCGCCGCCTGCAGAAGCGGGGCTGACATAATTGCCGCCCGAGTCCAGTCTTTGCTCAGTGACCTTTGGCGCTTCATAGATTGTACCGGGACTTCCCAGTGGTTTCATTTCGCTCATATTATTTTCCCTTTGTTATCAAACTTAACCGTACCATATCATCCAAAAAACTCCCAACATCATTCCGCGCCGCCTCGATCGGGATGCGGTAGTGTTCGACCAGCATCGCGGCAAGGTCGGCCTCCGACTGCGGGGTCGCAATGCAGTCCCAGAGCCTGCGCCCGGTGTCGTTCAAGGTGTAAACACTCCGTGTGCACCCATGAACCGGCACCAGTAGGGCCGCACCAGCCACAATTCGCGTCAGCACATCTTCTTTTCGGGCATACTTGCTCACTCATACACCCTGTATTCGCGCGGCGCAGCAAGCTGCGCCCGCCCGAAGACAAGATCTATAAAGTAGCGATGATTTTTCTGGAGGGCGAAGCTTGCTGAGCCGCGCGGGCAGGGTGTATCATCAGAGTTTATCGTGGCCGAAACGTTCTTAAGCGGGGATTTGGGACTCACTTCACTCCTTGTATCCGGTAGAACCCCTGTGTTGTTGATCCCGAGAAGGGGACTTCCACGGTGGTGACGGGCCCCTGGGGAGTGATGAGAGTGGATGGTGGCATCCATTCCGTCGCATGGGTCCAAGCCCAGGAGATGACCTGCCAGTCATCCGTGGCGAGCAGCGACGCCTTGTATTCCACGCTGTACTGCAGATTCGAGTCGGCTTCGAAGGCAATGGCAAAGTGCCCGGTGCCCGCCAGTGGCAAGGCAGGGATCCGCAACTCGCAGTTGGTGGGGGAGGCATTCGCCTGATATTCCTGCCAGCTGGCCCAGCCATCGAGATCGGAATCGGTCAGATCGGCATTGGGTGCAGTCAGGCCATATTTGACAAGCCACGAGACGGGGGTGTTCTTGGCCGATACATCGTGCCGGTAAACCAAAGCCGGATCGCCCACCAGGCTGTAGCACAGAAGCCGCTCGCTGGGTATTATACTGGCCATTCCCGCCAGCCCCTGTCGCCATACATCACCCAGTCGAACCGTGCCCTGTGCTGTTGCATTGGAATACAACGAGACGGCAAGGTTCTCGCCCTCGTCTGCCAGCATGTAGCCGTTGGCGCCCAGTCCAGCCACGAAGCCGGTGTTGGTTGCGAATAAGCCGTAAGGGATGAGGCAAACCAAGGGGGTCAGTGACTGCCAACGGTTGGGGCGACAACCAATGACGATACTGATCGTGGGTTTTTGCCAGTTAGCGCTCAAGATTTCAGAAGTCCACAAAAGCCTATAGTTAGACGTTGCGCTGCCACCTAAACTCGACTCGTTTGAGTGTCCCAAGAAGTGAAAGAGTCCTGATCCCGCAGTCAGTGCAGGGAAAAGGCTGGTGGTCTTTACGGAGGATAGATCCTCTGTATTGTCGATGGGGTAGTGTTTGATAACTGTTCGGTTCGCATTAGTCAGCGGGCCGATAAGTCGATCCGTTCCCACGCTAAAGGGGTAGTACTTATCCCCGGTGTTATCCCAGTCGGCACAGACCGAAGCCTGCTGTTTCCATGTCAGTGCGCCTTCATAAGCAATGGTCTTCTGCACGACCACCGCCAGGTCCTGAGCTTTAGTGGTGGGCAAACGGCCAATCGCCACCTCAGGGATGCCGTCGCCGTTGATATCGCCGAATGCCCCGTCGAGCGCCACCGTCATGCCGTCGCCACTCAAGAATCTCTGACCGGCTATCATCGGGGGAATCAGGCAGGCGGAGTAATCATTCACCGAAAGGCGTTGATGCTTGAAATCCAAAGCGCCTGCACCCGCCAGCAGAAGGTAGCGCAGCGGATGTGAGACTCCATTAGTGTAAGCCTCCGCGCAGAAGGCGCGAATGGTAAGAGGATCAACGACGCCATAACTGTAGCGATTATAGAGGGCTTCGACATCCACGATCAGGGTTTGCAATCCCTGCGCGTTGCGGAAATCGGCCAACGGTTGCATGGCCGTCCGGAAATCCGGGCGCCACGCCTCGGGCGGAATCAGGATAACATAGTCGGCGGCATTGGAAGAGGCAGACCAGTCCACATCCCTGACACCTCGAATTGCCGGCTGAAGAACCCCGCTGGTTTTAGAGAAAACTTGATAGATCTGGCCTGTACCGCCACAAGGGAAAGCCGCCGTCCAATTACTTGCTACCGTGTCATAGGAGATCGCAACAGGTTGCGCAACACAGGAACCATTGGTTGTCGTGATGTCGAGCACCACGAGGTCGTTCGTTGCGAACCCGGTAGCCATCACGGTGTTGCTCTCCCCTCCGGTGCAACGTAATGCTCCGTTGCGCGCCAAGTAATAACAGGGGTAGGAAAAACCGTAGGATACGCATAAGAAACGAGTGTAGTCGGTCGCAGTCAGGGGTGAAGATGCGGTATTCGTAAGACACAATATGGCAACTCTGCCTGTTACGTTGGTAGATGAAAAGGGATAGGTGAAAGACATATACTGCTCATCCGACCATGAGGGGGTTCCGATGGACTTTCCGCCAATCGACACACTTGCGCTATGATCATCCGTGCCCACTTCATAGAAAGAGAGAAGATTGACGGTTACCGCACCGGTCCAGAGACTGGTGACGCAGTCGGTGAGCGCTTCGGTAATTTGTGTGGACCCACCCGCCAACAGAGGACCAGGAAAGGCAACAAAGGGCGCAGGAGAGTCTGCCAAAGTGCTATATGAAACACGGGCCAAATACCCGGTTCCCTGGCGCGTGATCTGATTGATGAACCATTCATTGGTTGTCGAAGGTTCCCCGGGCGATGTCGTCTGTGTCGCCATATTCGAACCCGCGCCGAGGGAAATCCAATAAACATTCTCAGGTGCGAAACGCGACTCTGTAGGGAGGCCATAGAAGAACAGGTTGGTTCCCTCCGCCAGCCATGATGCGGAAGCGCCTAGGCAACTCAGGTTCAGATTGGTGTTGGCCATGGCGTTGGATACGGTGGTCAGGCCCCAGCCGGAGGCATCGGCGAGTTCCTGGGCGGACACCCGGTAGACGCCCAGATCCTTCACGCTCAATCGGACGCGGTCGGCAGGGATTGCATTGGTCCAGGGTAAGACGCGGGTGCCCGAGCCAATCCAGCTTTGCACCTGCACTGACGGTCCAAGTGGGGCAGGGGCAGTGGCAATAGGTGTGGACGGGTTTTGTCGGGCGGCCGCCACCGTGACGACGCCGGTCCAGTCGGCCACCTTTTGATTCGGGCCATGGCGGGAGACCATCAGGAGTTCGTAGTGAACGGTCTCGCCCACTTGCACGAGTGGGTCGGCCAGTTCATAGGTGCCGCCGACTTCATCTCCCTGAGACCGAACGAACCCTGAGTCGACCAGTTCCAGTTTGCCGCCGTTGCGTTGGCGCAGGACGTGAAAGGCATCCACGCCGAGCTCAACGGTGGTTTGCCACTGGACCTCGACCAATCCGCTGTCCGGCAGGGATGCCGCCTCAAAACGGCTGACGTTGATTGAAGGCGAGTAGAGCAATACCTGTTGTTCGGCACCGCCGCACAAGGGCACTGCCGCGAGGAGAAGAGCGATACCAGTTAGTTTGAAGGCGCTAAGCATGAGAAATTATTGAAGAGGGACTTCTGCTCTACCCTACCGGACGCCGATTCTAAAGAAGCCGACGGTTTGGGCGGGATCGAAGGCAACAGACGCAGATGTTTGGGCAGTGGATGCCTCAATGGTTTGAACATATTCCCAGACACCATCCAGTTTTGCGGTTCGGTAGACATCATAGATGCGGCCCGGAGTGCTCGCCCACTGCAAGGTTATGCCCGTCGCATCTGTCTGGGCGATTTGGGCGGACAGGGCCGTGAAACTTTCGACCAGGAGGCCAGAGGCGGCGTGGGTCTTGCCCTCGTCATCGCGGATAATCAGGTTAACAACATCACCCGCGCTTAAGTCGGGAACCAGAAAACGGTAAGTGTGGCTTCCCGCACCCGTTGCAGGTTGGCGACCGACTTCCGTCAACTGGCCATGGCCATTGCGGGAGAGGTAGAGAATGATGTCATTCTGTCCGGCCTCGTCAATGGTTTGGAATTCCACAACAACGCCATTCGGAGTGGCATAGGCGCGCGTGGTCGAGCCGGCGGCGGTGGGGTCCAGCTTCAGGACAATGTGCCCATCATCGGAGGTCGTCATGTCCATGTAGCGGATGGTGTAGGCCGTATTGGGGGCCAGATGGAGCACGGTTTTGTCTTCCAATGGATTTGACGAAGTATCAATGAACTCGCCGGTGATGCTGTTTCTGGCGATACCGTAGGCCAGAGTACGGCCGTCACCGGTGACGGTTCCCACAATATCCAACTTCGCGGCACTGTTCATGGTCATAGTGCCTGTGCTCAGGAGATTGAGCTTGTCGCAGGTTGTCCCGGATCCAATTTCAACCTCGTAAATTGAACCCGCCTCAAGAGAGACGGCGCCGCCAATGTTCAAGGTGCCGATAGTGGACGCGTCTGTCCCGGGCTCAATGCGGCCGCCACTCTTTGCTGTTACCGATCCGGCGATGGTTCCCGTTCCGCCCAACTTGGCGGTATTGTTCACCGTCACAGCGCCGGTTCCCGTGCCTGACCCGGTAGTGTTATTGACAAGAAGTCTCCCGGCATTTACTGCGGTAGGACCCTGGTAGGTGTTCGCGTTGTTCAGGATCACCTTCCCCGTGCCATTCTGGGAAACTCCGCCGGTGCCAGAGATGATGGCATTAAATTCCGTGCCCTCGGTGACGGTGTCGGTTTGGTTGAAGGCCAATGTGCCATTATCGATGATTTGGCTGGCGGGATTCAGTGAGCCGGTGGTTCCGTTATTACCGATCTGAAGGGTTGCATCCGTGATCGTAGTTACGCCCGAGTAGGTGCTCGCGTTGGTGAGGACAAGCTTGCCCGTGCCGGTGAGATTGAACGCATTGGCACTACCGTTATTTGCAATGATGCCGCCATAAACTACCGAATAATTGGAATCGACCTTTATTGTTCCGGAGCCGGAGCCTGTGGTGGAACCCAAAGCGATTCCTCGTTTGGATGAGAGATCGAAAGAACCAGTTGCTTCCAGTGTTCCGCCGTTAATGATGATTCGGTTCGTCGTTGAAGCTGGCACTGCGCCGAGATTGCGATCAGTGCCGACGGCGACAATTCCGCTATTTACAATGGTGCGCCCAGAATATGTATTCAGTCCCGAGAGAGTCAGCGTACCTGTTCCATCCATGACCACGTCCCCGTGGCCCAAAATGTAACCGCTGCCGTTAACACTGTTTTTTCCATTACCCGAAATCGATCCTTGAATGGTGATGTTGCCAGATCCTTCTGCGTAGAGATTCTGAAACGCGTTGACCGGATTAGTTATATAGTCGGTCAACACGTTAATAGTAGACAGATAGAGTGCGTCACGTTTCGAACGGATAATGGACTTTCCTGTCGTATTTTTTCCAATCGTAATCAATCCCGCCCATGCATTATTGCCGGATAAATTCACTAATTTTCCATAGTCGATGAACAAATCCTTATCCACTGAAATGTCGTTCGTCAATTCCACCGTCGAGAGGGCATTGATCTCAACTCTAGCTCCACCATCGGCAGTGCCCGCCCCAAAAGCATTCGGGTCTGATATCCTGGCTATGTCTACAATAACTTTAGTAAATCCTGTATAGGTACTGCTTCCGGTTAGAACGATAGTGCCTTCGCCGTCAAGAGAAAGGTTATAGTTAAGAGAGCCTGATTCCGAAATACTGCCGCCGTAAGTCAGGGTAATGCCGCTGTCAGCCCAAAATCCCGTAGTCGCATTTGCGGCCGTGATCGTAGCCCCTCGGCTTGGTTCTAGCGTGAACGAACTTGTGGCTCGCAGATAGCCGCCACCGAATTGAATTCTATCGGGAATGAGATCACTCACCAATCCCAAATTGGCATCATTACTGACTTGAAGGAATCCACTATTGATCGCTGTATTCCCTTCATAGGTATTCTCACCACCAAGCGTTACCACGCCTACCCCTGAGCCACCCTTAGTCACTACAATTCCTGTCCCGGTTCCTGAAATGACTCCTGAAACGGTTAGATTTCCATCATTCCCAGTGGTGTGATTGGCATTAAGCAAGACTGACCCCGTCGACCCGAGGCTGAATGAGCCGGTCAATGTAAGCGTACCACTCGTCGTGCCGGCATAACTCTCAATCGTCCGCACATCCGCGATCGTGAAGTTGATGGAGCATAAATTATCTCCGATGTTTCCGATATTTCCATTAAGGGCAAGATCATTGCCGGCGAGGGTATAACCACTCTCATTGAAGCTTATTCCTCCAACGCTTGTCAGAATATCATTATTGTTGGATTTCCTCGCAGCGCCAACTGGAAAAATAAGTTTATCGCCAGCGACGGGGGCGATGCCGCCCCAGTTGGCCGCATCGCTCCAATTGGCGGTTGTTCCTCCACCTGTCCAGGTACGGTCTATCGCGCCAGCAGGCCGAGCCATCATCACCATCACAAGGCATAACAGACTGATTAAATATTTTCTCATATTTTTTCTTTTCCTTGTAAAACCAATTCACGAACAAAAACAACTGATGGGCGCAGCGAGTAAATATTGCCTGTTCTATCTTCTGGAGGGCGAAGTTTGCTGAGCCACATACCTTTTAAGCATTTATCCGGACAAATAGCCATGACATTCTGACTCAGGCTTTGACTTCCGAAACTCATTCCAGACTCACGGCTCAGCAAGCTTCGCCCTCCAAAAGACCCGCCGCATCTTAACAACGGCTCAGACTTTACCTCTGCTGATCTTTCGCTTAGGCTGTTCTTCTTGACATGAAGAACAAACCGCTATCGTTAATTAATTCTGACTCCCCCGGTTTCGCTTGGCTTGCCCGTGCGCTGGGGCTGCGGCAGGGAGTGTTGCCATTGACCGGAGAAATCTGGGCTACGGTTGAGCCTCTGTTGGAGCCACATGGCGTTACCGGTTTGCTTTATGCCCGCATCGAGGAGGGCACAGTCGTGGCATCCAGTCAGATCCAATTTGATCTTGCGGCCCGGCTCACCCGCTGGAGTGAGGCCACCCGAGACTGGCCTGAAATGGTTGGGATGGTGCTTGATGCGCTTCGTCGCCGCGGTATTCCTCATCTTGTTTTGAAGGGCTGGGCCTTGATCCCGCTGGTCTATGGTGGCAACCGTGAACTCCGGCCGGTCAGTGATCTGGATCTGCTGATCCCTCGCGAGCAACTTGCAGACGCGGACGCCGCCCTGCGTGACACCGGGTTTGCCATGCCCCTGCAAGCGGAGGTTTGGCCCGGGTTTGCCCATAAATTCAGCCACGAGGCTCAGTACGTCCGACGGTGTGGACAACGCCGCCCGATGGGGGTGGACTTGCATTGGCAGGTCTCGGGAGCTCCGCAACTGTGGCCGCTGGTAGGGCACGACTGGTTTGATCGCGCCCAAGAGGTTTCCCTCAACGGACGCCCCATGAAAATCCCGGCAGTAGAAGACTTGTTTCTGCATCTGTGTGTCCACGAAGCTATCGATCATGCCCGCGATCCGGTATCTTTGCTGTTCCGCCGCGTCGACCTATTCAACATCGCAACTCTCCCGGGCTTTTCCTGGTCAACACTACTGGACCGGGCTCGTCTCAATTCACTCACCGGCTCCCTCAAAACGGGTATTGAATTCTTAACCGATCTGTGGCCGGAGACGGTTCCCGTAGCGGTGCTTCAGGAAAGTAGACTTTCGCAGGCTAGTCAGGCGGAAACCGATGCCCTACGGGACAAGCTTGCTCCAACCAGTCCGTTACGCCCCTCGCCGCGTCTCCGTTGGATTCCTGGCTTTAGGGATCGTGTTAACTATTTCTGCGGCAAGCTTTTCCCGTCAGGAGCATTTTTGAGAGCCGTATACCACTTGCCGCCTCAGGCCTCGTATGCCCGCAGTCTTCTGGCGCGTTACGGGGAGCGCCTCCGTATGCGGAGCAAGAGATAGCCTATCGATCTGCGCTACACGGTATTTGGGGACACTCCGTGCCCATCGATTATGGTGCCAAAATTTGACTTAATATAGCCCAAAACCCCATCCCCCGCAATTATTTATCCTTATTTATCCTAGAAAGGTGATTAGGCTGTAGATTGTAGGCGGTTAGGTTTTGCCATTCAACAAGTTACGATGCACCATCTTCTCACCTTTTGGTGATGAGCTCATTTTCACGTAAGTCCTTCTTTCCGAACACCTACAGCCTAAACTGCTACAGCCTACTGCCTTTTTAGGTTTATAGCAGTTAAGGCGTTTTGGGGCTATCAGGCGTCATTTGGCGATGTTTTCCTGAAGCGATGTCATGCAGGGTATAAAAATTTACCTTGGATGCCGCATATTCCAGCAGGGACCGAAAATCCGAAAGCCGGGTACTATAGGCTTCGCCAATCAGAAATTGGGCGCCAAGTCGCGTGTTGGCGGTTAAGTCTGCGCGATCCACCTCGATAACCTTACCGGTTACGGAGGTGATGTTGAAATAGTCGGTCGTTTCGCGTCGACTCATATCGGGTACTAATACCAGATCCGTTCCTTGCGGTAGCGTGACATCCATTTCCGCTGTGAGGGTGGTACTGGTGACGGACACAACCGTTCCAGTCGCGAAACTGCTGTCTGGCAAAATCCGATGGCCGTAAAGAAGCAGGAGCATCTTGCGTTCGGCGGCCATATCGATCCATTTTTTTAGCAGGTCGACGGGCACATAATGCGCCATATCTATGGCTGTGCCGGGGATCGACTTGTCGGCATTCACGCCGTCTGCCAGCGCGAGTCGTTCCGATCGGCGATAAGACTCGACGAGCGGAGAAACCGCCTCGGTCAGCTTCGGATTGTAGGCATTGAAGGGGAAGACCAAGGAGCGGATGTTGAGGCCGATGGCTTTTAGCTCAGTGATTGATTTCAGGAGTTCGTCGTTCATCCAACGATCTAGGCCATTTTTTCGCACAAAATTGGGGGCGTTGAGGTGGCGCCAGGTATGTGTCCCCACTTCCCAGCCATAGGTGTTTTGGATCGTTAGAAGGTCTTCCGCTGTGATGCGACCGCTGCGCAGGTTTTGATTATTGACGAAGCAGGAGGCAACACCGCCTACCTTTTGCACTTCCGGCGCGATGACGGTGGCCCAACTAGACCATCCATCGTCAAACTGTAGAACCAAGCCTCCTCGTTTTTCCGCCCCCCAGCCTGCACTGGCACTAAAGAGGACAAGGGTAGTGATCATGCACAATGTGGCCGCCGAACGTCTGCCGGATGCGAGGTACCGAATTTTGAGGAGGGTATTCATTATAATTTTTGATTCCTGGCTTTTGGTTTCTGGGGAAAAGCCGCGAGATAAGGAAACCCGGCTTTCGCCATGTCTTGATTATACTCGAATAACACAAAACCTGGAAAGCCACCATTTTGTATCAAAATGAGTTGTGCGGCCGCTTGATCGGGGGAAAGTTGAGACAGGGATGACGCGATGCCTACACCGGGATAGATGCGGCCGGGCAGACAGAGATTCTTCTGTGCGGCCAGCAGTTCCTTGAAGGGGGTGAGATAGGACGTGTAGTTCATGGGGCAGACGAAGTTCAGGAAATTACGGCGAAGCCATTCCGGCCAGTCTTGGCCTACGGAGGTGTAGCAGGCGGGCGTGGCTGCGTAAACGGCGGCGGAGATGGGAAGGCCGGGATTTACCGTGTGGATGGCCTTGGCCAGGGTGCTGACACAGTCTGAAATTTGATTGGCCCGCCACATTTGAAAGGCACCGCTGAGCGTTCCTGAACGAACCGCTTCCGGCCATCGGGCGACGGAGCGACCGCTACCCTGTTCAAACCGCTGGCGGCAGCCCGCGCAATAGCAGGAGTGACTGTTGAGATAGCGGATATAATCAAGATGAATCCCCTCGTAAACTTTATCGCGAGCCAGTTGGCTAACTACGTTGGCGAGCAGGGCCTGATTCTCCGGATGGGACGGACAGAGCCAGTTCAGGGTTTCGCCGGTATCGGTTTCTTGAAGGCGTTTCTGATCGCGAAGCTCCTTCAAGTCCTCCGGTGTGGCCCCTTCGAGATTCATGCAGCTGAGCCAGGCGTGGAGCGCAGGGGAGGTTGCTTTATTCAGGAGGCGGGTGGCAAGGGCAGGTGCAGGGAGCAGCTGCGTGGATGGACGCCAGGTAAGTGGATTCCCAACATGCAGAAATACGGCGTTAATGTCATGGCGCTGAAGCTGGGCTTCAATAGTGGGCCAGGCATCCGGAGTAGGGCACGCCTCTTCATTAAGCCATACGCCTCTCAAGGAGAACGTGTTGGTGAGGTTCCGTTGAGCGTAAAGCTTTGTAAGTTCTGAAAGCCAGGCTTGCGCGGCTAAATAGGATTCCCATGGCTTCCCGCTTTTTGAAATTTCCGGCGGGGTTTGGCCGAGTGCTTTGGCGGCGTCTTCCAAGTTGTCATATTCGCCGAAGGGGCGGTGTGAAGAGAGGCGGTATTCTGTGGCCTGCGCCCAGATGTCAGGGAAGACGGTGGTCAGCATGGCCAGTAGCATTTGGCGTTTGGTCTCGTCGTCGCCCGGCTGAAGAATGTGGCTCATCCAGAACCCCGCTTTACTTTGGAGCCAAGCCGCCTCAGGCGTGCGGTTGCCCCGCGCATCCAGCCAACGAGCGATGATCTGTGTCGTGCCGGAATTGGGCAACGCTGTCACGAGGTGTTCCGAATTTTGGAAGACTTTACCCGGGAGCCCCGGGAGAGCCGTCCGGTCGAATTCAAAAGAGGACCATTGGCCTTTGGACTTGGCGGGTTGATAGGCGCCTAGCTTTACCCCCATCAGGGAGGCGAGGTCGTTATCCATTCCATAGCAGACTAGCAGAATGCCGCCGGAGCGGACAACTCGCTGATACGCCTTAAGTTCCAGTGGCGAGGGATGTGGATTATAGGGAAGGATCACGACACGGGCTCGCCAAAGGCGCCAGGGAGAGATGTCCTCATCGGTTAGCATTTTATGAGGTACGCCAACATCTGTGAGCCAGGTATCGAATTGTTTGGCAAGGCGTTTCGCCTGGTTTCTTTCCGTGGTATCGGCAAGCGAGGTCGTGCCTTGTACAACAATAATTTTTTGGCTGCCGTCAAACCAACTGGCGCCACAGAACGCGGTGGCAAAGAAGAGGAACGCGGTAGCAACTCCAAGTAGTTTTGGAAAGGGTTGCATACGCATATTTAATTCGTCCCGATGCCCAGGTTCGGGTCGACATCAAGGGCCATGGCTTGGGCTAGGGGCAGGCGGGTCGCCATTTTATGAAATGCCAGTCCAGCCACCATCGCGGCATTATCGGTGCAGAAACGGGGCTTAGCGAGAATCAGGCGTACTCGTTTCTTCTCGGCCATGGTAGCGAACTTTTCTCGGAGTCGTGAATTCAGGGACACCCCGCCGACCACTGCCATGACTTTTGCAGAGTCAGCCGCATGGGAGGCGCGTTGGACTAGTGTGTCCACAATGGCTTCCTGATAACTGGCCGCAAGGTTGTTGATCTCCGCATCAGGCCCGCTGCCGAGGGGGTGTTTCTTGATGTGGTAAAGCAGGGATGTTTTTAAGCCGCTAAAACTGACGCAATATTTCGGAATGAGATCCGGTATACGGGCGTTAAGCTTATGAATGAACCCCCGGGGAAAGGTCATGAATTCGAGGCTGCCCAGACGTGCGGCTTTATCAATCGCCGGGCCGCCGGGATATCCCAGGCCGAGCAGGTTGGCACCTTTGTCAAAGGCTTCACCCGCCGCATCATCCACGGTGCGGCCCAGCTGACGATATTCGCCAATGTGGGTCACTTGAATAAAGCAGGTGTGCCCACCGGAAACGATCAGGGCAAGAAAGGGGCAAAGCGATTCAGGCGTCACCTCCGGATTATCCAGAAAGATGGAGTAGATGTGGGCTTCCAGATGATTAATGCTGAGCAAGGGTTTATTGAGCCGGAGGGCCAGACCCTTCGCGCCAGCCAGCCCGACCAGCAGGGAACTCGCCAGACCGGGGCCATTCGTGACGGCAATGCCATCGATCTCGGTCCAGGTAAGTCCAGAGGTTTTGATGGCTTCGTCGATCACGGCCGGGAGATGCTCGACATGCATACGCGAGGCGATTTCCGGCACCACGCCGCCGTAGGGCCGGTGGTGGGCAATTTGGGTAAAGACAATGCTGGAAAGAACTTTATGACCATCCTGAACGACGGCGGCCGAGGTTTCGTCGCAGGAGGTTTCGATGCCGAGGATGTTCATGTTATCCTTCGTTTTTGAGATCTTTAAAAATCAGGAGACCTTTAAGGAGGTCAATCGCCCGATCCAGTTGACGGTCTGATACATTGTTGAGATCAGTAGATTGCTTTTTGGGATCCAGCAGGGATGGGGTTTCCTGCAAGACGCGTTTAAGTTGAACCTGTTGCCATTCCTCGGGTGGGACGGGAACGGAAATGTCCGGCTCAATGCCTTTCTCGTGGATGCAGCGCCCGCTGGGGGTATAATAATGGGCGGTGGTAATTCGTGCTGCGGTTCCGTCCTCAATCTGAACGATATTCTGAACAGACCCTTTGCCAAAAGTGGTTTCGCCAACCAGAACCGCCCGCTTATTGTCATGCAAGGCGCCGGAAACAATTTCCGCAGCGCTGGCTGAACCCCCGTTTACGAGAATGACCATCGGGAAGTCGGTAAAATGAACCGGCCCACCGGCTTTGGCGGGCGCTTGATGAGATGAGGCGCCACGGCCCTTCGTAGAGACAATCACGGAGCCTTTGGGCAGGAACATGTCACTGACTTCAATGGAAGATGAGAGTAGTCCGCCCGGATTATTCCGCTGATCGAGTACGAGAGCCTTCATATTTTTGGCAAGGAGCGACTCTACGGCTTTACGGAGCGCGAGGGCGGTGGGACTACTGAATTCGGTAATACGGATATAACCGATGCGGTCATCCAGCATGCGGGCGCCCTTCACGCTGGCAATCTTGATTTCCTCGCGGGTCAACGTGTAGTCTTTGAGTTCACCGGCCCGCAGGATTTTGATTGAAACCGGCGTCCCGGGTAGGCCGCGTAGGCGGGCGATGGCATCACGCATATCCAGGGTATCAGTTTTGTTGCTATTGATTTCAACAATTTTGTCTCCTGATAGAATGCCCGCTCGGAAGGCCGGGGTGTCTTCAATCGGGCTGATAACCGTCAGGGTATTGTCTTTGATACTGATCTGAATGCCGATGCCGCCAAATTTACCCTGAGTTTCCTCTTGCAGTTCCTTGTAGGCTGTAGGTTCCATGAATTGGCTGAAAGGATCCAGAGACTGGAGCATCCCTTTTAACGCTGAGGTGACTAGATTGGAATAGCTCACCTTGGACTCATCCACGTAATTCTGCCGGACGAGCAGCATGGTTTTGGTGAGGATCCGCATTTGACGGTAGGCTTCGTCCTCGGAAGACTGCGCAGACTGAACGAGGTTGCTCTCGGATGGGGCGGGAGAATGAGGCGGGGACGGAACACTCTTGCACCCTGTTGCCAGGGCAAAAGCGACCAGAGGCATCATCAGTGTTAAATACGTTTTCATGGGAAACATCTCCAAACCCCTATTATGAAATCATGGGGAGGAAGGCTCAAGCCCAAATATAAGCGGCCGTTCTCATTACAGCACATCTAGCAGCCTGTTGGGCTTGCACAGCCTTCCGACTCAACAGTCACCACCGGCGGAGACCGCCGGCTCCAATGATTAAAAGTACGGGCTATCCTCGGTGAATGAAGCCATGGGCAGCACGGGGCGCTTGATTGCTGACACAAATTTCGTCCTGGAGCCGGCGGTCTCCGCCGGTCGCCTCCCCACAGGCGCGAAGCCCGACAGGCTGCTAGGTTCGAATGGGGCATCGGTCTTATAGGGCCGCCGCTTCGGTAAACTCAGGGCAGCCAAGCGGCGGCCCTCCAGGATTTATTTTCCGGGCAGCCAGACGGAGGGGGTTTCTTTGTAAAAAGACTTTTCTGAATATTGAAGTCCCAAAATGATCAGGAGCCCAAGCACTGCCGCGAGGGCGATGAGCATAAACCACACCGTAGATTTGCTGGAAACGGTATTAATACTTACTTGAGGAGCCGCTTCGGGGGTAAGAGGTGCGCTCGCTCCTGATTGTTCGGGCGGGGAAGGAGGAGTTGCGTCATGCGTCTCGGGTATTGCTTCAGGGGCGGAAAGACTACTGGATCCGGCGGTATCCCCGTATGCTTGTGAGCTTCTTTTCAGTTTGATTGTTCGGACTGTTGTCATGGCGCACCGTTAAACAAGGATTAATAAGCAATTTGACTTATGCTAGGCTCAAGCCCGCTTTCGCTCAAGCACTTTCTTCAGCAATTCTCATTAAGGCCTCTTACACAGGCAGGACGACACGGAGGTCGTCCCTCCATTCATAAAAACACTCGTGTTTTGCGGTTTTTGGAGGGACGACCTCCGTGTCGTCCGCGAGCCGAGAGGCCATAATGAGAACATGGTTATGCAGTTTACTCAACCACCCCCTACAGGATGTGGAAGGGTATTTACCACCCGCTCCGCTTGAGACACGGCGAGCGGCACCACAATCGGGCTTGCTGCTGCGGCTTGCAGTTTTTC
>JBBQNS010000026.1:0-35965 GCA_038330175.1 Kiritimatiellia bacterium
GCAAGAATGGAACGGTATGCGCGGCATTGCCCGATGACTGGTTCACCCGCTCGGCAGGCGCTATTCTGTTGGGCTCTTTCTGTCAATAACAGCCGAACCGCTAATTACGCGATCCGTACGATTAGTGGTGTGGGGGGGGACACTCCGAGAGGAGGGTTCCCATCCCGATCGGTGATCGGTGTTGATCATGCGTGTTTTGCAGACCTCATGTACGAGCGTAGCACAGCATTCATCTTCGTCTGATATCCGCGTCCAGCGCTCCTAAACCAGGCCACTACGTCGTGATCAAGACGCAACGTTAAGCTTTCTTTTTTCTGAGGCAATCGCAACTCCGCTTTCTTCCAGAATTCGGAATCAAGCTTTGGGATTTCAGAAAAATCTATGCCTTTGTCCGATTCATCCTTCAGGTACTGCCAATCAGTTTCGGATTTCTTTTTTGAATTTGTCGCGTTCATGTCGTTCCGCCTTTCGAGCTGAGATAATTCTGATTGTGTCCCCAACTTTTTCGACAAACACAACCACCACCACTGAGTTGATGAGAAGCCCGATTCCGATCAACCTGTCTTCACCATAATTCTTCCGGGTATCCAACGTCACAAACATGGGGCCGTCAAAGACCAGAGGTACATCTGCAAAATCGATCCGATGATACCGGATGTTCTCCTGGTTCTTTTCCTCATCCCATTCGAATTTCATTGGCAGTAATGTAGCTACTATTAGTAGTTACGTCAATATCCGTTCTGTTTTTCTGATTTCTCACCGAACGTTACCAGCCATCCTGCGAGCAGGACACGAGCTAGGGTTCGCTGGCGTGTTCGGTTCACTTCTTCATTGAGATGCGCCTGACTTCCGAGTGTCCCAATATCTGAATCGTGACGTCAGACACTCTGATGTCCCATACCTGTCCTGCATTCAGGACGGCACTGTAGAGTCGTTCTCCCTCAGCAGTGTAGAGTGCGACGAAGTAAAGCCCGGTGCTCGATCGTGTTTTATTAACGATCATGACCACAGATTGGGCCGCCAGTTTGCCCATCCCTAGTCGAATTGGATGAATGTTGAATATCTTCGGCAACTTCGCGTTGATTATGGTTACACCGTCTCTCTGAAGTTCAAAGCGGTTTCTGCTGTATCTAGTGGCGAACGCCGTTCCCGCAAGGGACACAAGTGCCCCCTCAACTCTTTCTTGGCGGACAGGGAAAGCATGCGTGATGCCCTCGAATAACTGTGGTGGTTGTTTCCCTGTCAGGGGTGCCATGGCAACTGCAACTTTGTTACTTGCCACCACTTCGCCATAGAGTTTGGCGTCTCTGACCTGCCATATCGGGTCATATCTCGCACCAGCAATCCCGCCGCCGATCCATCGGCAACCGGAAGCGGCAAGACAAACAGCCATCGCCACCAGCACGTATAGTTGAGTCTTCATTTTCTCGTTTTACATTCTTCTTCGAGCCGAACGTCGGCATTGAGGCTGAGCGAAGCGATAGCCTCCGATGCCTGGGTCGATTTCGTTTCTTTCTACCACGAGAACTTATCATCTACGACACGCGCCGACCCAAAGATGCTGATAGCAGCCTGTCGGGCTTCGCACCTGTGGGGGGCTACCGGCGGAGACCGCCGGCTCCAGGATAAAATTTGCGTCAGCAATCAAGCATTACGTGCTACCCATTGCTTAGTTCACCGAGCATAGCACCCGCTTTCATTTTTTGGAGTCGGCGGTCTCCGCCGGTGGTACTGGGCGTGCTGGCCGGCGTTAATGGTTCTGGTTGAAACGCTCAATCAATTATTGCTTATACCTGTTTTCAGTTAGGCGGGCGTAACCAGCCTTTACATCAGATTGCCTCCTCAGTAGATTATGACCGGTCTTGCCGCGCATGCGGCACGACGGATCTTGCGGCTATTCGCTCGACTTTCAGGGATGGCGCCGATCCGCAGATTACTGAACTGAAGAGTGTTTGAATTGGGAGGATCCTTTATGAAAAGCACGATCATGGCGGTGTTCGGGTTGGTGTTGGCCTTGAGCGCCAGTGGTCAGGAAATCGGTTATATCGAAACCTTCAGTCTGGCCGGTGACCGTGAAGCGGCTCTGAAGGAACTGGTTCCGGGAACCGACGATTACTTCTACTATAATGCGCTTCAGTCCCAAAACAGCGGCGCTCGCCAGCGTTTTCAGGAAGTCACCGAACATTGGATGCGGGAGCGCAACGGAAACGTGATCACGTCGGAGCGCGAATTACTGAACCGCCAGGTGCTGCTGGACTATGACAAAGCTCCCCAGACGACGCTCGACTATCTCCGGCGTGAACTGGGCATCAATTACCCCTACGCCCGCAAAACGGGTGATCGTTCCAGCAGCGCTCCGACAGTGCTGGACAATAAACTGATTAGTACCGAGACGCAGTTGCAGAACGCCTTCCGTTGGGATTCCCAAAGTCTTCAGTATCTTGAGGATGCCGGACTGATTTTGGTCGCTGGTCGACAGATTTCTGATGAGCAGCGTCGCAACTTGCTTTCGCGTTTGAACCGTCCCGATTATCCAGGGTTGGTCGATCGGATCGTGGCCGACTTGAACTTCCGCGACAGCCGTGGGTTCGGGTCTCTCCCCATCCACTCTCTCCTCACGGTGGCTCAGATGGACGATTTAATTCACAAAATGCCGACCTTGCGGAATGAAACAGCTTATGTGAACGCCTATCTTTCCAAGCTTGGCCCTGAGAACGAAATCGACTTGAACACGGATCCCGCCGCCCGCGAGGCCTACTACGAGTGCGTATGGAATTTTGTTAAAACGCTCGATCCCGTGCATAACTCGCTCAAGGCGAGTGTTCTCTATAACCGGCTGACCCATGACATGACCAAGGGGATCTATGATCGCAACCGCTTTATGGAGTACATCAAACTTCCCCGTGATGTCTATTACCTGCGCCCGGAATATCGCCAGCAGGTGGCGCGTGGCGACTACTTCGCCCAATTGAATAAAAATTTCAATCTGGTGGCCTTGCCCCCGGTAGCCAATGAAGAGCCGCTCGTTCGCAGTTTCCTGCTGGAGTTTTTGAAAGGGGATGCGAACTATGAAGCCTTCCTGCCGTTTATCCGCGATGATTTCCTGAAGCCGATTTTCGCCGAAGCCAAGATCGTTAATGGGGTGGGTGATCCCCAGCAATGGGCGCCGTTACTCGCGCCCGACGCCTATAAGCGCCTCAAGGAACGAGTCGACATCGATTTTGCGCCCGACAACCCGGTTGTGATTGGCTCGGATACCGCCGTCAAACTCACGGCCCTCGTCAAGAATGTCCCGGCGTTGCTCGTCAAGGTGTACGAGATTAATACCTTTAACTATTACCGGGAAATGGGCCAACCCCTGAACCTCGCCATTAATCTTGACGGGCTGGTTGCCTCGGCCTCACGCCGCGTGGAATACAACGACCTAGCCGAGCGCCGCGTGGCGCGCACCTTCGAATTTCCCGAACTCAATGCGCGCGGCGTATATGTGGTGGAATTGATTGGCAACGGCAAGAGCAGCCGTGCGTTGGTTCAAAAGGGCCGTTTGAATGTGATGCAGACGGTGACAGCGGCGGGGCATGCGTTCACGGTGTTGGATGAGGCGGGAAACCGTGTACTCGGCGCCCGGGGCTGGTTGGCGGGCCGCGAATTTACTTCCGATAAAGAGGGGCGCATCCTTGTTCCTTTCACGGCGGAACCGAAGAGCGAGAATCTCGTGGTCCGGCAGGATAAGTTTGCCGCGTTGGTGCATTTCGATCATCAAGCCGAAAACTATGCGCTCAAAGTGGGCGTCTATGTGGATCGGGAGTCATTGATCCGTCGCGAAAAGGCGTTGATCGCCGTGCGCCCGGTACTGACCGTCAATGGCCGGCCCGCCAGCCTCAAATTATTGGAAGAGCCGCGCTTGGTCATCCGGTCTACGGATTTGCAGGGCATCATGACCGAACGCGAAGTGCCGGGGCTGGTGCTGCGTGAGGATGCCGAACTCGTACAGGAAATTCTCGTGCCGGAGAATGCCGTCGAACTGACCGTGTCACTCAAAGCCCGCATCCAGAATCTCAGTCAGGGCAAGAAGCAGGATCTAATCGATAGTGAGTCGTTCGCGTTGAATGGCATTGATCGCACGGTGGAGGTTCAGGCCTTGCATGTTGGGCCGACGGCCAACGGCTACTACGTTGACGCACGCGGGAAAAATGGTGAGCTACTAACGGGTGAACCTCTCGCCTGTTTTTTCAAGCATCGCCTATTCCGCAATGAAGTGTATGCGGTGCTCAAGACCGATGAGAAAGGCCGCGCTATGCTGGGGGCGCTGAATGACATCGAACGGTTCCGGATCAAGGCCGCAGGCGGGATTGAACTTTCATGGACCCCTGCGCGGAATAGTTGCGCCTATCCTGCCGTGTTGCAGGGAAAGGCCGGTGAGACCCTGCACGTTCCTGTGGTCACGGGCGGAGTTGAGGCTTCGGCGGAGGCGTCACTGCTGGAAACACGCAACGGCCAGCTGGTGGAAGACTGGTCAAAGGCCCTGGTCATTGCGGACGGGTATTTGGAACTCTGCGGCCTGCCTGCGGGCGACTACTCTCTCTATCTGAAGGGCGAAGGCCGGGAGATTGCCGTTCGGGTCACTCAAGGTGAGGTGCGTAATGGACTGGTCGTTTCGTCATACCGGGCGTTGGAGCTTCCCCGTCTTGCACCGTTGAACGTGGCGTCGATCACGCTCGGAGCCAGCAATGTGGAAATCCGCTTGTCGAATGCGACGGCCTTCACCCGCGTGCATGTCTACGCCACCCGCTATTTGTCCGCCTATAACCTTTTTGGTCGACTCGGTTATTCAGGCACACCGGCGTTGTTGCAGCAGCCCTGGCAACCGGCCCGTACCTTCTATGAGTCGGGTCGTGATATCGGTGATGAGTACCGTTACATCATTGATCGTCAGCAGGCGGTGAAATATCCCGGTAACATGTTGGAACGGCCGGGCCTGTTGCTCAACCCGTGGGCGTTGCGGGCTACCGTGGCGCAACCGGAATCTTTAGCGGAAGGCCGTGAGTATGCGCGGCAGATGGCCCGTAGCGCGAGCGCTTTTGGCGGTGTTGCGGCTTCGCCGACACCAGAAGGAACTAGTCTCGAAGGATATGTTGGGCTCGACTTTCTGAAACAGCCGGCTGTGACGCTGTTGAACTTGGTGCCGGACAAAGACGGTAAGGTACTGGTTCCGCTCGCCGCCCTTAAAGGCTTGCCCTATTTGCGCGTGTTAGCCGTGGATCCTACGGCTACGGTATTGAAGCATGTGGCGTTGGCGGATACGCCCATTTTGACGCGTGAACTGCGCCTCGCCGCAGGCCTTGATCCCAAGAAAAACTATGCGGAACAGAAGCGGATCACGGCTGTGGCGGCTAAGACGACAGCGAGCATTGGCGATGTGACAACGTCGCGCTTCGAACGATACGACACCGTGGCCAAGGCGTATCGTCTGCTGGCGACACTGAATAACAATGCCTCCTTCGGCGAATTCTCATTTATTGCTAATTGGCCCGATTTGGATGCCAAAGAGCAAAGCCGCCTCTATGCCAAGTACGCCTGCCACGAACTGAGTTTCTTTTTATATCATAAGGATCCTAAGTTCTTCGCGGCGGTCATTGCGCCTTACTTGAAGAATAAGAAAGACAAGACCTTTATGGATCACTGGCTGCTGGGCGACGATCTTGCCGGGTATCTTGAGCCGTGGCGCTTTGAACGCTTGAATGCGGCGGAGCGCGTGCTGTTGGGTAAGCATGTGCGTGAACAGGAGGCTTCGGTCATTCGTGATACACGTGAACGTGTGGAGCTGATCCCGCCGGACATGGAGGCCTTCAACTACCGGTTTGATACGGCGCTCCAGGCCGGATCGCTGGACGCCGGGTCTGGTGTGGCTGACAAAGCGATTGCGGAGGCGCGCAGTGGGGCGGAGGCTCGACAGATCATGGCGCTTGAGAAGGCGAGTGGCTCAGGAATTGGTGGCGGCGATTCTAGTATTGCGGCTGGCTTTGAGATTGCCATGGCGAAG
Organism: Kiritimatiellia bacterium; assembly: GCA_038330175.1. GTDB lineage: Bacteria > Verrucomicrobiota > Kiritimatiellia > CAIKKV01 > CAITUY01 > JAABPW01. The sequence continues at coordinate 6,044 of JBBQNS010000026.1, forward strand.
AGTCCTCTTGTTATGAAAGGGCTTTATTCAGGAAGGACGAGTAAACCCGCGGGGCGACTTGATCGTAAGCGTGAAGTTAGATCTCTTGAAGCAAGTAGCGACAGCGATGGATTGCCGCTTGGGGAGGCCGCGCCAGCGAATGCCCCAAGCTTCTTCGATGACGAATTAGGTAGCCGGGAACAAGCTCGCAAATTTTTCCAGAAACTCGACAAGACTCAAGAGTTAGCTGAAAACAATTACTACCATTTACCGATCCAGCAACAGGTGGCAGACCTCGTGAAGGTCAATGCCTTCTGGTCGGATTTTGCGGCACATGATGGCAAGTCGCCGTTCCTGTCAAAGGCCTTTCCTGAAACCGCCACCAGCTTTACAGAAATGATGCTGGCGCTGGCGGTGTTGGATTTGCCCTTCAAGGCCACGGAGCCTATCGAGAAAGTTGAGGGGTTGAGTTATACCGTGCAGGCAGGCTCGCCGATGTTGTTGTTCCATCGTGAAATTCAGGAAGGTGCCAGGGATACGGTGCCGGGTGGCGTTCTTGTCGCCCAGCATTTCTTCCGAGCAGATGATCGCGAACGGACCGAGAACGGGGAGCGCTTTGATAAATTAGTGAGTGAAGAATTCCTGCCGCGGGTGGTGTATGGCGCGCAAGCGGTGCTGACCAACCCCACCGGGAACCGTCAGAAACTGCATGTGCTGCTTCAGATTCCCATGGGCTCGATCGCCGTGAATAACGGGTTCACCACGAAAGGGTTTTATATGATCCTAGAGCCCTACAGTACACAGACTCAGGAATACTTCTTCTATTTCCCGGCTACAGGTGACTATCCCCATTACCCGGTCACGCTGGCGAGTCAGGACAAGGTGGTCGGCAGTGCCGAGCCCTTTACCTTCCACGTCGTTGCCAAGCTGAGCAAGATCGACACCACCTCGTGGGCATGGATCTCGCAGAACGGAACAGAGGACGAGGTGATGGCGTTTCTGCGTGCTGCCAATCTCCATCGAATCGATCTCAATGAGATTGCCTGGCGCATGAACAAACGTGAGTACTTCAAGACGGTGACGTCCCTGTTAGAGGCTCGGCATCTCTATTCCGATACGCTCTGGTCGTTTGGTGTAATACATAACGACCCCGTCACCATTCGGGAATTCCTGCGGCACCACGATTTCGCCAATCGCTGCGGGCTCTACTTGGTTTCAACTCTGTTGACGCTTGATCCTGTTGAGCGGTTTGATTATCAGCATTTGGAATATGCGCCACTGGTGAACCCGCGCGCGCATGCGGTGGGTGCCAAGCGGACGATTCTGAACGACGGCGTCCGGGCCCAGTACCAGAGCTTTATGAAGGTGCTCAGCTATAAGGCAAAACTGGATGCGGCTGATACGCTGGCAGTGGCCTATTATATGACCTTGCAGGATCGTGTGGGCGAGGCCATCGATTGGTTTGGCCGTGTGGATTGCAAGAGTACCCCTGAACAGCTCCAGTGCGATTACCTGGCCGCCTATCTGGCGTTCTATAAGGGCGATCTCGAGACGGCGGGAACGCTGGCAAAGAAGCATGCGGATGAGGGGGTGGATCGATGGCGCGCACGGTTTGAGCAAATCCAGATTCAGCTTCGTGAAATCGGGGGCGGAGCGGCAACGGCCGCTGCAGATAAGGAGAAACGTGATGAAGCGCAGGCTGCGCTGGCGGCAACGGAACCTGTGCTGGAGTTGCAGGTCGAGTCCGGGCGTATCCGTCTTGATACCCGCAATCTTAAGAGCTGCACGCTGAACTTCTATCCGATGGATATCGAACTACTCTTCTCACGCAGTCCCTTCTTGCAGGAGGGTGCCGCCCAGTTCTCCTTTATTCGTCCGGTGTTGAGCCAAACGGTGGATATCCCTGTGGGCAAGGACGGACTGGTCGTGGACCTGCCTGCCGAGTTTAAGGCGAAGAATGTGATGGTTGAGGCGCTGGCGGCCGGGGTGCGCAAGACTCAGGCGTATTATGCGAATACCCTTAAGGTGCAGATGGTCGAGACCTATGGACAGCTGGTGGTGACGCATGCGGAGACCGGTAAGCCGATCCCTGGCGCGTACGTCAAGGTTTACGCCAAGATGGCGGATGGCTCGGTCAAATTCTTCAAAGACGGCTACACGGATCTGCGTGGCCGCTTTGACTATGTTTCCCTCAACACCAACGAACTGGATAACACCATACGCCTCGCGGTGTTGGTACTAAGCGATGCATATGGCGCCGTAGTACGCGAAGCCCCGCCGCCCAAGCGGTAATACTCTAGCAGCCTGTCGGGCTTCGCTCCTGTAGGGGGGCTACCGGCGGAGACCGCCGGCTCCAGAATAAAATTTGCGTCAGCAATCAAGCGTCATGTGCTGCCCATTGCTTAATTCACCAAGGATAGCCCCCGCTTTCAATCATTGGAGCCGGCGGTCTCCGCCGGAAGTAACTGTTGAGGCTGAAGACTCTGCAAGCCCGACAGGCTCCTAGCGCTTCAGGGGAAGCCAGCTTAAAACCTTTTGAATATGGGTGTCCCAATAGCCCCACTCGTGGGTGCCGGGCCCCTCTTCATAGGTCAGGTCAAATGACAGGGATTCTAAGTGGGCTTTGAACTTAAGATTGTCCTGATAGAGGAAATCCTCGGTACCACAGCATTGAAACAGGCGGGGTTTTTCGGCGCCCGATTTTGCCAGTTGCCGGGACACGTGATAAAGATCATTGGGCGTCCCGTGAATCGACTTGTCGCCGAAAATGGTCAGGTGTTCGAGATTTCGATCGGGAGTCGTTTTTGATAATTCGTGCGGGTCGAGCGCTCCCGATAAGCTGGCGGCGGCGGCAAATTTATCCGGTCTGGAGAGTGCCAGCTTGAAAGCCCCGTAACCGCCCATGGAGAGGCCGGCCGCGAAGGTGTCTTCCCGCTTGTCAGAAATCGGGAAAAAGGATTCCACCAGTGCGGGCAGTTCTTCACTGATAAAGGTCCAGTACTTCAAACCAAAATGCATGTCGGTATAGTAACTGCGTGCCGCCGCGGGCATCACAACGGCAAGCCCCAGGCTGGCCGCATATCGTTCGATGGAGGTTCGGCGCAGCCAGATGGTGTGGTCGTCTGACATTCCGTGCAGAAGATAAAGGACAGGATGCTTTTTGGCTCCCGCCTTACCCGTCATGCCTATTTGTCGGCGAGTATTCTGGGGCAGGATGACCGTCATGGATGAACTGAGTCCAAGACTTTCAGAAAAGAAATCACATTGAATAAGTGCCATGGTGTGAACTCTTTCTTAGTTCCTTACGACTTGAGTCAGTCGTGTTTTGGTCATGATTTTTGGAAAAAGAAATTTGAATAGAAGCTCGCGAAGGCCGCGAAGGAAAAATTGTTGCGCCTGCGGCGTACTCGCCGCTGGCCTTTGCGTGCTTCTGTTCAAAATCTTCCTCTTGATTTGGGCTATGCCGGGTTAGGATTACGATAGGGCGAAGAAGGTGGACGATTCTAAGACATCGATCTTTTTTTTGCGAAGAATCTCTGCGGCGCGGTCAACGTCTTCGATCCGGGCGATCAGGACGGCATTGCTGCCGCGCTTCAGCGTGAAGGCATACATATATTCGATATTGATCGCGTTCGGTTCCAGAATGGACAGGATGCTCTCCAGCCCGCCGGGGTGATCTGGGATCTCGATGGCGAGCACCTCGCTGATATTGACCACGCACCCCCCTTTTTCCAGAGCGCTTTTGGCTTTCTCCCAGTCCTTGGCGATCAGGCGCAGGATTCCGAATTGCTCGGTATCAGCCAGACAGAGGGTGAGGATATTGATGCCCGCCTCGGCGAGGAGCTTACAGGGATGGCTCAGGCGGCCGGGTTTGTTTTCCAGAAAGACCGAGAGTTGTTTCAGTTTCATGGCGACACCTTTTCTTTTCGTTGATCAATTACGCGCTTGGCCTTGCCCTGACTCCGGGCAATGGTTTGGGGTTCCACAAGACGAACCTGTGCCCGGAGCCCCACCACGTGCTCAATGGCGTGTGAGAATTTCTTGTGGAGTTGCTCCAAGGCGCTGACGCGGTCGCGGAACATCTCCTCGGTCACTTCCACCTGTACCTCAATCTGATCCAAGCCTTCTTTGAGGCTCAGAACGATCTGGTAGTGCGGCAACGATTTTTCCACTTTCAGCAGGGCGGCTTCAATTTGCGACGGGAATACATTCACACCGCGGATGATGATCATGTCGTCACTACGATGGCTGATGCGGTGGATGCGGCGCAGGGTTCGTCCGCAGGCGCACGGTTCAGGGATGATGGAGGTGATGTCATGGGTTCGGTAGCGGATCATGGGAATCGCCTGCTTACTGAGGGTGGTCAGAACCAGTTCGCCCTCTTCGCCGTCGGGCAGCACCTGGCCGGTTTTGGGATCCACAATTTCCATGAGGAAATGATCTTCAAAAACGTGTAGTCCGTTTTGTTGGGAACATTCAGTGGCGACGCCGGGCCCGATAATTTCGGACAAGCCGTAGATGTCATAGGCCTTGATATGGGCGCGGTCTTGAATATGGGCCCGCATGCCGTCGGTCCAGGGTTCCGCCCCGAATACGCCGACTTTGAGTTTCAGATCCTTGAAACCCCTGCCGGTGGCTTCGATGGCCTCGATGAGGTGCAGGAAATAGCTGGGTGTGGAGCAGATCGCGGTGACGCCGAAATCCTGCATTACCATGATCTGGCGTTCGGTATTGCCCCCGGAAATGGGAATCACGGTGGCACCCAGTGCTTCTGCCCCGTAATGGGCGCCCAGTCCGCCGGTGAAAAGACCATAGCCAAAGGCATTTTGGATCACATCGTTTTCGGTGAGGCCGGCGGCGCAGAAGGTGCGCGCCATCACACTCGACCAGACTTTCATGTCGTCCCGGGTGTAGCCCACCACAATCGGCTTTCCGGTGGTTCCGCTGGAGGCGTGCAGGCGGATCACCTCTTTCATTGGGCGGGCAAACAATCCATAGGGATAGGTGTCCCGTAAATCGGTTTTTTGAGTGAATGGCAACTTGGCGGTATCGGCCAGGGACTGGATGTGTTCCGGTTTCAGTCCGATTTCGTCCATGCGCCCGCGCGTCAGCGGAACGGTGTCATAGGATGCCTGTACGATCGCCTGCAGGCGGTTAAGTTGAATGCGGTGAAGCTCGTCCGGGCATAGAAAATCCGCGTAACTGTCGGGATGAATGGGGTTATTGCTCATAGGGTGCCCTTATTTGACAAGGTTGCGTCCGGCCTCAAAGGCTGCCAGATTAATGGCGTGCAGTTTTTCAGGAAAAACATCACAGATCGTTTTTTGCCAGCGCTCGACCGGGATGTCCAGATGCCGACTGAGCGTGCCGAGCATGGCAACGTTCAGGCTTTTCCGGTTGGGCAAGGCGACGTCATCAAAGGATTGGGCATTGATCAGGATGCCGTTCGGGCGCAGGGAAGGCCGGTGGTTTTCCAATTCTTCCGGAGCCAGAATCATGAGGAAATCGGCTTCCCCACCAGGAATCATCGGGCTGAGTACTTCCTGGCCGAATCGGATATCGCTGGTCACCGAACCACCCCGCTGACTCATCCCATGTACTTCGGCTTTTTTGACATCGTATCCATTTCGGAAAAGCACTTCGGCGAGGACCTGTGCGCTTTTCAGGATTCCCATTCCGCCGAGCCCGGCGATTCGGATATTGGTGGTTTTTGAAGATGGCTTCATAGAGGTTGGGGGGCTGTGGGGTTAAGGTTTTGTTCATAAGACCGGATCCGACCAGCGGCCAGAAGGCAAGGCTGGCGTCCAACAATGACGGTCAATTCATTAGTTTTCAACGCCTGGATCAGGGTTTCTTCAAATAGTGCGCTTTGCCGGACCGGGTCCAGAACAAAAACGTTTTTGATGCCCATAGCCCGGATCACCTCTTCAATCAAAATGCGTGTGGTAGAGGTGTGATCTAGTCGGCGTCCGGTGGCGGGATTTTCCTGCTGACCGGTCATCGCTGTGGTCTGGTTATCCAGCACGACGAGGACGTGTCCGGTGGTGGGGGGATTGAATACCATTTCCGCCACACCCGTGAGACCGCTGTGCATGAACGTGCTGTCGCCGATAACGCTTACCACCCGGCGGGCTTCCGCTTCGGGCAAGACGTGACGCAGGCCCAAGCCGATGCCAATGCTGGCGCCCATGCAGATTTGGGAATCCATGGCTGACAGCGGAGGCAAGGCCGCTAGCGTGTAGCAACCGATATCGCCGGACACGATGCAGTCAAGCTTCTTGAAAATTTCAAAGACATATCCATGCGGACAGGCGTTGCAAAGGCGGGGAGGCCGACCTTTCGGGGGCGGCGCTTCGGGCGTGGTATCGCCTTTAAGAATCCGGCGGACGCGATCCACAGTGAGTTCGCCCATCCGGTAAGGTTCCGGGTTCCATGGGACATTCCCGCCAGCAGCTCGGATTTGTTCAACTAAAACCGGATCATTTTCTTCGATTACAAAACAATGGGCTTTGTCCTTCAGGAAATTCAGAATCAACTTGAAGGGCAGGGGATACGTCATGCCGAGTTTGAGAATGGCGGCATCCGGAGCGGCTTCCCGGGCATGCACGCTGGCGATGCCGCACGATACGATGCCCATATCGGATTTTCCGGGGAGCAGGCGGTTGGGTCCTTCGGTTTCGCACCACTCCTGAATCTCGGCAAGTTTGGCGCGCAGGGCCTTGTGCTTGACGCGGGCATGCCCCGGGATCATCACCCGGCCGGGAATATCGCGCACGAAATGGGGAGTGGCTGGCGTCTCGTGCGTGTCTGAAGGCCGGACAATGGATGTGGTGTGTGAGACCCGCGTGGTCATGCGCAGAATGACCGGGGTTTTCCAGCGGGCCGATACGGTGAAGGCCAGCCGGATAAAATCATAGGACTCCTGGGAGTCGGCCGGCTCAATGACCGGGACGCCGGCGGCAATGCCGTAGCGGCGGGTATCCTGTTCGTCCTGGCTGGAGGCGAGGCCGGGATCGTCGGCCACCACGAACACCAGAGCGCCCTGAACGCCGCTATAGGCGGCGGTGAACAGGACATCGGAGGCCACATTAAGGCCGACGTGTTTCATGGTCACCATGGCGCGGGCGCCGGCGAAGGCGACGCCCAAGGCGACTTCAGCTGCCACTTTTTCGTTGGGAGCCCACTCGGCCTGACCGCCGATGACATCAAAATTTTCCAGGATTTCAGTTGAGGGGGTTCCGGGGTAACCGGTTCCCCGGGCACAGCCCGCATGCAGGGCGCCCAAGGCGACCGCCTCATTACCGCTTAGAAGTTGTCGTTCAGCCATAGTTGTAACCTTTTGTAAGACCGGTGAAGAATGTCAAAACTCTCAAATCCGGTCACGCATAAAAGCGAAATTTCGGGTGGAGGGCGCAAGGCCGCTCTCACCGCTCTGTTGGGCTTCATGAATTTCTTGCCATTAACCGTCCCGACCACGTAATATGCTGGTTCTCGTTTCAGCAGATAACCTGCGCGTGCCTTCATTGGCGCGCATACAGCAGAACGCATGTCGGCATCGTTAGTGCATACAGAAATAGGCGGTTTTTTCGGCATGAGTTTTAATAATGCAGGCATTTTGTTTTTGGCATACAATATGCTGGTAAAAAACATCGCATTTAACAACGTCACAGGGGTTCGTTAAAGTGGAGACGATTTGATGACTCAAGTCCAGAAAAAGTTTCGTAGAGCAGGTTGGTTATGAAGGGGTGGACCCGAATTTTTCTCATGGCGGTCACCCTCGTGTCTCTGTCTGTTTTCCCGGCAGAGGCGGGGTGGGTGAATAATGCTCGCACTGAGATCGTTTTGACAGCGGCGGAATTTCAGAAGCTCGACACCTTTGAGGGGCATCTGCTGGGTAAGGCTGACAAGGTTTTTGTTGAAAAGGATTACCGCGGGGCATTGGCGAACTACGGTGCTTTCATGGAGCAGTTTCCGAAATCGGGGGCAACTGCCTATGTGTTGTTGCGCCGGGGGCGCTGCTTGGACTTGGACAATAAGCGATTCGAGGCCATTAAGGCGTACACCGAAGTTTTGGATTATTTCCCTAATGCATTGAACTATGCCAGCGCGGCGCTTTTCTATATTGGATTGTGTCACTTCCAAAATGGAGATCTTGTGGCGGCGGTCAAGGCGTGGACGGAACTGACGCAGGATGCCGATTACCGGAAGAGCAATCTAGCGGCTGAAGCTTTATGTCGGATGGGAGATCTCTACGTTCAGCAGAACAATTTCGACGATGCCTCCAAGTATTATATCCAAGCCGTCATCGATTTCCGGAAGGTGAATCCGGAGGTGGCCCGGTACACGATGGAGCAGGTTTTGGGCTATCTAATCCGAAGGCGTCCCGATGAAGAGAAGCTCGCGGACTTTTATCAGAAGGTCCTCACTTTCCGTCATGATCCTGCACAGCCCAGTCCCTCTGACTATTGGTACAGTGTTAAGGACAATGTTCGTCGATTTGGCAACTTCGCCGAAGCTGAAAAATCCAAGAGAACCGATTATTATCGCTATTGGTCTGGCGCCATGGAGGGCAAGTTGCCACTGGATGATGAGTTCCAATTAGATCTGGCGGACTTCAATCTGGCGGTTGACGGGAACAGAGCCAAATGGACGGAGCGGGTAGACCGCCAATTTGCAGTAAATCAAAAATCTGGCAACTATGGCCGGGTGATTCGGTGGATCCGCGCTTTCGGCGAACAGAAGAACAAGGTTCAGGAATATTACAGCAAGTTGAATTTCGGCGAAATGAGCAATGCCGAAGTTGACGCGTTGATTAGAGTGCTTTGTGACAATGCCAAGGATTTGGCGTTGGCACGCAATACCTACGACAAGCTGCAACAGGGGAAGTGGACGGATGCCGACCGAACCCGGTTGGTTGATTTTATGATCCACAAGGATCAGGTGCTGACGGAGCGGATTTGTGCGGACATGACGGATAAGGATTACGGGCGTGTGAAGTTAATGCGTTACTATCATTGGAGACGGATCCCGGAAAAAACCCTGCCTTTGGCGAACGAATTGGTTAACGTCCCCGCTTATGCCAAGGAGGCCTATTGGGCGAAGGCTGAGATGTTGCAAATGCAACAGAAGTATCCGGAAGCGATTTCTGCTTACCAGTCCAGCGATCGCCCGCCTTCGTCCCTGTTTGCCATTGCTGATTGTTTCAGGGCTCAGGGCAAAAACGAACAGGCGGTCGCCCAGCTTCGCGAGATTGAAGGATTTTTCAAAGACTCGGCGTCTGGCGCGGCCATGCGTATTGCTTATGTTTATCGTGATTTGAAAGACACTAAACAGTATGTGGCGAACTTGCGCGGAATCATGAAGAAATATCCTCAAAGCGGGCAGTCAAACGTGGCGCATGAGGAGCTGGAACGCATGGGCTATAAGATAGGTGGAGGCGTAGATGCAAATTAAACTCACTAGTAAATACATGCCGGTGCTGTTAACGGTCGCGATGGCATGGCTCACTTTGCCGTATCCGAGTGAAGCGGCGCGTAAATCTCAACAGGATGGATCAAGCACAGGAGCCAATGCGGCAATCACTCCGGCTGAGCTGGAGGTTCGCCGTTTATTGGCCAAGGCGAAAGAATTGCTTGAGGTTCAAGAGAAGGAGCGTGCGGTCAAGATGCTGGAGTCCATTTTGGACCAGTACCCGTCCAGCCCTGTCGTTAATGACGCTTGTCTTGAGCTGGGTCGGTACTATCTTGGGATCCACGAGCAGCTCAAGGCGATCGGTTATTTAAACCGCCTCAAGGCCCTTGAACGACCTGATCAGGAATTAAGCAACCATGAGCAGGAGCTTTATTTGGAAGGACTCTATCTGGCGGGAGTGGCCTATTTCCAGATTCGCCAATACGGAAGCGCGTACCCCATATTACGACAGGTCACTACTCAATACCCAAATTCGAAATGGGCCAGCCAAGCCTACTATTATATTGGACTGAGTCATTTCGCGCAGCAAAACTGGAGCAAAGCGATTGAATCGTTAAGCTTGGTCGGAACCTCCGTGGATTCGAATAGTCCAACGTCGCGTTATGCAGAGGCGGGGCGAAGATTTTATGTCAGGATTGAAGATAGCGATCTTCCTGTATTAACCAGCCTTGGCAAAACAACCAGCGTGGTGCTGCAAACTTCGCGCGGTGATCGCGAGACGGTTAGCTGTGTCCCTTTGGCGGGAGCAGGTCAAATTGCGATTGGCTCGATTACTACGGAAATAGGACCGCCTAAACCTGAAAATGGGATCCTGGAAGTGACCGGTGGTGATAAGATCCTCTCCATTTATACTGATGAGATGACCGAAAGCGGCGCATTTAAAGTGGCTCGTACCGGGGAGGTCAATGTCGTTTCAACGGCAGCCTTAAATTTCATGCAGGGAGATTTTGAGAGTTTTGCGGCCGCAGCCTTTCTCGGGCAGCCGTTGTTCGTCATGCTTCAAGATGCCGATAAAGATGTCTCCGATGCAGCGGATACCGTGGCCGTAACGGTTGTCTCGCGTTACAAGGTGGAGGAAGAGGAAGACTCATTTACCAATGTGGTAAAGGGGGCAAAGGCATCCGGTATTGGGGCAGAAGGAGTCCCGCATTACAAAATCCGGGACCAGGTTACGCTTAAGCTCACTGAAAAAGGCACGGCTCCAGTCCATACGGGACGCTTTGGCGGGACGTTATTGATTGAAGTGCAGAAAGGCGATGCCTTGCCGAACCAGAACGATAATGTGTTGAGTTGCGTTTTGAATGATGAGGTTGTCGCGACCTATGTTGACGAACTTCATATTGGCGGGAATGTTCCCCGGACGGTGGAGGCCCTTATTCCCATTGCAGGAGAATTGGATAATCGACCGCGTGCTACGCAAGACGTGGTTTTTGATCCCCTTGTAAGAGCTCGCAAAAATCTCGTGGAGGCTTCAGCTTATCTGGAATTGGCGAAGATCTTCAAGAGCATGGGGCTTACCAAGGGAGCGCGCGAAAAGGCGGATGAGGGAATTGAGCGCGCTGAGTCCGTGATACGAACCCGAGAGCCCATTCCTTCAATATTGAAGCAAGAAGCGTTCAAATTGAAATGGGAGCTTCATCTTGAGTGCAATGATATGTCAGCGGCGTTGGCTACCTGCAATTTGTTCGGGCGACTGTTTCCCAATTCTCCGATTGTGGATCAAGCTTTGATGGGCATTGGAAATGTTCGTATGGCGGATAAGAATTATCAGGAAGCCATCGGTGTATACCGGCAAGTGTTAGGGCTGAAGTCTTCCGAGTCCAAAGGAGAGGCGCAGTTCCGGATCGCCCAAGCTATTGAAAAGATGGGTATTTACGGGAAAACGGGAGTAGGTATGCCTGTGGCGGCCATTCAGGAATATAAACTCTGTACGGAGCGTTATCCGGGAAGTCCGTTTGCGGGTGAGGCGCTTGTAAAGCTGGTTGATTTCTATATTGATCAAAATGATTTCGGGCAGGCGACGTCTCTGCTTGAACAGACTTTCGAAGATTACCCCGATGCGTCATTCTTGGATAGCCTGCTTCTTAAATGGGTCTTGGTGGCCTATCGGCAGGCCGATTATGCCAAAGCCCGTGATAAATGTACTCTCTTGATTTCCGGTTATCCGGATAGTCCGAATGCGGTAAAGGCAAAGCAGATCCTGCCTAAAATTGAGGCCCAAATGAAGAAAGGCTCGGCTGAATCCGCGCCAGAAAAGAGTCCCCAGCAATGAATAAAATTTTCACCTCACTCTTTTGTTGCGCCGCTTTGTTAGCTTTGACGGCCCCTGCGCAGGTTGCTCCTGCAGATCCCCAGCAGGTCGCTTTTGATGCCTTGTTGGCAAAGGGCCAAAAAACTCCTGATGCCATGACGGCCGAAGAGATGGTGAAGCTGCTCCAGCTGGCTCAGGCCATCGGGCGCCCTGTGTCGGCCGCTCCCGTAGTCAAAGCGTATTTTGCAAAACGACCGGAGATGTCGGAAAGTTTGATTAGGCTTGCCGCTGAGAATGCTGAGGCGGTAGGTGATTTCAATGTTGCGGTGGCTCGTGATAAGCAAATGTTGAAAGCCGCCTCCCCAGGGCCAGGTACTAAAGCCGTGTCCACTGATATGTACCGGATCCTTGTGAATTACATCGCTCAGCCGGATTCGGCTTTCCAATACATGATGGAGAACGGTGATCGTGTGCGTGCGTCAGGCGCGTTGGATACCTATGATGGCTGGTTTTTGGATCGCTGTTACGAGCAGCGGTTGATAGGGCCAATGGCCAAGCGTCTGGTGGCGATTTTTGCCGAGATTACGCCCGTTGATCAGGAACGTATGAGTTATTATTATCTGGACCGTTTTCTGGATCGTCTCGTTTCCGCCGGATCTGAAAATGCCGACGCCATTGTTGCCGGGCGAAAATTGCCCGCGTTGATTCGGGGCAGCGCCGTTCGTGCGGCGCGCACAAAATTCCTGGTTGAAAATCTCGCCTTTCGGGCCGGGGCTGCGGGCAAGGAGCAAGCTGCTGTTGATAAGGATTTCGAAACCGTGTTAGCTGCGGCCCAAGCCTATATAGATGTGGCCCCCAAGGCGGCTACGGCGCGTGACATTTTTACGGCTTTCATGGGAGGAGAGTCGCCCTCTGATGCAGTGTGGAATATGCAGCTAGCTCAAAAACAATCGTTTTTTGAAAGCTATGTTTTCGAGAAATTGCCGGATCCGGAACGCGCCTCTATCTTGACGTGGAATTGGTGGAGCGCTCAGCAAAGAGTAGCCACGCCGCAACAGTGGGCGGATATGGGCAGCCGGCATGTGGAGTTGTTTAAGAAATCAAGTGCGTTGTCGGCTCTTTCTTTTGTGATGTTGAGCTCAAATCCGGCTGTATATAAGGCTCAAGCCCAATTCCTTCAGGGCTCCTGCAGTTTGAATGCGGCGGTTATTAATTCACTGGCCGCTTCCGATAGCCCCGCAGGTGCTGTCGGGCATCTCATGACGCAGGAGAGTTGGTACATCATTCCTGAAAATTATGTATCGACGGTCGTAGGTCGGATTGTGCCCGCCTACAAGATTTGGCCACGTGCAGCGGCCGACACCTCGCTTACCAATGTGGATGCGATGATAGCAATTTCGTTTGCTACAAATTACGTTATGCGCAGCCCGATGGCGGCTTTTTCTACCGATATGGCCGCTTGGGCGGTGGATAGCGCTTGGAGTTGGGGCGGGGCAACTCCTGAAGATAAAAGCAAGTTTGCGGCGCAGATCCATATGCTGGATTGGGTTCCTTACAGCGCGGAGGAGCGGCGTAAGGTTTTTGAACGTGTTCGTGCACAGGCAAAAGGCTGGACAGACGAAACGCGGCGACTTCATGAAGCGGCTAAACGGGGCAATGATACTAATGCCCTGACACTGCTTGCGCCACGCGTCGCCCTGGTAGGCCCCATAGAGGAGGCGCTTAAACAAGTTGCCGAAACAGAAGTGGGCGATCCAGCTAAGGCGCCCACTCCTATTTGTCGGGATCTGGCCTTGGCCATGCGGGCCGTAAATCAGAAGAACCGCGATGCGTTTGTGCAGGCAGGACGTTCGCTCTATCAGGCAATTCGTGATTATGAGGTCAAGAAGACTCCCTATGGTGAAGCCCTGTTGACCTATTTGACGGCCAATCGGCTAGCCTTGTTTGACACCTTTGACTTCCAGTGTGAAATCGTGGCAGACCAAATCGGGTTGCTTGTTGCGCAGGGGGGGGTGCGGCGAGGGCTGAACACCACGGTCTATAATATGGCAACGGGACGACCTGGCTGGACTTTCGGGGGTGGCTATTTTTCGATTCCCGAACAGGATCGGCCCATGCGTGTCAAGTTGAACGGATTGTATATCAAAGGCGTTGAGGATCTCCTGACGGCGGGTAAATTCGATGCTGAACTTTTCAACCTGTATCGCTGTGTAAGGTTGAATGAACAGCGGGATCTGGATCTGATCAGTAAAATGATCGAACAGCAGGTTCTCTGTAAGAATCCCTCCTATCAGCTTCAACATCGTAATGCCTCGGCGATCTATTCGTATTTAATCCGCAACGAGTTTGCGCCTCTGGCTCAGAAATACCCGGTTGATCGTTATTTTGATGATATGTTTGCGGATGAGATCCGAAAAGGAAGTGGAGACGGGGATTACACCTATTATGGTCGCGATGAGCAGCATAAAGTGGCTAATGCGATCGCTGAGCAGTTGGGGCAATTCACGCGGTTGCCCTTCGGGTATGAGGATCAGCCGGCGCGTTACACAAATGCTCAATACTGGGATCTCTTTAGCCGGGCTATGGGTGCGGATGCGGCGATCCGCGATGGCATGCTAGCCAAGGTTGAAGCGACTTATGGTGTAACCCGGTTTGATGAAGTGGCGGCTGGTCGAGTATCACTTTCCTATATGCCGATCAGCACCCCTGAACAAAGAAGTGCCTTTTTCAATAAATTAGCTCTTTTCGCGGATCGCTCTTCCAAGGCGCCAGCTCCTTTCAATTTCCCCTATCTCCCGCAAATTAGTTATGAAATTGGACGAACCTTTACCGACACCGAATTGAATACTTTGGCCAGTTGCTTTACCAAATGCTGGTGGTCTCCAGGGGGGGGTGACTTGAGTACTTGCCTATACGTGGTGAATGGTGAACTGATCGCGCGCAAGCGGGAGAAAGAGCTGATTCCCATGGTCCCCATGTTCTGGTATTTCGCGCGCGAAACGGGAAATTCACAGTTACAAGACAAATTGACCGAATATTCAACGTCACTGATGAGCACTGGGCTAATGGATGTGGCTGCGGTATATAGCACGGTAGGCCTCGAAATGATGGGAGGGCGGGCGCGGGAGGAAACTCGTTCGGCCTTAAAAGCGATTAAGTCAAAGGCTTTGAGCTCATTGGGCGGAAGCCTCAAGGTCGAGCGTTCTGACCGGCGTTATCCGTTGTTCTCTGCACAATTCTTTTATGAAGCGGGCAAGCTGGATAATGCTTGGGAGCAGTACCTGCCTGTCAAAGAATTGGCTTTGACCGAGTTCAAAGACTTGGACATCGATTTTTCAACCTGGCTGGTAGAGCGCCATATTGAATCAGGCGAATATGAGGCGGGTGAGGCACTGGCCCAACGCTTGATTGAATGGATGGATTCAACCCCGCAGGGTTTCTTTGATATGGAGGCGCGCACGAGACTTTTGCTTGCTCATGCAGGAATTGCATTCGCGCGACAGGAATATCCTCGTGCGCGGGCTGAGTACGAGCGGATTGCCGCAGCACGTGAATTTGAAAATACTACGGGTGCCCGTTTGGCTGAACTGAAAATCGCGGATATTGACAGGATCACTAAACATTATGATGCCGCAGTTGATCGACTAGAAAAATTGCGCCGACGTCCTGATCCGATGCTTCAAGCGGAAAGCAACTATCAGCTCGCGGTGATCAAGTACGACCAAGATGATCTCGCGGCGGCGCGAGATTATGTGAATCTTGTGTTTTCCGTAAATATGAATCATGCCAATGCCCGTATTTTGGAGGGCAAACTCAATCTGAAGATGAAGAAACTGATTGAAGCGACCGAGGTTCGTGTCGGTCTTGCGGCGGACAAAAACACGATTATCCCTGGAAAAACGCTGAAGGTTCAGATCGAGGATCGTAACCTGGCCGTTGTGGGAAGGATGGCTAATATTGAAGTCCGTGTATGGACGTCCTCTGGTGATGAGGAGTTTTTCAGCCTCCTGCCCTTTGGCGATTCAAAAACAAAATTTGAGGGGGAAATTCCGACCGCCTTGGCGCCGCAGGTAAAGGGGAATCATATCCTTGAGGTGTTGGGGCATGACAAGGTTAGTTATGCTT
Source organism: Kiritimatiellia bacterium (assembly GCA_038330175.1). Taxonomy (GTDB): domain Bacteria; phylum Verrucomicrobiota; class Kiritimatiellia; order CAIKKV01; family CAITUY01; genus JAABPW01. The sequence goes on from JBBQNS010000026.1 coordinate 21,870, forward strand.
TCTCGGAACCGTTCAAGAAGGCCGCAGGAATCACGGCGGATACCGTGATGACCATTGATGTCATTTCAGATGCAGAACTTTCTATCTCGTCCGGTAAGATTCTGAGTAAAGAAGAGCAGGAAGAACGGACGCTCCAGCGTATGTTGGTGGTAAGTGGCCGAATGACGGAGAGTACTAACGAAATACTTAGCTCCGTACGGGCTGATGACGAAATAAAACCGGGTAACCCGATTTCGGTTCGAGTGGTTGATCCAGACCGCAGCACCACTGCGGCAAAGGATAAAATCACAGTGCGCGCTGTTACCGCCAGTGGCGATTCTGTCGATGGAATTGTGTTGGAGGAGACCGATACTCATTCGGGTATTTTTGAAGGAAAGATACAGACGGCTACCGCGCCTGCCACGGCGTTCGCTTCTGATTCTGAAGAAGGCAAAGACCCTGCTTTCGCTATTTCCGGCAGCAACTATCCGCCCTGGGTGGCGTTAGCCGACAATCGGAGGCCAAAGAACTTCACCGTTGACCTTAATAATAACCTGACCTTGGGACGGATGGGGATTTTAGCCGATGTGCCGGGGCGATTGTTAAAGAGCTTTGTGGTGCAAACATCCATGAATGGAAAAGATTACAGCACCGTTGCGGCCTGGCCAAAAGCCCTGCCGGACTGGGATGGATATCCCCGTTGCCGGTTGGTGCGATATGGGATGTTCAACAAAATGCCTGAAACGCTCAGTGCGTTTAAACAGTACTTGGAGATAGATTATTTGGCGTACGCAAATGAAATCACGTATCTGCCGGGTTTGCTCAATGATAAAATCGGGTACGATGTGATGGGGCAGGCGGATAGAATGGGTCTACAGGGAGATGGACCTGGGAGTTGGTATATTGCCCACGTTCAGGGTGTGTTTTATGTGCCGGAGCGCCGTCGGAAGACTTTCCGCCTGGATCCGAAGGGAAAATTATCCAAGATCTCTTATATTTTGACGATTGATGGCAAGACGGGAAAAGCGCCACAGGAAGTCTCGATGTTCCTGGATAAGGGACTGCATCAATTTGACCTTTATATTGGGGCACAACGGCGAAGTGAGCCGGAATACGAATTGCAATGCGATATTCCCGAGGCTCCTTACATGGCACGCTGTCCCATGGCGCTGTTCATGCCGGCACAACGGCCTAAAACAGCCCCTGCTTATGTCAGTCAAGTCGCTAAGGTTGAGGAAAATTTAACTAATAATACGTTTAGCATTACCTTTGCCAGTAACACGACCGCCCGTTTGGTGCGTATCGGTATTGCGGATTTCGAAGGAGACGCCCCTGCCATTCGGCGAATTTCACTTTTCACTGCGGCCGGGGTAAAGGTCTTGCCAACCCGAGACGACGTTCTCATGCTGCATCGGAACCAAACCTTGGAAATTGTTCCGGGTGATCGGCTGTCGGTGATTTACGAGGACCCGAGCTCGGTGACCAAAGAGAAGCGAGTACTGGAAGCGTTTATGAAGGCGACCTTCTATAATGCCAAAATCAGCGCCTGTTTTGTAGAGTCGAGCGTCGATCAACAAGGCATCCGGCACGCACAGTATGTTTCCATGAGGCGGTTCCGGGCGGGTGACCCGATTTGCGTGTTGATCACAGATCCAGACGGGGATGTCAGCGACGCTCAGGACAAGCTGAAATTTACAGTGCGCCTATCGCAAGGTAAATCGATTGAAATGGAGGCGTTGGAGAGCAGTGCCCATTCGGGTGTATTCCTAGGACGATTTTTCCCGGTCACTGGAACGTCACAGCGGGCCTCCGAACTGCAAGTCGAGGCTGGCGAAGATATCGCACTGGCTTATACGGATGAGCAAAATACCGATTTCGGGATTCCCTGGCAGCGTACCTGCCAAGTGGAGCAAGCGGTGCCTTCTGAGCCTGAAATGAGGGTTTACGATGTCACCTCGCGTTTGCTGGAGGCAGACGAGTTGAAGAGGATTGTCGACAAGCCCGATATTCGTACGGGCGAAACCATGCCGGTGATCAGGTCGCTTACGGCCAGTCGTCCCGATACGGTTGCGCTTGAGCATGTGGCGACGAACTTTATCGGCTGTCCTTTGATCACAGAGCTACGAAATCCGGCTCTTGCGCTATCCCCGTTGAGTACGGCGGTGCTTTACGTGCAGACCTCTTCGGCGCTTAAGCGTGCGGGGCTGACGCCGACAAATGCCTTTGATGCGAGCGTCCCAGGCACCTTGAAATATGAATTCCCCACAGGCGATGCAGGGGCAATATCTGCGCCGCCAGGGTATCGCGAGGTCATGGTTCGTGGGAACGCCTACGCGGTGGATCCGCTGGATGATGGCCGGTTTACCTTTGTTATCCCGATGCGATTGGGAGAAGGCACGGAGGCCATGGATGCGGCTGATTCCATGGAAGCGATGCAAAATCTCAACCTGGACCAGGATCGGGGCCCCTCAATTGATACCACTTTTGTGGACGAAGACGGGAAAACGGTTGAAATGACGAGGAAGTTGCCTTGGCCGGTGCTCTTTGTCCGGCCAGATGACGTGATCACGGTCGCTTACGAAATCCCTGGCGCAACGAACCAGCCTTCCCGGTGGATGACGCAGCAGACCGTGTTGAGTGCTGATGCGTTCTTTGATGTCATGGATCAGCGTTATCAGCAGGCCATGAGCTCAATTCATGTTGGAGAACGTGTTTATCTGCGAGTCGTGGACCCCTTGCGAGATACGACCAGTGGAAAGGACGCGGTTTCGGTCAAGGTTCCCTTATCGAGTGGAAGCATCACCCAGTCCCTTTCATTGGTCGAGACGTTCACCCATTCGGGCATCTTCAAGGGAAGCTGCCAGGCGATGTATGCGGGAACGGCCAGTAATAGCGTGCAAGTGGATATCGTGCCGGTAAGCTACGGGGATACCTTGAACTTGTTCTATACCACCATGGCTGGAAATTCACTCAATTGCCTGGTGCTGATGCGTAAAGGGGCGAATGGGCAAGTGCTTCCCTTTACGAAGCGGTTCAGTGAACCGGAAGTGGCCGTTCAAACGCAGTTTACGATTGCCGAAGCCTATTTCGAATTGGCAAAGAAGCAGCGGGAACTGAAGCAGGAAGATCTGGCGCGGCGCCAGATTGCACAAGGCAAAAAAATGCTCGAAGAGGCCATTCGGGATTACCCTGAAACAGAAGAGCGGGCACATGCTGATTACTTGCTTGCAAATCTAGCGATGGAATATGCTGAAGAAATTCAGGATCCTGATGCCAAAAAACAGCGATATATGGAGGCCATTACCCGGTTTGGTGATTTGGTGTCCAGTTACCCGACCAGTCCCTACGCGCCCAAGTCCCAATTCAAGAAGGCATTGGCCTTTGATAAACTTGGACAATTGGATCAGGCTTGCGAGGAGTACGTCAAACTATCGTACCGGTATCCGGATAATGAGCTCGTGGCTGAGACCATTGCTCGGCTCGGGCAATATTTTATGACCAAGGGCAAGGAAATGCAGGGGGTGTCCAGTTCTGAAACGGATCCAGTGAAGAAGGAAAAAGCCCGCTTGCAAATGCTTGAGATGTATAAGTCGGCGGCGAGAGTGTTTGAAAGGCTGGCTGTAAGGTTCCCCGATCACGCGTTGGCGTGGAAGACAACGGTGCTGGCGGCGCAGTGTTGGATCCGTGCAGAAAATCTGGATAAGGCCATCGCGGTTTTCGGTTTCGTGATTGATGCCAAGAAGGCTGATAGCGATCTCATTGCTCAGTCCATGTACTGGAGCGGAGACTGCTATTTGAAAAAGAAAGATTTCGTAAATGCCTATCGCTTGTTGAAGCGCCTGACCTGGGATTATCCTGAGTCCACCTGGGCTAAATATGCCCGTGGGCGCCTTAGTGAGAATGATCTTGCGCGTATTGAAGAAGCCGAAGCAACGAAGTAAATCTGAGCTGCACGCCATGACTGAATTATCCGAACAGAGTGTGACGTCTAATCTGACAAAAGCTGAACAGCGGTTGTTGGGCGAAATGGCGTCGGGCCAATTGGCGGATGTGGTGATCCGTACCGGGACGACGGTGGATGTGGGCGAGTGGTTTAAGCGGGGCCACGTGGTGGGCGCATGCCTAGGGAATGAGTGGGTTATGTTTGCCACGGGACGACAACCTTTCGTGGAGCGGGTTCCAACCCGGGTTCTGAGCGCGAGCGCTTATAACCATTTTGTCGGAGAACTGGTTTTGGCGCCCGCATCGGGAGTTCGGTTGCGGCAATTAAAAATGACGCCGCTGGAGGCAGGACGGGCGTTGCGATGGATTTTGAACGTAAATGAAGAAGCAGCGAAGTAAGGAGAAGGAAGATGCTTGAGAAATTAATTACCGGTGGATACATGATGATTCCCCTCATGGCCTGTAGCGTAAGTATGCTGGCCGTGCTGATTGATCGGGGTTTGGCGTTTTATAAATACGGCAAATTGGATATCCCCACAATGCGAGCTAAAATCCTCGCGCTTCTTGGGGAGGGCCGAGTTGATGAAGCCATGACGATCTGCGCCAGCACGCCGAGTCCCGTATCTGCTGTTTTGCTCGTAGGCCTGCAAGCGTACCAGCGGACCCAAACCGTTAACGCCTCGGTTGAGAGTCAAAGGACGCTGATTCAAAAAGCGATGGATGACTTTACGCCGCATGCCATTCATGCCTGTGAATTGCGGCTCAACTGGCTAGCTACAATCAGTAATGTGGCGCCCTTATTCGGAATGACGGGAACCGTGACGGGTATGATCCGTTCCTTCGGTTCGTTAGGTGGGGGCTCTTTGGATGCCGGTGTCGTCGGCGCCGGTATCTCCGAAGCGTTGGTCGCTACGGCCAGCGGTCTGGTGATCGCGCTATTCGCCCTAATTCCTTACAACGCATTTATGAATCGGGTCGAGAAAATCAACTTGGAGATTGGCGAGGCTTCCTCAGAATTGGTTGAGTATATTTGTCTACAGCGCGAACTGAATCAGAAGCACTGAAGCCGGGTGATGAATGTATAAGTTCCCTAAAAAAAAGATGCTAGGGCAGGACGCCGTTCCGACCACCTCATTGGCGGACATGATGTTCCTGTTGCTGATCTTTTTTATCATGACGACCACCCTCACGCGCGTGACGGGCGTTGTCAGCGATATGCCCGCTGGCACTAAAGCTCAACAGCCCCAGTCTGAAAAAACACCCATGATTTCCTTGCATGACAACAAGATTACGATGAATGATCAGGACATGACTCGTGATGAGATGGAGCGAACGTTGCGAGGCTTGAAACTCGGGCAAAAATCAGGAAATGCAAAAGTGGTGATCCTGGCAACTGAGGGTGATGTGAGCTACCAGGATTATTATCAGACCATGGCTTATATCCAAAATTGCGGGGGGATTGTGGCGATTGAGAGCGAAGAAGCGGGAGGCACCCAATGAACCGCATGCCTCGCCATGAGCTTCCGGTTGTTCCCACGGCGAACCTTGTGGATATCGCCATTTTGTTGATCATTTTTTATATGGCGTGTAGCCATTTTGTAACGCAACAGGGGGCGCCCCTTAATTTACCTAAAGCAGGTGAACTTGCGAAGCTGAATGAACCGTTGATTTTGGTGACCATTGACAGTCAGGGAGCGATCACGTTCCAGGGCCGCCCGGTTGCAAGCGCGATGGACGTGGAAAGTGGTGTGACCGAGCTTTTGAGAGACAAGACGACCGAGGAAATGCGTCAGGTGATGTTCAAGTGCGACGCGACCGCCAGTCGTAAAATTTTTGAGCCCGTCATAAATGCGATTGTACAAGGTGGCGGCATTGTCGTGGCCGTGGGAGAGAACGCCGTCGAGTAACCTTAAGTTCAATGCCAGAGTTTAGAATTTAGAAAAGCAGAGGAGATTATACATGGAAGAGAAAATACAGAAGGCGGGGGCGATGTCGCCGCAAAAATTGCTCATTGGGTTTTCAAGAGACCGGATTATTTTCTGGATCAGCGTGGCCATCGGGTTCCATATCCTCCTGATCGGCTCGCTATCACTAGGCTATATCCGGGATCGCTGGATTGACCCGACTGGCGCGGAGGAGCGTAAAGCAGCCGCCTTGGCAGCGCAAGAAGCGGTCAAGAAGGAAGCCGCCGCCAAGGTCACGCGATCGCCTGTAGCCGCAATGGGCACAGGTTCCGCATCGAACAGGGTTGTGCAGGTGGGCAGCAGCAGCACGGGAACACCCGAACAAATTCTTGAAGAGCGTAAGAATGCTCCTGTTGTCAAGCGAATCACGGAAAAGGCCGCGCCGGGCGAGATACCTACACGACCCAATGATTTGGGGATTTCGCTTGATGACATCAATGTACACTGAGGAAAGCTAGCCGAAGGAAACATGTCTGGGGCTGGCTTTTAGACTGAGCCGCGCCGTATCAACTCATGAATAAAATGCACACTCAGCACCGCTATTGGCCAGGACTTTTGAGCCTGCCACTGGGCGTGATGGCCGCAGCCATGGTGCGGTATGCCTTTTTGATTCCCGGGATTTATGAGGAATTTGTCAAAGGCCATCCTTTGGTGCGAGGCCCATTTATTGCGGCCGGAATGCCCGGACTGGTTCATGCTCTTCCGATGATACTGGGCGTAGGTGCGGGGGTTGCTCTGGTTGCCAGTATCGCGGCAGTCTTCCCCCGGCGCTGGAGTCTGAAATTATTACGCGGCGGCTATATGGCCGTATGGCTCACGATTGCCTTCTATGGGCAGGCCATTTTCCGCGCTACGGGGACTCTGCTCGCCGAAAATATCACCATCGATGGCGTAAAGCCGATGCCCGATACGTTGTTTTTCTGGCGGTACGATCTTCTCTTGCCGGTGGGGGTGGTTGCTCTCGTGGTTCTGGGCCTTTATTTATGCAGTTGGCGCCGTGTGGTCATTAATCTTTATACGGGGGCTCAGGATGAAGAGCCGGCGCCAGGCGACAAGGTGCTGGAGAATCTTCGGACGCATGGGCGTGATCCGATCTACCGTAAAAGCATGTGGTCGAGTATCGGAATTCATTTGCTGATCATTATCATGATTCCTTGGATGCTCAGCTTTTGGGGGTGCGTCGAACCCTTCCGAGTGCCGAAAGGTAGCGGTTCGCCTCAAGTGAGCGGTCCGAAGGTTGTGGTTAAGGCACAGAAGGTTAAGAAGAAAAAAAGAAAATTCATGCTGAACCCACAATCCGCAATTTCTTTTCATATCCCTGATTTAGATGAATCTGACGTCAGCAAGAAAGTGGAGGCGGCCAGTCAATCAACCTACACCGCTGATCCGAACCGTGTGACGGGAACCGGGACGGGGGGCAAGATGGGTGTAGGGGGCGGCAAAAAAGGTGGCTGGCCGGACGGAATGGAGAATGCGAAAGTACGTTTTATCCGTTTGCAATACGACGGATCCGGCTGGGATGATGGCATGGATGCCGTCTCGAGAGCGGACATGAACTTCTTGGATGCATTCCGCAAACTTACTGGATTCCCCGTGGCATCCCAATCAGAAAGCCATATTATCGCCCTGCTATCCCGGTATCCCAAAGGGATGGCTCCGCCTTTCGTCTATATGACGGGTTCTGGGGACATTCGGATTCCGGAACGGGACGTAGCGACTCTGCGCGATTACCTGATGGGCGGTGGGATGTTATTTGCCGATTGCGGAAGTCCGCGATGGGATGCGCCGTTCCGGAGTCTGGCTCAGCGGGTATTCCCAGGTGAAACCCTTACCACGATTTCTGATGACGATCCTATATTCCAAGTGCCTTTCGCCTTCGCAAATGGCGCACCCCCGCTTTGGCACCATGGCGGAACGTGCGCACTAGGCGTCAAATACAAAGGGCGTTGGGCGATATTCTATCATCCTGGCGATATCAACGATGCCTGGAAAACCGGCCGCTCCGGTATGGATGCCAAGCTGGCTGAGGGCGCCATCGAGATGGGCGTTAACATTGTCTATTACTCCTTCACGCAGTATTTGAAACTTACGAGTAAGGACCGGAAATGATCACCAACCTTTATATCTATTTCGGTGTGGTCGGCATTCTATCCATTCTCGCGTGGATAACGGCACTCGTGCTGTTGAGCCTTAGTGCTCGGCGTCGGATCCGTCCGGGCTACTATTGTTTCCTGGTATTGGGCGTCGCGGTGACCGGTTGGTTCTTGGCAAAGATCAACTCTGCAAATGTCAGTAGTATTGAAATGGACCGTCGCGATGAGATGGCGGCATTAGCTAAGGCCCGTCAGGCGGCCGAAGCCGTGGAAGATACGGGCGGTGGCGCAACGCTGCGTTTTGCTGAAGGGGATCCCGAGGAAACGATGCCGGAGTACCGTAAGAAAGGGCGGCAAGTCCGGGATAAAGGGAAAAATCCAGGTCGCGTCCAATATACGGATTCATCAAAGGATGGGGCTGAGGCGCATGTGAAATACCTTCGTGCCGATGATCTGGCGAAGGCTAATCAACTTGACAGGCTCAATCTCCTGATCGTGCGCATGATTTTGCTGCTGGCGATCGGGCGCGTGGTGGCGGACTACTTGAAACGTTTTAATTCAACCGCTAACGGGTATGGGCCCATTCCTATTGCCGGGCGCTGGCTCAATGCGCTTTTTGAAAAAACACATACCGTGTTTGTGGATGCCTACACACACAGTGGATTGACGCCAAAAGCCTATGCCGAACAGGTGGTTAAGAAAGGGGAGAGTTTTATTTATTTTGGAGAAAATGATCCCTGGCAGGAATCGCAGTCGCTTTCGAGACTATCTTTGGGCCGGTGGTCGGTTTGGACTCTTCCCAAGCTGGACTATGGCGATCCCAAGGTGGCGGCTAATGGAGAATTTGTATTGGATGCGGCTTGGTTTGGACGCTGTGCCGTTGTGGTCAAGGGAGAGGATGGCTTTCCCTTATTTGAATATATGGTGGAGTTGATCGCCCTTCGGCATGCCACCGGGGCATCGGCACGGAAGACGGTTCACCTTGTTTGGGATCTCGCTCAAACGCCTACGCCCGATATGATCCTGCCATTGGCTCAAATGGCCGCTGAAACCAACATTAAGCTAACCGTATGGTCGCACGCCGCAGCGGGTAATGAATATATCGAGCTGTTTGAAGAACATCTTTTGTAAATGCAATCACTGAGCCCGCTGGGGGCGGATGGAGTGTAATAAACATGAGCGTAAGCAATTCAACGGGGCTCAAAACCATGGGGATGCTGGCATTACTGTCCGCATTATCGATCCAAGCCCAAACGCCTATCACGCCGCTAGTTTTCCCACCCCACCCGAGGTTGGACTATACCGCCAAAGACATCGCAGACTGGAAAGCTAATCCAGCACGACAGGCCGAAATCCAACAGCTTGTAAGCCAAGCGGATGCTATTCTGGCGAAAGGGTTGATTGTCCCCGAGAAAGAGGGCGATTGGATTTTTTATTATGCCTGCCCGGCGGATGGCACCACCCTGACTGCTGAATCGTTGGACCGGCATGTGTGCCGAACCTGCAAAAAGGTATACACCGATGAGCGGACTCTTGCGGCCTATCGCACCTTGTTGAATGACCAGCTGAATCATGACTGTCGGTCTCTGGGGTTGGCCTACGCCCTTACTGGAGACGTCCGATATGCCGCACCGGTTTCTGCGGCTCTATTGAAACTTGCACGGTTGTACCCCACCTGGACACGCCACGATCGCTGGGGGCGCCGGGGAATATTGGCTGTTGTAGGAGGACGCCGCTATGCCCAACTTCTCGATGAAGCGGTCTCCGCGATCGAGCTTTCAAAAGCCTATGATTTAATTGCTCCTGCTGTTCCGGAAGCAGACCGGAGAATTGTTGAAACCGGTTGTTTAGGTGACCCCGTGCGTGAGATTTTGAAGTATCAGATTTTTGCCGGCTCCCGGAATAATCATCAGACGTGGTTCAACGCAGCTTATGCCGTAACCGGGTTAGCCATAGGGGACGAGACGTTGATGCGCGAAGGGATTTACGGCCGGCATGGTCTGCTTTGGCAAATAAAGGAATCCATCACGAGCGATGGCTTGTGGTATGAAGGCACTTTATCCTATCAGCGCTACGCTATGATGGCTGTCGAGGAAACCCTGAAGGCGGCTAAAAGAGTCGGGTGGGATTTTTCGCAGGACGCCCGGCTGAAGAGCCTGTGGTATGGGCCTATTCATTTAGCTTATCCCAATGGCCAGTTGCCTGTTTTTCACGACAGCGATCCGTCCAATCTTGATAGCTGGAAGGGGATGTTTGGGTGGGGAAGTGATTACTTCAATGACCCGGTGCTTGGGTTGTATGCAGGAAGACCGGTTGCGGCGGGCACCTCCAGGCAGGTATTAAAGAGTAATGATCTGGCGGGGATTGGCTTAGCTATACTCCGTGGAGGAACGGCTGAGAATCCAATCTGTGCCATGATGGACTACGGACCTCACGGGGATCACCACGGCCACCCCGATAAACTGAACATTGTTTTATACGCGCTGGGCAAGGAGCAAGTGCTGGATCCCGGTCGACTCTCTTACAGTGTGCCGGAATACGAGTCTTGGGCCCGCACAACGGTCGCTCATAATACGGTCGTAATCGATGAAAAAAATCAGCATCCAGATACAGGGAAGATCCTTTTTTTTGAAGATAAGCCCGATTATTCAGCCGCTTTCGCTTTGAGTACGGGCGCCGTGCCAGGAGTGGTGCTTAAGAGATTCCTGGTGCTGAGCGGTGAGGTCATGATTGATGTGATGTCGGTTGAAAGTACGAGTTCACGGCAGATCGATTGGGTATTGCATGGGTTTGGGGCGATTACCACAGCCCTGCCGATGAAGGAGCGCAAGGGGGTTCTGGGGAAGGCTGGTGGCTATCAACACCTCTCCTCGCTGCGTGAAGGGAAGGGGCAGGAGGCCTGTTTTACGTTCAACTCGGAAGAAGGTAGTAAGCCTTATAAGATCTATTGTGTGGATAGCCAGCCGTCGGTGTTTGTTACCGGGCAAGGTATCGGGTATACACTATCGGCGCGGAATCCTTTCCTGATGCGGCGGCAATCGGGACGGAACGCCGTTTTTTTGACGGTTCATGACCTTTCGGGCTTGGATCACGAGCTTAAGATCTCGGCGAAATTTCAGGGCGGGTCGGGGCGAACCCCGGGCGAACAGGTGCGGGTGACAGTGACCTCCGGTCTTGCCGAAGCGCGCACCTTCATCACGGATCTTCGCAACGACTCATCGAAGCGCTGCCAAATAGCTATTTATTAAGGAGATTAATCGTGTTAAAAGGGATTTCGCCATTATTGAGTCCTGATTTGCTATCCATTCTTTGCCGGATGGGGCATGGTGATGAAATTGTTTTGGCTGATGCCCATTTTCCCGGAGAAACCTTTGGGAAACGCATTGTACGTGCAGATGGTATAACGGTTACGGCTTTGATTGATGCCATATTGCCTGTGTTTGAGCTGGATGGCTATGTAGGTGCGCCCTTGACCATGATGGCTCCGGTTGCGGGCGACAAACTCGACCCCAAGGTCGAAGCCAAATATCGCGTGGCGGTAGATCGGCATGCCCCGAAAACTACAGCTATCGAGCGGATCGAGCGATTTGCTTTTTATGACCGTGCTAAGTCCGCCTTTGCGGTGGTGATGACGGGCGAAACGTCGAAGTATGGAAATATCATTCTGAAAAAAGGTGTCACGCCGATTCTGTGAGCCGAAGTGGGAACCTTGGGGAGTGCCAATGACAAAACGAAATGGAATTACGGCGGCGGGAAATTGGATTGTTGATCGTGTGAAACAGGTGGACTGCCTGCCTGGGCGCGGCATGCTCGCCAATATCAAAGAGCAGTCCTTCAGCCCCGGCGGGGCCCCGGCAAATGTGCTACACGATCTGGCCCGTCTACAGGTTGCCTATCCCCTGGCGGGCCTAGGAGTGGTTGGTAATGATGCGGATGGACAGTACTTACAACACACCTTTAAGAATTTGGGTGTGGATATTACAGGGATTAAGCCGACGGATTCAGCTCCCACCTCTTTCACTGATGTCATGAATGATGAAACCACGGGAGATCGTGTGTTTTTCCATAATCGTGGTGCGAATGCTTTATTTGGGCCTCAGCATGTCGATGTCAATCGCTTGACTTGCCGAATCTTTCATTTGGGGTATTTGTTGTTATTAGATGCCATGGATCAGACTGATCCCGAATACGGAACCGTGGCGGCCAACTTGCTCAAGAAGGTACAGTCCCAGGGCGTTCGGACTAGTTTGGATGTGGTAAGTGAGGAGAGCGATCGGTTTGCCCGAATTGTGCCTCCTGCGCTCAAGTATGTGGATTATTTAATTCTTAATGAAATCGAAACGGCGCGGGCGGTTGGGCTCAAGGTTCGTGACGAACAGCGTAATCTCGACGGGGCGGCGTTAATCGAGGCCGTGGATCGGTTGTATGAATTTGGTAATATGAGACTGATTGCTGTTCATATGCCTGAAGGTGTTTACATGCGAGATCAAGCCGGGCGGCGCTATTCACGAGGTTCGTTGAGGCTGCCCGAGGGGTATATTGCCGGTGCGGTCGGAGCGGGAGATGCCTTCTGTGCGGGGATGTTGCATGGACTTCATGAAGGCTGGGATGTGCTTGAGACGGCAGGGTTGGCAAGTTGTTGCGCGGCGGCCAGTTTGTCGCGTCCGAGCGCATCGGAAGGCGTTCGTAAATTGGAGGAAACTCTCCATTTGGCAAAGAAGTTCGGCGAGCGTAAGCCGCCAGTAGCCGTGTAAGGAATTCGAATGAATAAAAAACGCACGTTTGTGGGATTTGGGTTTGGCGCCATTCAAGCGGGACTTTTTGTTTATGAAGCGTGGCAGTCCGGGAACTTTGAACGGCTTGTCGTAGCGGAGGTGATGCCGGCCATGGTGGGCAGCATTCGGCAACATAAGGGCTACTATGCGCTGAATGTGGCAACTCCTGCAGGTATTGAAATCTACGAAATCGGGCCGATTGAAATTTTTAATCCGCTTGATGCGCAGGATCGGCTGGCGTTGATTGAGGCTGTAGCCGAAGCGGATGAGCTCGCCACCTCGTTGCCCAGCGTAGCCTTTTATGGGGCCGGGGAAACGGGAGATGTGACGGACATCCTTTCTGCGGGATTGGCGAAGAAAATCCGTGATAAAACATTGCCTGCGGCGGTGGTTTATACTGCAGAAAATAATAATCATGCTGCTGAAAAACTGGCCGAAGTTCTGGAATCACAGGCGGGAATAAATTTAGTTGCCGCCCGCACTCAGATCCTGAACACCGTGATTGGGAAAATGAGTGGCGTCGTGAATGAGCCCGCCCAAATTGTGGAGCAGGGGCTTAGGCCGATTGTGCCGGGGATGGCCCGTGCCTTTTTGGTGGAGGCTTTTAATCGCATCTTGATCACACGCATTGAGTTGCCTGGTTTCCAGCGGGGAATCGAAGTATTCGAGGAAAAAGTGGATTTGATGCCGTTCGAGGAAGCAAAGCTGTACGGTCATAATGCCACGCATGCGTTGCTCGGGTTCCTCTTGCGTGAGCGGGGTGGGGTGAATATGTCGGAAGCGGCACAGGATCCCGAATTAATGAAGTTCGCCCGTGAGGCGTTTTTGCAAGAATCAGGCGAGGCGTTGTGCCGCAAATACCAGGGGGTGGATTTGCTGTTCACGCAACCCGGTTTTACGGCCTATGTGGATGATCTGCTGGTGCGTATGACCAACCCCTACCTGAAAGATGCGGTGGATCGGGTTACGCGGGATACCCGCCGTAAGCTGGGGTGGGAGGATCGATTAATCGGGACGATGCGATTAGTCTTGGGGCAGGGGATCCAGCCAGGGCGATTCGCTCAAGGGGCCGCTGCGGCCGTCCGTCGTTTGGCTATTGAGGAAAGCACCACTCCTGCAAGCCTCCTGGAAACCTTATGGAAAGATTGTGATGGCGTGCAAGAGTCTCAGATACGCCATCTTGTTGGCAACCTGTTTTAACGAGGCCCAAATCCTCGCCTAAGAAACTGGAAGTCTTCCTGAAATCCCTACAGCACCCCTTATTCACGCGGCGGGGCAAGCCCCCCCCCCCCCAAAAAAAAAAAAGCCACAATAGATGCAGATATAGAGGTGGGGGGGGCGTG
>JBBQNS010000027.1:0-35115 GCA_038330175.1 Kiritimatiellia bacterium
AATACAGGGTCTATAAGGGGGAGATGATTCTTCTGGAGGGCGAGGCTTGCCGAGCCGCGTGAGTAAAGGATGCATTGAGGATTACGGCAAGACATCCGATTGCTTAGACGGGGATTTTAGAATAGTGAACAGCCATTCTCATTATAATTTTTTGCAAGGCTTCACTTATGGTGAGACGCCCTGCAGGAAGCGACCTTGTGTTACGATGGCGGGCACCGGGAAAACATCGCGCGCAAGAGCTGCTCCTACAAATTGTCATGCGCCCTATGCGTGGACCCATTGCGACTTTCTCCTTCACTTTTATCGGCTTTCCGAGTAGTCTTTTGGCTTAATTCATATAGGTCATCTTCTCCTTTGGTGGCGGGTGAAGAAGCGCCTGGTGGAAATAGTGTTTGACACATCCACCCTAAATACAGTAAACAAGCCCGCTTTTTATGGCCTGAAAGGTTGGACACAGAATGAAAACATCTCTACCCAAAGAGAGCGAAATCAAGCGTAGTTGGTATATTGTTGACGCTGCAGAGAAACCCCTGGGACGGATGGCCGTCAAGGTGGCTAATTTGCTCCGTGGGCGTACCAAGGCGACTTTTACGAACCACATTGATACAGGTGACTTTGTCATCGTTATTAATGCCAAGAACGTGAAGCTCACCGGCACCAAAGACGACAAGAAAATTTATGAGCGCTACACCGGTTTCCGAGGCGGGCACAAAACCACCACCGCGGCAGCCATGCGCGCAAGTCATCCTGATCGCATGATCACGAAGGCTGTTGAAGGAATGCTTCCGGGCAATCATATGAGCCGGAAGGTTATTAAACGTTTAAAGGTTTTTGCGGGCGCTGAGCATTCTCATGCCGCTCAGAACCCTAAAGTAATTGACATCAAGTAACGAGGGTATCCACGTGGCAGAAAAAGTCGCAGAATATCGTGCATCAGGTAGTAGGAAAACGTCGGTAGCTCGGGTGTGTCTCACCCCCGGAACCGGCAAATGGGTCGTTAACAAAAAAGACCCGACAACCTATTTCGGCAATGAAGCCGTCATCAAGTTCATCGAACAGCCCATGAAGCTGACCGATACACTTACTAAATTCGACCTCACCGCGCGGCTCATGGGCGGCGGGACGGTTGGCCAAGCGGGTGCTCTTCGCCAGGCGATCTCCCGCGCCTTACAGCTGAGCGATGCATCGCTTCGCGCGGCTCTCAAGGCAAGCGGTTGTATGACTCGCGATTCCCGCATGAAGGAACGTAAAAAATATGGCCAGCCTGGAGCCCGTAAACGCTTCCAGTTCTCGAAGCGTTAAAAACATTACGGCCAAGCCGTTATGCCAAAACCCCCGACCCTCATTGGTTCGGGGGTTTTGTTTTTTATAAAACAATCGTGTTCATCGATTGGGGCGACAGCGTCATCACTTGGCGGTGATCGCCAACATCCAGAACCACTCGTTTCGACTCCAACTCCGGATTGTGGAGCACTAGGACCCGACTCTCGTCATCTTCATTATAAAAAGCCACCGCCCTGTCCGCCCATTCTCCCTCCAAGCCAAGCCTCACGGCGTAGCGATCTACAAAATGGGAATAATGCTTTAGGACGTAATAGTCAGGGGTAAGCACAAAGGATTGGCTCGCCGCCTCCACAGTGATCAGGGAATTGAGGCCACACCCATTCAAGTTTTTGCCTGCCTTTAATAAAACCATATTATCGTACAAGCATATTTCTGCACCGGCAGATACCGCCTTCTGGATTGTAGCGAATGTGGCATGGCCCTGTTCCCAAGTGTTAAACCCATCCCCGGATCCACAGTCCGATTGCATCATATGGATATCCGGAAAGGCTCGCCGGATCCGCTGCATCGCCTCGCCCCCACCGTGCTGGAATGCCACTCCCTCAACAAATCGCATGGCCATCCGGTCGCTCAATGTCGTTAGAGCATAATCCGCGTAATCCGGCGAATCCAAGGCACCCAACCAAAGTCGTAAAGATATTTTTTGTTTGTTCAATACCGGGCCACAAAAATTCCGAATGAAATCCCGTAGTTGAGCTCCAGTCCAATAACAACCCGGGTTGCTGATTTTATCTGCGGGAGCATTCTGTATAAGCAAATGATCGATTATGATTCCTTCGCGTCGGTAGCTTTTCACGAACCGAGCCAGATAGAGCGCATACGCCTCCAGTATGACCGGCTCCCATCTTATTCGGCCGCAGCCAGCCACTCCCGCTTCCTTCATCCACTCCGGTGGGCTCCAAGGGCATGCAACCGTTTTAAATTTTCGAATGCGATTCAAGGGAATGCGCAGAAAGGGGATCAAACACTCCTGATCCCGGCTGATGCCGAAGTTTTTCAGCAGCAAGTCATTTTGAGTCACATTGCAGGAATAACCGGAGCGTGCCCCCCCTGACGCGCCAACGGGCAATCGAGCATACTGGAGCCTGCAGCCATCCTCTGGGTCAAACAACGCATTGAGCGCCCGTAGCCGGTCGCTGGCTTTCATGCTGGCCAACGCATCCCAGCCCTGCTCAGAGACCCCACCCCCAAACCCCTCCCAAAGCTGAAAGGCCTCTCCATCAAAGCGAAGATTGATATCGCTTTTCCGGGTCACAATCGGTCGACCTTGCAAGCCCCACACTTTCTGGGGCGTCGAGGCTACCCACAATCCTCTTCGTCGTTCCATAATCCCAAGATATCCTGTCTAGCATCGCTGTGTCTACGGCATTGCTCAAAAAGTTTAATTGTAGTTCGCCAAGACACTGCTAACATTCCGCCGTTATGGATACTCCTGTCATAGAAGCAAAAGATCTTCGCAAATGTTACGGTGCCTTTACGGCCGTTGACGGGATCTCTTTTGCGGTTAAACAAGGGGAGCTCTTCGGGCTGCTGGGCACCAATGGCGCGGGGAAAACATCCACCATCAGGATGATATATGGCTTTTCTCCAAGCAGTGGAGGCTCACTCCGCGTCTTTGGAGAAGACATCTCCACCCACTGGAGATCCATCCGAGCCCGCATCGGGGTATGCCACCAGGATAATAGTCTGGACGAGGAGATTTCGGTTCGCGATAACCTCGAAATATTCGCAGGATTTTTCGGGATTTCCCGCGCTGTTGCACGGGAGCGGACAACGAAACTGCTAGAATTTTTCGGGCTTGAAAACCGCGAAAATATCAATGTGAAAACGCTTTCAGGCGGCATGATGCGCCGATTGGCCCTCGCCCGGGGGTTAGTTAATGAACCGGACCTTCTCATCCTTGATGAACCCACCACAGGCCTGGATCCCCAAACCCGCCACCAACTCTGGGATCGTCTGGCTCAGCTAAAGCAACAGGGAGTCACCATCCTCCTCACGACTCATTACATGGAGGAAGCATCGCTTCTATGCGACCGTCTAATCATAGTAGATCATGGCAGAATCTTAGTTGAAGGACGCCCGCGAGATTTGATCGCGAAATATGTAGGGAATAAAGTTATCGAGAATAGCCCGGTATGTTCACGCCTACGCGACTACGTCATCGACCAGTCACTCGATCATGAAGACCTTGGTCATCGCATGCTGATCTATTGCAAAGACAAAGAATCGATATACGATGAAATCACACGATCCTACTGCCACGATAATTGCATTCTGCGCATGGGGACGCTGGAAGATGTCTTTCTCAAACTGACGGGGCGGGAACTACGCGAATGAGCAAACCCGCCGCATCTCTCTCTTGGCGACTCCTGCGAGTTTGGCGCCGCGACTGGCTGGTCACGCGGCGTTCCTGGCTCATCGGCTTCCTCACGCCCCTTCTCGAACCCGTGCTCTATATCGCCTCCCTCGGTTTCGGGTTTCGCTTGCTGATCCCTGAAATTCAATACGGAGGCCAGACCTTGACCTATCTAGTCTTTATGGCCCCCGCCATCATTGCCACAAATATTATGTATACGGCTTTCATGGAAAATTCATTTTCATCGTTTGTCCGGATGTATTACCAAAAGACCTATGATGCCATCATGGCAACCCCGCTCTCTGTGGACGAAATCATTGCCGGCGAAATCGTCTGGGGTGCCACCAAGTCACTCATGGCGGCGACCATCATGACCGCCGTCCTGAGCGGCTTTGGTCTCGTGCATTATCCGACAGGATTCGGCATCCTTCCCCTAGCCTTCTTTGGGGGGTTACTGTTTGGATGCATCGGCATGATCTTCACAGGCATCGTAAAAAGCATTGAAATGCTCAACTTGCCGATTTTCCTGTTTATCACCCCAATGTACTTGTTCAGCGGTACTTTTTTCCCGCTGGAAAACCTACCTACCTGGGGCCGCATGATTGCTTGGACACTACCTCTTTCGCATCTAGTTACTCTGGCGCGCAATCTTTGCCTAGGGACGATTACAGGGAGTCAAATTCTGATTTCTGGCGGATATCTGATCATTAGCACGGCCCTACTTTTCCCTATTGCGATTCTGATCATGCGCCGTCGCCTGATTAAATGATGGCCGTCAGACAACTACCATTTTAGCGGTTGCCCCGACCTCTTTAAGGGGCGTCAGTGATAATTTCCGGGGAGTACTAAGCACGGCGGGATCCAATGAGGTTTTCATATCACCCAACGCCCAAATGAGAGCATCCCGGAGCTCCACATCCACGTAAGCAAGGCGCCTAGCCAACTCACAAGCAATCTCGCGATATAGCTTAAGCCCTATTGCAGGCTTCGTTGTGATTAATTCCTCAAACGCTTCTCGCGAAAACTCAAGAACATGCGTCGAATCCATTGCCAATACGCTCGCCGAGCGGGATTCCACTCCCAGGAAGCAAATCTCACCAAAAATATCCAAGGGGCCGAGCTCAACCAATTTTTTGTATTTATTGAGGCCAATGCTTTTCCTGACCTCCTCTTTTCCTTCTAAAATCAGGAAAAAGGAAGAGCCGGCTTCGCCCTCACGAATAATCACGTCACGCGGAGAAAACATTCGCGACAAGCCGATGGCCTGAACGGCCGCCATTTCACGCGCACTCAAGTCATGCAGAATCATGCCCCGCCCCCCGTCCCCATGCCCGGTTACGGGACAGGAAATTTAACTGCTGTCGCGACCACCTCGGTCTTGATTCGCGCCAGAACGTTTTCATCAGCCTGTTGGGTAATCGCTTCCACGACCCAACTTCCCAATTGCTCCATCTCGGGCTCTTTCATACCCCGAGTCGTGATGGCGGGTGTCCCAATCCGAATTCCAGACGTAACGGCTGGAGGGCGAACATCAAACGGGATCGCGTTTTTGTTCACAATAATACCCGCTTTTTCAAGAGCGGTAGAGGCTTCCTTCCCTGTAATTCCGGAAGAAGTTAAATCCACAAGCATCAGATGGTTATCGGTCCCCCCTGAGACAATTCTTAGTGAGTGTTTGGCCAGATACCCGGAGAGCGTCCTGGCATTTTGAACGACCTGCTTCTGATACTGTTTAAAGTCAGTCGACATAGCCTCTTTGAAGCAAACCGCCTTAGCGGCAATAGTGTGCATCAAGGGGCCCCCTTGCAAACCAGGAAAAACCTGCTTGTCGATCTCAGAGGCATACTTCGTACGGCAAAGCACCATTCCGCTACGGGGTCCCCGCAGCGTTTTATGCGTTGTGGTGGTAACAAAATCGGCAAAAGGGACCGGGCTGGGGTGTACCCCGGCCGCGATCAAGCCGGCAATATGCGCCATATCGACCATCAGCATGGCCCCAACGCTGTCCGCAATTTCACGGAGCCGCTTGAAGTCGAGCACGCGAGAATAGGCGCTTGCACCTGCCACCACTAGTTTGGGTTTGTGCTTCAGTGCCAGTTCAGCAACCTCATCGTAATTAATCATCTCGGTCTTTTGATCAACACCATAAGGAATAAAATTAAAAAATCGGCCCGAAAAATTAATCTTATGGCCATGGGTCAAATGTCCGCCATGCGCCAAACTCATCGCTAAAATGGTGTCGCCCGGCTGCAAAACGGCAAAATAAACCGCCATGTTGGCAGAACTACCACAGTGCGGTTGAACATTCACATGCTCCGCCCCAAAGAGCGTCTTGGCACGTTCAATCGCCAAGCGCTCAGCCACATCCACAAACTCACAGCCATTGTAATAGCGCTTACCGGGATATCCTTCCGCGTATTTATTAGTCATTACCGAGCCCTGCGCCTCTCGGACAGCGCGGCTGGTATAATTTTCCGAAGCAATCAGATCCAAGGTTTTTAGCTCACGCTCTTCTTCATTCTTAATGGCCATGTAAATTTCGGGATCTGTAGCGGCCACGGAAGCCGCCTCTACCGCTGCTCCGCTGGCTGAGCCGATCTTATCCACACGCCGTTGATGACGCCCCTCCCCAGCGAAAACCGCCTTCATCCATGCGTCTAAAGTTATTAAGGCGGTGGCTGGCGACTCCAGGTCGCTACCAAACACGAGGATATTGGCATCATTATGTGAGCGCGCGGTCGT
This sequence comes from Kiritimatiellia bacterium, assembly GCA_038330175.1. Classification (GTDB taxonomy): domain Bacteria; phylum Verrucomicrobiota; class Kiritimatiellia; order CAIKKV01; family CAITUY01; genus JAABPW01. The sequence continues at coordinate 6,443 of JBBQNS010000027.1, forward strand.
CGCCATCTCCGGATTGAGGCACAGCGCGGCTCTGACACGTGGAAATTTATTAGCGGCCATGCTCATGCCAAGGCCTGTTCGGCAAATCAAAATTCCCTGATCCACAAGCCCTTCAGATACCATCACCGCGACCGCTCGGGCATAGTCGGGATAGTCCACGGCGTCTAGGCTGTAACACCCGACATCCTCAATCGCGATCCCTCTTTTCTCCAACTCCGCCTTGAGTGTTTCTTTAAGTTTAAATCCACCATGATCCGCACCCATCGCTATTTTCATCGTAACCCTTTCAAGCCATTCCTATCCTGCTTTTGATATAAACCATGCAAATACAACACTAAATCGGGCATTGCCGCATCAATTTCATCCCGAATTGAACGATAGACATCCAGCGACATTCCAAACGGGTCGGGAACGTCCTCTCCAGGATGCACGGGACTGAACGCATTCAACAAAACCACACGCCCCTCCAGCCGGGAAAAACGCTTCAAAATTGCCCGCTTATGCGCTTCCGTCATTACCACAATCAGATCCGTATCGTCAATGTAGGCCGCCGTCGCTTTCCGACTCCGATGCGTTGCTACATTCAGTTTTTTCTCCTGCATCACCTGAATCGCCCCATCACTCGCCTGCTGCCCATCCATCGCCGACACACCCGCAGAGGCCACCTCCCAGAGGGATTTTGCACCGAGCCACTTGCGCAGCAAGGATTCAGCCATCGGGCTGCGACAGGTATTGCCCGTACAAACGAAACAAACTTTTGGGCGCGACATCACCGATAAGGCGGGAAGAGCTCCCTGCCTGATGATTTTCAGCGTGTCACCTGTTGCATCCACCACTGTGCTTTCCAGCCCCAGCAAAGTCGGCCCCGCATCTAATGCCACAGCGATATGCGACCCTAACGCCTTCAAGGCGGAGTCAGCCGTAAGCGCGGGCGGCTCTCCACTCTGATTAGCGCTGGTCACGCGCAACAATCCGCCCACCGCACTCAACACCGCCAGCGCAACCGGATGATTTGGTACACGGAATCCTTCTACACACGAACTACAATTAAGCACTAAGGTTAATGGACCAGGCCAATAGCGGCACGCTAAGCGCCTCGCCGCAGGCGACAAAACCGCCCCCGCCCGTTCAACAGCTTCAAGCGAAAAGGCCATTAGAGGAAGTGGCTTCCCCCGATCACGCCCTTTGGCCTCGTAAATCCGGTCCGCAGCCCCCTCTACGCCAGGGTCGGCCGCCACGCCGTAGACCGTCTCGGTGGGGAGAATGACAAGGCGCCCCGCTTGCAAGGCCTCCACAGCCATCCGAATGGCCTTCTGATCGATTCTATCAAGCTTGATCGCAATGATTTCCGGCTTAGTTTCGTCCATATTCCCCTATTGCCTGAAGACCCAGCAAAATATCTGTGGCCCTCTGAAGTACGACATCCCCAGCCACCCTCATCATTAATTCCTTGTCGGAATCGGACTTTGTACTCAAAACTCGATTCGTTAGGTTGGTTCGCAAAAACCCATCATTTCCGCCGCCTGAGCCGGAGGCCACCACGACATCAGGCATCACCTCCATTTTTTTCGAAGGTTTTCCCGTAACCGGCCGCCATTTTCGGGTCGCAAGCCATACTCTTTTTCCTCCAGGCAAAGAAAACAAACTCCTTAGCGAGGGATCCCCTTTTGTGGCAGCACCAATTAAAATAACACCCGAATGGCCTTTCATGACCGATGCCAGTGCCTCAGAGGCGCCGGAAGTTCCTCTATCAATCAAAACCACGAGTAGAGGAGCTCTCGCCAAAGCCTTGGCAACGAGGTTGGTTTCCAGCACCCTCCCGCAGTTGTCAGTCACAATAAATAGGGGATCATTTTGACGGCGAGCCAAACCAGCCAGCACGCAGGCTGACTTCAAGTCCTCGCCACGAGCGCCCCTTAAATCGAATAACACTCCCCCGCGTCCACTCAAGGATTCAATATGCCCCACTATCTCATCACCACTATCTGGCTCTAACCCCGATACTTTGAGATAGGCGAGGTTCTCGGGCCATAGCTCTAAAGCGCTTATAACGGAAGTTGGCGCACCTTCCTCCATCGGCCCCGGCGTCTTCTCTCCGCAAATCACCGCGTCCGGATCAATCGACTGGAGGATCCCTTTGAGCCCGCTTTGCACGGCCGCAGCTCGATCCGCCAAAATTCCGTTGGATTCGAGACAAGACAAATAATCATCCAAACTATCAGCACCCGCAGCCGGAAGGGCAAACCCCTTAGCGAGGAACAGAAGTACCCCTGCCAGCCGCAATCTGTAGTAAAAAGTCGATCCTCTGCCCTTCAAAACTGAACTCCTGCCAATCTATTGAAACTCACCTTTTCTTCAAATCAGCGAGCTCATTTTGGATGCGAGCATTTCCCGCATTCACCTTTTCAATCAACATATTTTTATGGACGACCAATTTCTGCGCCAGATCAGGGCGTCCTAGAGCGAGAATCTGTACGGCCAAAATACCTGCATTCACTGCGCCCGCTTTACCCGTAGCGACAGTCGCAACGGGCACCCCCGCAGGCATTTGGACCGTCGAGAGCAATGAATCCAGCCCATTTAAAAACCCGCTTGTGACCGGGATACCGATCACAGGCAGGGTGGTGTGGGCACAAATCACTCCTGCCAGATGAGCCGCTCCACCGGCGGCTGCAATAATTACTTTCAGGCCATTATCGGAAGCTTTGCGCGCATAAGTCGCCGCAAGATCCGGCGTCCGGTGCGCCGACATCACCCGCACCTCGCACTCAACTCCAAATTCTGAAAGCGTTTTAACGGTCTCTTGCAATAAGGGCCAATCCGAATCGCTCCCCATAACAATCGCGACCTCAGGCTTACTCGTCTTTAATACTTTTTTCTTCATTGCCGCTCCCTTTTATTTTTTAAACGCTTTGGCCGCGATATCGCGCCGGAATAGCGCGCCATCGAACCTGATCATTTTCACTGCTGCATAAGCGCGATCAACCGCCACCTTTAAACTATCACCGAGCGCCGTGACGCCCAAAACACGACCACCGGCCGTCAGTACTTCATTGCCCTGGTGTCGTGTTCCAGCATGAAAAACAACCGTATCCGCGAGTTCGGAGGCTGCTTGGAGACCATTTATCCGTTTACCTTTTTGATAAGCACCGGGGTAGCCACCTGCCGCCATGACCACACAAACACAGGCTTCTGATTTGTACTGGATCAGATCCGGCGTTAAGGTCCCATCAATACAAGCTTCCAGCGCAGGAATTAAATCCCCTTTGATACGCGGCAGAATCACCTGAGTTTCAGGATCACCAAACCGGCAATTGAACTCCAGCACCATGGGCCCTTTTTTGGTCATCATCAGGCCGGCAAACAACACCCCTTTGTAAGAGATGCCTCGACGTTGCAATTCCGCCAGCGTGCGGTCGAACACGGTGCGCTCAATTTCCGGCAGCTGTTCGGCCTTGAGTACGGGTGCCGGCGAATAAGCCCCCATTCCCCCGGTATTAGGCCCCTGATCCCCATCAAAAACGCGCTTATGATCCTGCGCCGAAGCAAGCATGACCACACGTTTTCCATCCGTTAACGCAAGAATAGAGACTTCTTCGCCTTCAAGGAATTCTTCAACCAGAATACGCTTACCCGCCTCACCGAAAGCCCCCTCATCTAAAGCGTCCTTAATCGCTCTCTCAGCCTCCTCACGGGTGAGACAGACCGTGACGCCCTTCCCTGCCGCCAAGCCTTCCGCTTTGATCACAATGGGGACACCTATGTCGTTAATAAAATCGATAGCCTTTTGCGCATCCGTAAACGTACTGGACTGTGCTGCCGGGACTCCCGCCGCGACCATGACATCTTTGGCGAACACTTTGCTACCTTCCAGCCTTGCTGCTGCCTTAGAAGGTCCGAAAACCCGAAGCCCATGTGCCTCAAGGGCGTCCGTTAAACCTGCGCACAACGGCACTTCAGGCCCCACAATCACGAGCTCGGGGCGGTACTCTCGGGCCCACGCCACCAATGCGGGAATATTGTCGGCATCAATCGCTACATTTTTTGCCAATTCAGCAGTGCCCGCATTGCCTGGGGCACAAAACAACTCCGGACGACAGCTGTCATTTGCGAGTTTCCAAACCAACGCATGTTCACGCCCTCCGCTACCTACAACTAGAACTTTCATGGGGGAAAGAATATCTGATGCGGAGTCAGAGTCAACGTTTTCAGATGGCGAATTTAGAACAATTCGCCTTGATCGCAGGCTTTATACAGGGAGTGGAATTCCATGCGGGCATAAAAGGGTCTCATTTTGGAAGGCGACTCCGGCCGAAACTTGAACGCCTCCCAATCCGGTGAACAGTCTAAGCCCGTGTTTAATCGGACTAAGGACAGATTACGTTCCACTTTCTGCCGATCAACCCGCAAACGCTCGCGAATTCGTTCTGGCTCAACCGAATCGAGGTTACGAAAAATCTCCTCAACAGATCTATGTTTTCCCAAAAGCTTGGCGGCTGTTTTAGGACCTACGCCATCCACCCCTGAGATATTATCAACATTATCACCGGTTAATGCTAACCAATCTATAATCTGTTCAGGATGCACGCCCGTCTTTTCAAACACCTCAGCTCGACCAGAGGGTTTATCGTCTTTCCCCCACCCGATCATCACTGTTTTTTCCGAAACCATCTGATAGAGATCCTTGTCACAGGTCGCTACGATCACTTCATCAACCTCAGGTTCTGCCCAGCGCGCCAGAGTAGCCAGAATGTCGTCGGCCTCCTCCTGGTCCAGACGGATCAGGGTAATACCTGCACAAGCCAGGAATTCGACAATCGCGGGATATTGCACCCGCAAGGCATCAGGCATCGGCGGGCGTTGGGCCTTATATTCGGGTAAAAGGTTGAGCCGTGAGGCGGGGATGCCCCCATCCCAAACGACAACCAAGTGGGTGGGAAATCGAAGTTTGATTAATTGATGGATGCCACGCACAAACCCAAACACGGCATTGGAGGGCACCCCAGCATGGGTAGAAAGTTCTTTTATCCCAAAAAATGAACGATAGAACAGCTGCGTCCCGTCAACTAAGAGCAACCGTCTATCGATCATGAGCTCCTTATCGTCCGGCAGGAGGAACCATTGCGCCAGACGTGACCACACCGGGCTCATTCGCTTGGCTACGAATCAAATGCCCTGCAGGATCAACCAATTTCGCAGTTACGAAAATCAACAGATTCCGCTTAACACTTTTTTCGGATTTGGACCGGAATAAGGCGCCAATGAATGGGATATCGCCGAGCACGGGAATTTTATCATTCACCTTCTCAACCGACTCCGTGATCAAGCCACCCATAGCCACCGTAGCACCGTCATAAATTGAAATTTTTGTTTCAATTGCACGAACTTGGAAGAACGGTTGGGGCATGTTCAAAGTCTGCACCGAACCATCTGCACGTCGCACAGTGGAGCCATACTGGAACCAGATGGGCTCAGTTACCACCTGCGGCTTCATCGTCAAGCTGATCATATTGCCATCTTGACTGACTTCAGGGGTCACTTCCAGAATCACACCCACTTCGCGCGTGGCAAAGTCTTGAGGGACCACGGTTGTCTCCTGAACAATATTGGCGGCGTTATTACCTGTGCCGCTACTTGTCCCAATCTGCCCCCCCTGCACCTCAAAGGTCGTAGGATAAATAAATTCAGTTACAACCTTGATTAAGGCCTGCTCACCTGATCGCGCCGTTACTTTGGGAGCCGAGAGCAGATCCGCATTCCCGTTTTGCTCAAGAGCATGAAGAATGGCCGTAAGATCCGGGTTCGTCAATACGCCCGCAATAGTAGCAATACCGCCGAGCTGCCCTCTGCCCCCCCCCATTGCGGCCGCTTTCCCGTTCTGGTCTCCCAGGAAATTAAGCCCCTTGGTAAATCCTCCGTCAGCGCTATTGGCATTCATCTGAATTCGCTGGTTGGAGGTTAACGGTGCATAAGGGTTGTCATTCTTCTTCATCAACATTTCCCAGTTGTCCGTGAGCAACCATTCCAAACCCGCTTCATAGAGATCGGTCTCATTAACCTCGACAAACTTAGCCTCAATCTCCACCTGCATGGGAACTACGTTCAGTTCGGCAAGAAGTTTTTCAAATATGAGCAAATTATCCGACGTATTGCCAACGATCACTTTTCCAATTCCTGCATTATAATTAATCGAGGAACCTTTAGGGAATTTCACGCCCATCGCCTCAAAACTCTGCCTCAAATCAGCAACGGCATCACTAGGCCCCCCGGCATCAAGCCCCTTCATTTCACGCCCACCAACAGTCGTTATGGCCGGCAGCGAACTACTCGTGGCTTTGACGCGTTCGATAAAGGTAGGTTCTACCGGATACATGCGCATTTCAATGGTCGCGGGATCCCAATCAAACGGAACGATCATCACCACATCGCCATCGACCCGCCATTTCAGGCCAGACACACTGGTGATAATTTTAAGGGCATTATAAAGAGAGATGTACCTAGCCGAGAAGGTGACCTCAGGAACTCCAGAGGCGCCGCCACCCGTACCCGCAGCCGGGGTGCCAAACGGGTCATCCGAAGCCGCCGGCCGGGCAGCAGCCGTAACAGCACCCACCCCACCGGGTGTCGGGTTATAAATAATGTTCACGCCCTTCCGGGATTCATCGACGTCAGACTTGTCGCAGTCGCGACTACGCTTGTTGAGGAAATCGACTACATCATGCATATTTGCCTGCCGGAATTCGACTTCATCGATGATGATTTTCTTCATCTTCTCTTCAAGAGCCGACACCAACGTCGTGCTGGTTTGAGAGACATTCTGAGGGCGTCCTTTAATCACTTTGTATTTGGAATTCCACGTGTCCCGCACATCGGCAGCCATTTTGCGTACCGTTGCATCTCGCTCTACCGATTTATTCCCGTACTCACGATCGCCTAACACCTTCAAATAACGCATGGCCTCGCGGTTATCAGGCTCAATGCCAAGCACAGACTCAAACCGACGACGCGCCTCGGTATAATCACGATCGGCCAGAGCCTCTCGCCCCTGTCGCATCTGTTTTTCTACCTCAGTGTCATTTTCTGTAACCAGTTTTCCGGAGCCATCAACAACTGGGGCTTTCGGTGGCGGCTTTGCATTAAGCTTAGTAACTAAATTTTTAAGAGGCATGTTATTGGGACGGGCGATCAAAAATTCCTGCCCTTTAGCTATAGCGTCCTTATCCTTACCATCCTTGACCAAGGCGCGCACGATCTCAAAATCACATTCCGGCAAGCGTTGATTGGCGCGATTACGCATCGCCATATCCCGCTCGACTGGGGGAAGTTTGGTCAACGCGACTTTGTAGGATTCCGCGGCGGACGAATAATCCCCCATTTTCCACGATTGGTCCGCCAGCTCCATCGCTTTGCGTCCATCAATTTCACGGGCCTTCCGCTTGACTTCTTCCTGGTTCGAAACAGCCGTTGAAAGTTTGCTGCGATCCTCCGTGCTCGCTTTCATAGCCGCTTCCAATGCCTGTTTAGTTGCGGCATCAGGACTAACGTCAACCGGAACAGCGACAACAACAGCGGGAGCAGGAGTGCTCGCATCGTCAATGACAGGTGTAACTGCCGGAATTTCAGACGGAACCGCGATTTTTTCAGGCACCAGCTCTTCAATTAAGGGAGCGGCCAGTGCAGTCTCCACTGCGGGCTGCACAATCGGGGCGGATTCAATAACAGCCGGTTGGGCCTGCTCCACAGCCGGGGCGACCTCATCTACCGTCTTTTCGGCAGGCACATCGACTGCGGGAGTTTCAACTGGCTCTGATTTAACCGGCGCAGATTCAGGAGCAAGCTCCTCAATCACGAGAGCGGGCTCAACCACTTTAGGCACTTCTGCCGGACTGGCTATTTTGGGCGCATTCGTCCCCTCAACCGTAATGACCTCCGGTTTAAGATCTTCTAGTACAGCATCGGCGGCCTGTCCATAAGCCGTCATCCCGACACTAGCTCCTGCAAATAATGTCAGACAAAAACGGAGCATGTGCTGAAATCTCATAAAGCGTTCTCCTTAGCGTTCTTAATCACAGCCGCATGGCTTATTACAAATTAGGCTTTGCCGAGGTCTGGTCAGCACCAAGCGCTTGCCGTTCAATCCAGACATCTACATTCCGCAAAGGGTCGTTTATTAGTACACGACTCCCTTGTATGTCAACTGTTTTAACCCTGTACTTGGCGCCTTTAAACTCAAAATCAACTTCCGGACGAACCGCCAGATGGCTCCCATCTATAAGCGAGACCAGCTGGATATCATAATCATCACGCGGGACTTTCTGCCCCTTAATCAACGGGATCAGCTTCCCATTAAGCTCGAGCGTAAGCGTAGGGCCCTCAGGTGCCTTTTCATCAAAAGCAACCAATTTGAATCCTTCCGCGTCTTCGCCCAAGCTCTTATAGAACGACCGTCCATTGGCAATCAAATTGATCTGGAAGATCAGCTTCCCGCCGGCCCGGTTAACCCCCTTGAATATCATCTGGAATGCGATCGGCTTAATCCCGGCCACCCGGACTTTTGCAAGATAGGGAGGGTGATTGGAGGGATCTCTCGGGTCTGTTTTCCAATCGTATTCTTCGCGCGAAGAAAATCCGTCATTGTCATGATCAACCGCTATTTCATCAGCATTCATAGCGAAAATGTTGTGTTGCTTTTCCCATTCATCGGGAACCCCATCGCCGTTAGAATCAACAATATCTGTTTTGTCAGCAGGTTGCGGAGCACCGCAAGTTCTGAAAGTACAGTTTGTAGCCGCATAGGGAATGGGGCGTTCACAGACTACGCAACGCACTCTTAATTCTGGCGTCAGCAAGAGGGTCTTTCGCCACTCTTCAGTTTGGTAGGGAGTTTTTAATGCCACCAGGGCATTGCTGAATATCGTTTCGTCAGCAGGTTGCGCCTTTTCAAATTTAGGGGTTAAACTTGCGAGTTTTTGATCAAACTCGATTTGGCCTGTTTTTTGGATTTTTGCTTGAACAGCCAGAAAGACCAGCGATGACAATAGAGCTATAAGGACGACCGCAGCCATGAGTCGATCATAATTTCTCTGAAATAATGATTTGATGCCGGAAATCGTCATTTTGCACCCTCCAGCTTCTTTGCTGGCTTTTTGATCTGAGGTTTTGCGAACTGATACACATCCAGCTCAAACTTCACATTCATCATGGCGTCTCGTCCGCAAACGACCCTCGCGTCACGAGGCGGCTTTACGGCGTCCTTGGTATTCAAGCCTTCAGCCGCCTCCATGGATTTTGCCGCGACGGCCTCGGCTTCTTTTCTGTCGAACAGCTTTTCGTCTCCCTTTATTTCCATACGGGTTACGACAATAATTACGGGACAACTCGACAATCCATTCAGGACATTCATCAAAGCGCTTTCTCGAGCCGTAAACTGCAGCACAAAGTGCCAGCGGCCATATAGCTGGTCTTCCAAGACCAATCCTGCGGTCGGATCAATCGTATTTTTAACCGCAATATCCGTTGTGCTTTGCGCCGGGGCAGGCCTGCCAGCGGGTTTAGCCGCCGTAATCGAGATAGCATCTGACTCGAATTCCTGCCTAGCTATGCCCGTAAGCACGCTGATTTTCGATGCATATAAAATCCCGCACAGTGTCTCAACGATCTTCAATTGCTGGGTAATACGAGGCACATCCTGAATTGAAGGCAAATCGCCCTTCATATGCCGACCAAACCCGAAGTCAAAAGCCTTATCAACTTTTATCGCACTCCCCGCCTGCGCCAAAAGCGAGTTACGGGTCTCCCAAAACTGGGTGATACATTTAGCGGGACTCTGCGAGACCGGCTCCACCTGGCCAGCAGCCAAAGCCTGCTGTAACCCCGTCAACTCATCCCCGATATTTTTAATATTTTCGCGTTCGAGTCGCAGATTTCCGCCAGAGGGAAATGGATTTTGAGCGTAGAGTGACGTCAGGGATTCGCTAGCGCTTCGCAGGTTTTCATCAACTTCCTTCAACTGCATAAACCCAAAAAACAGAAGCGTTGCGGCTCCAACCAGAAGCAAAACTAAAAGGCTTGCCACAATAATAATTAAAAGTTTTCGACGGGACTGCATAGGTTACGGTTTCCCCTTGCCACTGTTTATAAGGCCTTGAGCATCCACTGAACCGCTTTTAACTTCTGGCGTCGGCGTTGTTTCCTTGGCTTTCGGAGCCGGATCATTATTCAGACCCAGCTCCACGGTAAATTCGGTAGCATAATCCGTACTCTCAACGGGTTTAATTCGTTTAATCTGTAGCTCATCCGTGAAATACCCAATCCCCTTCAATTTGGAGACATATTCGGTAATCGCCTGATTATTGACCTCATCAGAAAATGCCATGCCTTTGATTTCGAATTTGGCAGGAGACTTCTCATCTTTAAAGGGCATCACCCGCATAGAAGTCAGCCACATTCCGGGAACCAGTCGTTGGTGCAAGTCATCCAAAATAGTCAGCCACTGGACGCGATGTTCAAGCACGCCCGCTAAGTCTGCCGCCCGCGCGTACAGCTGCGCCTTCTGTTTTGCCAATTGCCCCAAAGTTGCGTTTGGAGTGGATAGCTCATCGATTCGGGACTGAACTTTGCTTAATCGATCTTGGGCCATAGACTTCATCTGGTGCAGGAATAAGCCAAATACCAGAACGGTAAAGACAAGGCCCGCTGCCGCTAACCCGAAAAACGGTATGCGCCGTTGCAGAATCCGGCGAGCCGCTAGCTCAGGAGGTAATAAGTTGATTTCAACCGGGCAGGACAAGGTGCGCCGCAGCGCCAAGCCGACTACTTCACCCAACAGATGTATGTTTTCGGCCACTTTATCTGATGAAATGTTAGAACTGACCGCAACATTGCGGAACGGATTCAGGAAATCCACCTCTATTTTGAGCTTTTCCTTGAGGAATACATTCGCCTGAGGGATTACAGAGCAGCCCCCGGTCAACAGCACCATCTCAGGTTGAGCGCCGCCCTGTTGACTCCGATAAAAATTAATGGTTCGGATCACTTCGGCGTGCAACCGAGTCATAATATTACGGGCAATTTTGGAGGTGCGATCCGCTACCCCTACCTCATGCCCCTCATAAACGCCACCGAATCCAACAAACGCATGAGCAATTTTGAGTTGCTCGGCCTCTTCGAATGAGAGTTCAAACTCCTTCATCACGTCCCGGGTAATAGCCATACCTGCTACGGGAATGCTACGACTGAAAATTTTGGTACCCTCAACAAAAACCACATTCGTTGAACGCGCACCCATATCCAAAATCATGGTGCATCCGGGCAAATCCGAATAGTTGTAACGCACAGTATTATAGAGGGCCAGCGGCGAAACATCCACCATCATAGGATCGAACCCTGCCGCCTCGACACAATCGGTGATATTCTTTACAAAATCGCCCTTCACCGCCACCAGCAAAACGCTCATTTCGCCGGTGTCCTGCCCTACCAGCTGATAGTCCCACACCACCTCATCAATGGGGAAGGGAACGTTCTGCTGGGCTTCATACTTAACAATCTGCGAAATTTTATCAGGAGTTACAGGCGGGAGCTTCACATACCGGGGGAAAACCATCTGGCCTGAAACAGAAACGCTTACCGGTCCAGGGCGGATGCCGCTCGCTCGCATGGCATCCCGAATTCCGGAAACGATATAGGCGGAGACATCCGTGGTACTCTCGGGATCAATCCCTAGGGGAGATACAGCATAATTAACTAATTCGAGGTTATGCCCCCCCGCAATCTTGAACTCAGCAAGCACGATCTTGCTGTTCCCGATATCCAGCGCTAAAATCCGATCTGATCCGAACATAATTGACTACCTACTTGAGGGCCTCGTAATCATCAAAGTTAACCAATGCAAACGGGGTCTTAGATTTATCCACGATATACCCCTCTTTCGGACTTAAATTCGGGTTTTTCCACCATTCGAGAGGTAAAGGTTTGCCTGCCAAACGTCCTTCAGACAAAGTACTGACAACCTCACCTTTCACCTTCGCCTCCACGGCGACACCTACAATCTCGCCAAATCGAGATAAAGCGGCAGGGCGAACATACGCAATTCCTTGATGGGCACGCCCCCGCGCTACATCAAGATAGGTCACAACACCCTTGAGTAGCGTATATTCCGTACCCGTCGCAGTCGCAGCACCACGTAACAAGACGTAATAATTGAAAGCCACTTCATCCAGCCACTCCGGATCGGTGTCATATTGGGTCGATAATTGAGCCCAGTCCCGGGCCACCGCTCGTTTGGAAGAACCTGCATCAGGACTTTTAACCAATGCACGAGGACCAAACCCGGTCAGCTCGCGTACTTTTAAAATCGCTCTGGCTTCTGCCTCGCGCACGCGTCCCTGCGCCGATAGGTTTGAGGCCCCAAGCGCCATAATGAGTGCCACACATGCCGCCATTTTATAGATTGCGTGTTCATTTTTCATCGGGCTGCTCCTTATCATCCTTAATGCGGCTTAGTGAACCGGATTAAGTCATAATGTTTGGCAGTATAGAGCCCATCGGATCAACGTCAAAACAAAAACGTATAAATATTTAATCTTGATTTCGGCACATGATAGAGTTATTTGAGCTTCTGTGAGGGCCTCACAATTAGTAAAGGCGGAATTTATAATGTTGCCCGATCACAATAACTCCAAAAATAGTGAAGAGCCCCGCCCAGCGGAGCTCTCCAACGCTATCGCTGCCCTCCAAAAAGAAATCGATCAACGCGAAATTATCGACCAAAGGCTTCGTGAAGCAGAGGAACGCTATCGGATTATTTTTGAACGGGCTATGGACGCCATTGTGCTGATCGACCCGGTCTCCACCCTTTTTCGACAGTTTAACGGCCAAGCCTGCCGATATCTCGGATACACCCCCGATGAATTCAGCCGCCTGACTCTTTTTGACATCGACGTTCAAGAGGATCGCGATCATCTAACCGCCCACATCAGTGGCCTCCTCGCCCATGGTGCCCAAAGGTTCGAAACCCTGCATCGGACCAAATCCGGCGAAATCCGAAACATTCTTGTCAGCGCCCTTCCCATCCTACTGAGCGGGACTAAATATCTCTTGGCTATTTTTCACGATTATACAGAACAAAAACAAATCGAGAACGATCTGCGAGCGGCCGTCATCCATCTGGAAAACAATAACCAGGCAAAAACAGAATTTGTTGCCAATGTTTCGCATGAACTCCGGACGCCCATCACCTCCATGATGTACGGGGTGCGCAACCTGCTTAAAGGATATGCAGGCCCCCTCCCCGCCCACGCCGTTCGCTATCTGAAACTTTTCGACACCGAATGCCAACGACTTGTCGCCACCATCAACGACATCCTTGATCTCGGACGAATTGATAATCAAAGTTTAAACCTATCCCCCATCACAGCGCCCGTCAGACGCCTGATCTCACGCTGTATCGAATCATTTCATCCCCAAGCCGAGGCTTCGCAGATAACCATCAACGTGCACCTCGACCCGGCCTGCCTTTTCATCCGCTGTGACGCCGGCATGATCCAACGCGTGCTCCATAATATTCTTGGAAATGCCATTAAATTCACCCCCAGAGGGGGCATCATCCGCGTTGACTTGTCACCTGATCTTGAACTTCGAGATTTTGCCAAGATCACCATATCGGATAAGGGACCGGGGATCCCGCCCGAGGCCATGCCTCATATCACGGAAAGATATTTCAAAGCCAATACCCAGGCCTCTGGGTCCGGGCTCGGACTCGCCATTTCTAAGGATATTGTCATGCTTCACGGAGGCAAGCTCTTAGTCGTTAGCCCTCTTCCTGGCCAAACTCAGGGAACAGCGACCTCCATCAGCCTACCTCTCGCCGAGCCGCCAACCATCCTTGTTGCTGAAAACGACCCATCCATTCAAGCCCTTCTACGACAGCATCTATCCAGCCAGGGATACCAAGTCATTGCGGCCGAAAGCGGGCAAGAAGCCATTCTTTCGGCAGAAGCCCATCACCCCAACCTTGTCCTGCTTGACCTCATTCTGGAAGACATCCACGGGACGACGGTGATTTTGGCACTCAAGAGCTCGCGGTCGCTCTCTTACACTCCCATTATTGCCGTAACGGGAGCCACTTTAGACGAATCCACGACGGAAGTTCTCACCCGCTTCGCCATTCCCACCGTTGCGAAACCTTGGGATATCGAAGACCTGATGGATACGATTGAGACGGCCCTTCTCAGCTTTACGGCCTTTCAAACAACGCCTCATAAGGATACCTCGCCATGACACCTGAATGCATACTCCTCATTGATGACGAACCCACCTTGCAACTCACCGTCGGCGATCAACTCCGCATGGAAGGCTACGAAGTAATAAGTGCCACCACCGGCGAGGAGGCACTCCAGATTTTACGCCAAACCCCACCCGATCTCATCATTCTTGATATCAGCATGCCTAGCATGTCAGGTCTGACATTGCTGAAAAAATTATCAGATCCAGACGGGAAGCCGCGCTACCCGATCCTGATTTTTACCGCACGTTCCAATATGGAACCTTTTTTCAACACCATGAGCGTCGAGGGATTTTTGACAAAAACTAGCGACCCCTCCCTCCTGATATCCGAAGTGAAACGCATCCTATTGAAAACACACAAATCTCTGCATCACAGCATCACCGCTACGCCCGGAAAAAAGAATTCAGTCGTCATTCTCGAAGATGTCCCCCTTTTAGGGAAACGCATGGAAACCTCTTTTATTGCGGCGGGTTACGATGCTATCGCTATTACTGATAGCCGAATTCTTGCAGAGACGATCACCGCCCGCTCGCCATCCGTAATTCTTGTAAAAACGATCCTTAGCGGAACTACGGGCAGCACCCTTGCCGCCGCTCTGGCCGATTACCCGGACGCCCAAGGTATTCCTATTGTGCTATTTGATAGCAGCGGGGTTTATCCTCAAAATAAACAATTCATTAACGTCGACCGGTTTGTAGCCTCCAATGCCCCCGCCGACCTCATTAAGGCGGTCGCCGGATTACTTGGATAGGCCTCTCACCCCATAAAAAAAGCCCGCCTTTCAGCGGGCTCCTCTCAATTTATGAAGTCAGTTTTTTACTGAGCGTCCATCATCGGCATTTCGGGCGTCTGCTTCAAGACATCCGACTGCACGATCTTGGTGTTCTTTTTAAGCTTTTCGATCAGCTTCTCAAACATTTCCATCTGCTGCTTCTGCTTCAGATGTTCTATCAGTTTGGGCTTCACTTCTTCCAATGAATTGGTTTTTGCATCGTTATGAGCCATCACCTGAATGATGTGATAACCAAATTGGGTCTCAACCACAGGACCAATCGCATTAGTCGCCTGATTAAAGGCCGCATCCTCAAACTCTTTGACCATCTGACCGCGAGGGAAGGAGCCTAGATCGCCGCCACGCTCTTTGCTGGGGCAGTCCGAACTCGCCAGAGCCACCTTGGCAAAATCCGCACCTTCAACCAGCTGTTTGCGGAGGTCTTCAATTTTAGCCTTTTTGTCCGCCTTGGTCTTGGCATCATCGGACACTTCAACCTTGATCAAGATGTGCCGTGCCTCAACAGTCTCAGGCTGAAGGAAACGATCTTTCTGCTCATTATAAAATTTAACCACGTCTTCATCAGAAACAACGTTGTTGGTCGGCACTTCCGCCTTCAACAGCTGATCAATGCGGAGCTTGGCCGTCAGATCAGCGCGCAACTGCTCGAGGGTCATGCCTTCGGTCTTCAAGATGTCTTCGAGATTTTTGCCTTCAGGCAGGCGGGTCTTGATCGTAGCCAATTCTTCGTCGATATCTTTGTCCAACACGGTGATCTTCCGTTTGTCAGCTTCCTGGCTCAACAAGGTGCGGACCACAAACCCTTGCACCGCTTGCTGGCGAAAGCGCCCCATCAGCGCCTCCATCTGGGCGGGAGGAATTTGATCCGCCTTAGAACCCAACATAGCCATTACCTGACGATCCGCCTCTGCAACCGTCAATTTGGTACCACCGACATCAACCAAAACCAACTTAGGATCCAACGGAGGAGCCGCAGGTTTATCCCCGATGGCCTTCATTTGAACGGCCGCTTTTTCAGCCTTGGATGCGTCCGCCTTAGCGGCCTTACCTTCATCCGTTGATTTATTACAACCAGAACTCAACGCCATCGCGACGCCACCACAAACCAAGGTCATCATCATCTTCTTCAGCATGGTATTTTTCCCTTTCTTAAATCCTGTAAAAGGCATGGACATTACAGCATACCCACCAGCGGTTGCCAGAAAAATCTAGTTGCAGACCATCCGAAGCACGAGCCCGTCAGGGCACAGATCGAAGGATGGTGGCGGGAGTGGGAGTTGAACCCACGACCAAAGGCTTATGAGTCCTCTGCTCTACCACTGAGCTACCCCGCCCTAAAAAACGGCTGACAAACTATTCAAAAGCCTCTCCGATGTCAATACTGCGCCTTGACCCGATAACGGCCACCTGTTATCAACAAACCAGAAAAGAGGCTCATTATGATTGAACAAGGCAAAATTTATCTGGTTATGGGGCTGTTGGATCCGAACTCCATCGCCTACTTCATTGGCAAAACCATTGAACAGTTTGGTGGCAAAGTTATTTATTCCGTTCAAAATGAGATCGTCAAAAAGCGCTATCTCAATTCTAGTAAACTTTTAACTTCCGAGGAAAAGGACAAACTCGACCTGCGTTATTGCGAGGTTTCTGATGAGGCCCAGATTGAAGCGCTTTTCGCCGGACTTGGCGATTTAGCTGGCGTCGTACATTCCATTGCCTACGCCAATCCCAAAACCTGTATGGGCAACGAATTTCACACCCGCTCCATGCCGGATGTTCTTAAGTCATATCAAATTAGCTGCGCCTCGCTCGCAAGCGTCAGCCAATGCGCCGCGCCCCATTTTAAAAACGGAGGTGGCATCGTTGCCCTGACGTTTGATACGCACCATGTCTATCCCCAGTACAACTGGATGGGCGTACACAAAGCAGCGCTTGAAGCGTTGGTTCGCGCCCTGGCTCGCCGCCATGGCCGGGACAAGATCCGCGTCAACGCCATTTCGTCTGGCCCCGTCGCCACCATGGCAGCCAGCAAGATCCCGGATTTCGAACACATTGGACACATCTGGGAACAATCCAGCCCCATCCCCTGGGATCCCGTTACCGACCAACAGGCCGTCGCCAATGCCACGGCCTTCCTGCTCAGCCCTCTCGCGGCAAAAATTACAGGCCAGATCCTTGCCGTGGATGGTGGCGCCTCCATCATGGGTGGCCCCTTAATGGATCATGAGCGAGCAAAGTAATCAGCCACCCCTCTTACCCCAGCCGCGCCCTGAAATCGCCTTCCGACTCTCCCGCCGCCGCCACCCTCTTCAGCGAGGGACATGCGCGCAGTTCAAGACACACCGTCTGATAAAGCCACGTCTTCAACGTTTTCGCCCATGCCTCATAATTCGTGGACCGCAGAGCGCCTGCCGGGAGTTCATAAAAATGAGTCCCCTTCACAGGGTCAGTATTCAGATTGGCTTCACCACCTTCCAACACCTGCGCAGCCTCCCACGACACATCGGTTCCGGTTTCTGTAAAGGGTGCCACGTGCACATAGGAAACCCATTGATCAACCCCCGCTTTTGCATCCACAAAATGCAATTTGCTAAGCCCCGCCACGGCCGCCCCATAATTCACCACCGGCCGTTTTCCCCGCACAAAGAATTCCGATACACCGGACGACAGCGTAGGTCGTTCGGTCGCAATTCCGGAATCCACAACAGGCGCAGGCACCGAAGTTACAGAACTGGCGACAGCCGGTGCCGCCGCAATCTGGGGCGTCTTGCGTCCGGCCATCAGGGCAGACGCATCTAAAATCTAACACCAAAGAAATGATTAACGCCCGCTCCGCTCAAGTCGCAAAGCACGCAAAGTGAAGAGAGTGAAGAGCGGGAAGACTTACAGAGCGCAGAATTACTGAGGCTGGTTTGTGGACCATGAAGCGGCGCCTTGCAGGTTCAACCATTCGTAAGTGGACATGTAGGTATATTGCTAATGGTGACATGGACCCTCTTGGTGGGTGGGCCCCATGGCAAGATTGGTTTGGCTATTAGTCCACGTCTGCGTGGCAGGTGGTGTGAACGCAATGATTTCCGGTTCTTAGGCCGCAGAGGCTGAGATTAATCCAAGTCCCATCATCAAGATTCCAAACAGCGTTTTCATTTTTCAATTTGAGGGAGAAAATTCGTATCCAGATAGACCCTCATAACCTGTATTTTCCGCTCAGGGCATCAGCCACGAGATCTTTGTCAGAGGCATCAGCATGCAACCGCACCAACCCCGCTGCGCGCCGGGTGAGTTGTCCAAGTTTACGGGGTTGTGCTTTTTCCGCTTGAGACAGGCTTTCCACAAAACGAGAAAAAAGAGCGGAAACACTCGTGTTTTTGGCCAATGCCAATCGCTTTGCCTCCGCAATAATCCGGGGTTCGGCACTCAACGTCAATTTGGTCGCAATCATAACCACTCCGGTCATCATTGTGATACGTAGTAGACGAGTATATTTATACGTATTGCGGCCGGAAATTCAACCCAAAAAGCATTGATCTTATGACGCGCCCAGAGTCATTATATCAACTTGATCTTTCAAGATTGCAACTGGTTATGCATTTATCTAGTCTTTCCCTCTTCGAATGAATAACCAAATCGGAAGGGTGGCAGAGTGGTTTAACGCGCCGGTCTTGAAAACCGGAGTGCCGCAAGGCACCGGGGGTTCGAATCCCTCCCCTTCCGCCATCATCCTAAATCACAATGCGCACCCGTCGCGGGGCGTAGTGGTGCAAAAAGAAGAACCTCGCCCACCTCACCTATTTCCCCTTTTTCACAACCTTAGCCGTTGGTACGGCAACGCCGGCCTTTTTGAACCACTCGGCGGCTTCTGTTTTGCGCTTGAGGCGCATCAAGCCAACCCCGAGATTGATCATGGCTGTCCGGTTGTCGGGATTCAACTCAAGCACGGTATGGAGCATATCGATGGCCTCGATCACTTTTCCCTGCTCGAAGCGAATCACTGCCAAATCTCCAATCGCCTCCTCATGATCCGGCCTCAAGACAATCGCGCACTCGAATTCCTTCACGGCAAGATCCGTTTTGCCGGACGCCTGATACGCCGCCCCCAGATACCGATGGGCATCGGCGTAGTCAGGATCCATCTGGATCGCCTGCTGGTATTCCCCCATCGCCTCCTGAATTCGGCCTCGGGTCTGAAGCCCCACCCCCGCATACGTATGCAATTCGGCAGCATAGTTCGTCCGGTCAGCGGATAATCGGCGCGGCCAATTCACTAACAGCCCGGCTAGCACGAGAACGGCCACCAGCACCACTCGACTCCTGACCGGCAGGGAAGCCCATTGAACGAGATGAGCGACACCCAACATGGCGAGAATCAGCAGAGCCGGAATCGCAGGCGCAAGGTAGCGGGAAGCGGGAAAGAAGAGGATCACACTCGCGGTATAGCCCACCGCAAAAAACAACACCAGACTCCGCGCCGTGTGGCGCCGGGTCATTATAACCGCACCCAAAATTGCCAGCGGGCCGATGAGACCGAAGGGAAAGCCAAAACCCCCAAACCGCCAGACGAGCGCGCGCAAAACGGATGAATGCTCCGCGAAGGCGTAAATATCCTCGTTCCGGGGAATCTCACGGCTTCCAATAGCCTCCCAGGTCTTTTGCCCCAGTCCCTTTATAAACAACCAAGGCGACTCCTTCACAAACTCGGCGACTTGTCCGAGGAAATAACGATCGGCCTGGGCGTCCGTTTTCACGCCCTGCCGATACGGCAAGGCCACCAGCCGTCCCCAATCCATCCCCGGCCGCACCGACAGGGTTCGTTCCAGATGCGGATTATTTCCGATATATAGGTTGATCCCGCCATTCGTGGCGATCGGCACAAACTCCTTGGACACACGGTAGTTTCGGATCGTGACCGGCATGAGCACCAACACAAATCCCGCAAGCAGCGCGGTGGCAACCAGATAATAAGCCGGCCTTTTCCGATCCTTCGACTGTAGAGAAGCCTCCCCCCGCCTGCGGGTCTTCACGCTTTCCCAGATGATCCACCCCAAAGCGACCATCAGAATCACCGCGCTGTTTACCACGTTAAGCGTGGCAAGTCCGGCCACCAAACCCAACGCCAGCGCGCGCGTCCAGTCCGGCTTCTCGGCCAACCGCAGCAGAAGCAGCAGGCTCCAGAGATTTAGGGTTACCGCCAGGCCGGTGGGAAGCAACTGGCTGAAATAGAACACGAGCGGTCCATAAAAACACACACCGAGTCCGGCGGCGAAGCCGATCCAGGGGCCACCGCATCGGCGTCCAATAGCGCAGGCTAGCAACGCGGCAGCGATCCCCAGCAGAACCTGCGCACAGCGAACCGGCAACAGATCTGTGACGCCGACTCGGTAAAGTTCGGACAGAAGATAAGGATAAAGAGGCGGTTGCCAGAACGCACGGCCAGTCTCGCTTTGTCCTGCAACCAGCGCCAAGGCCTGCGCATGGTAAGCGGCGGCATCCACCATCGGCACCTGAAAAACGAGACTCCGCTGACTCTCGAAAATGAACCCCAGTTGAAGCGTGGCGGAGACCACGGCCAAGACGGCATACATGCGCCACGGCTTTGAAGCCAACCCTGCGAAAAGCCGATTTTGCGTTTGCGTCATCATTTAGAATCACCGAGAGCCTAAAAGGCACCCTCCACACCGTCAAGTATTTACCTTAACCACGGTCTAAATGGGAGCAAAGGACTCCTTCTGCAAGACTTTGTCCTAAGGACGTTCCAGCCTCGATGAGCTCGCATGATTCGTCCTGCCCACGCGGCTCAGCAAGCTTCGCCCTCCAGAAGAATTATCTCCTTCTTGTAGATTATGTCTTCTGGAGGGCGAAGCTTGCTGAGCCGCGTGAATACAAGGAGTATTGTGGATCTCACGAAGACATCAGATTGCTTAGGCAATGATGTGGGCTGCCCCGATGCGCTTGACTTGACCGAATGAACATGACAGGTTGAAAAGATGCGTATTCTTGTGGCCGGAAAAGATGAAACAAAGACAATCGGAAGCGAACTCACCCGAAGAGCGGCTCGCCATCAAGGCCCTCTCTCGCCTTGGGCTCCCTCGGATTCCGCCCTTTCGCTTAAGGCTTCTCGTGACATGTCAGACTACCTGGACCGCTTTGGCAAACTGATGCGGCTCCGTTACGCCCTTTGCACCGACTCCTTCTCCATCTCTGGGAAGCCCGGCGTGTCGGGAAGCCTCCTGAAGAAAGTGAAAGCGTTCCTCTGGAAGCTTTTGCGCTATCAACACGACCGCATGGCTCACCAGCAAAATGCTATCAATGAGTTGGTCATCAGTGCCCAAGATTTTCAGAATGTTCTAATCAGTAAAAATTTAACCGACCTTGAACAACGCATAAAAACCTTGGAGGCTCAAAGCCACCCCACGAATCTAAAGGTTTTATGAACGCTCCAGCCATCCATCAATTGGTTGCCGGTTTCGCCACAGGCGATGCCATTTCCCATGAAGCGCTGGCCTTGCAGGACATCTGCCGGAAGGCAGGTTTTGCTTCCGAGATTTATGCACCTGCCGACCGGATCGCAACCGACGCCTCCCACGCCTGCCATGTGCTGGCAGATTTTCAGCCGCAGGCTAACGACACCGTAATCTTCCATTATTCCATTACTTCACCCGCCACTGCGGCGTTCCGCTCCTCACCGGCCCGGAAAATCGTGATCTATCACAATATTACTCCACCTGAATTCTTCACTCCTTTTGATGCCAGTATCGCGGGACAGCTGACCGAGGCCCGGCATGAACTTAAAGATATCCTCAGCCAAGCCACGGATATCTGGGCCGACTCGGCCTTCAACGCCGCCGAACTCGGTGAACTTGGATTCCCGAATGCCAAAGTGTTCCCGTTGTTGTTCCGCCCCAATGAACAAGATATCCCGCCTGATCCTACTGTTTTAGCTAAATTTACAGTTCCCATGAAAAACATTTTGTTTGTTGGGCGCATTGCCCCGAACAAGTGTATTGAGGAATTGATTACCGCATTTGCCTGGTTCCACAGAAATATTGAACCGCAAAGCCGCTTATTGATTGTGGGCTCTGACCGGAGTGCCCCCACCTATTACGCCATGCTGAAAATGTATGCAGCGGAACTGGGACTGGATACCGTGTTTTTCGAACGGTTTGCTTCATCCTCAGGATTATCAGCCTACTATCAAGTTGCCGACATTTTTGCCACTACCAGCCAGCATGAGGGATACTGTCTGCCCTTGGTTGAAGCGATGTATAAAAACGTACCCGTTGTCTCACGCCGGGTCGGAGGAACACCGGAAGCCATGGGCAATGCCGGCGTCCAGTTCGAAGATCTAAAGGCAGAAGAACTTGCAGAACTTTTTGGACTGCTTTGCTTTGACCCTTCTTTCAAGCAAACGGTCATCGAGTCCCAGCATGAGCGCATCAAAACGCTCCTCGTCCGCCCAGTGAATGAAGAGTTTCTAGGGTTGCTGGGGCACTCTCAATTTGTCCCGAAATAAAACCCTCTTCGGTCAAACCCACCCCTGCCCCCTCCGAGGAGGGGATCAAACATTAGAGATTGAACCTCTACGAGATCCCCTCCTCGGAGGGGCTAGGGGTGGGTCTCATCCCAGTGGAACCTTATCAGGATAACTTACTCACTTCTTCCGCTTGCGTATGGTGGCGACCACCTCGATAATTACGAAGAGGATCATGGCGCAGACAAAATACAGCAAAGCGGCATGGCGCGCAAAAAAACTGTGAATGACACCGCCAAAAAAGATCAGCGCCAGAAATACAACCAGGTTTGCCATAATCAAGCTACGCCAGTTTTTCGCACACCAGGCGGCCAACCGGACTTCGTCAGCAGACTTTATATAACGGTAGTGCAGGGCAAACCCCCCCAGCCCCAGTACAAACATGACAAAGGGCAGCATATTGACATGAAATACCCGATCCTCAAGTTCATGTGTCCCTGACAACATCATTTCAATGGCCACAAACAGAATCACCAAGAGTCCCGCCCATTGGACCTGCGGGTACTTCTCAAGTTTGGAAGCGATATAATTCGACGCAACGGCCATCAGAATGATGGAGACCACAAGGCCAATCCCTAAAACGAGAATATTCTGACCTGAGGCGCCCGAGACGGCCAGAACATTGTCCAGGCTCATCGACACATCCGCCATCACAATTAGCCACACCGCGCTCCGCAAAGTTTGGGCATCATGTTTGCCGGCCCCTTCTACGCCGTCCTCATCCTCATCATTATGCCTCAACTCCCGGTAGAATTTCCAGACCACATAAAGCAGCAATATTCCGCCAGCGAACTTGATCCCGACAATTCGCAATAGATACACAACTGTTGAAGCAAATATGATCCGCAAAATCGTTGCCAGCGCAATTCCGATAATGATCGCCCGCTTCCGCTCCTTGCCCTTCAAATCCTTCGTCGCCATGCCAATGACAATCGCATTGTCACCACTCAGCACAATATCGATAAGAATGACATTCAGCAGAGCCAAGAGGCCCGTGATCGTAAATAGCGCCGCTATCGATGAATTTAAATTTTCGATCATGATGGAGTCCAGGTTAATAGGCTGTAGGCTGTTAGACTAGGTTTTTGTAATCATTATTTCAGCCTTGTCAGAATAACTTTCCGAATCGTCACATCGGCGACGCGCAGGAACTTAAAGGCCAGAAAGAACGGTTTATTATCTTTTTGTTCAAACTCATAAATGGCGCGAACCCCCGCCAACACCGGAGTCCAGCCGCCTGTCTCATCCCCACGCCAGCGAATATTATAGTGTCCCAGCAAAGCCCCAGCCAGCCCTGGAGAGTCGAACACAAGCTCAACGGAATAGACGCCCGGCTCCAGCGGCAACTTCGGCCCGTAAAATACGATTGAACTCGGCTCATAGCGAGCCCGTAAGGTTACGGAGCGGCTTTTCGGCTGCGTAAACCCCGCATGAAAGAATTCACTCGCAGGCAGCTCGAGGCTAGACCCGGGCTTCGGGCTCATCCAGTCGCCAGCCGCTAAGATAATGGAGTCAACGGCTACTGAGCCTTCGGCCCACCTCACCACAGCACCGACTCCTGTGACCCCAATACCCGGCGGAATAGAGACGTTTTCCCATTTCCAATCCGTCGCCGTAATATCAATTCTTACTGGCAAATTTGTGACATCCCCGATCACATTGGCAAACAGTAAACTCCCCGTCCCTTTGGCACGCATCAACCATTTCAGAGGAAGCTCCAGCATCGCCATGGAGGATGGCACTCCTACCTGCTGGCCCTCGGATGACAGCAGGAGATAATCGGCGCCACGCTGCTTCATCGGCGATTCAGCCACCAGATTCTCAAACTCAAACTTGCGGGCAGGAAAGTATTCTTTAATGAGCGGCTCTTTTTGCTGAACTCTTTGAGCCTGGTCGGCGGGCAATATTTTGAAAGCCCAGATGGCGCCCTCCCTCCCGATAAATTTGAGGCGGGAATGATTCCTCAGCGCATCCAAAACCTGTCCCACCGGGAACGGCGAGACTTTCTCCGGAAAACAATCTTCATGCAAAACGAGATAACCCACGCCCCGCCCCAGTAGAAAATCCAACTGTTCTGCGTCCACACTACCGATATTCATACTCTCCAACCGCCGGAAAATGTTGTCTTGATAGGAATTACGCACCGTCCCGCCATAGCCATTGACCATCCGCAATCTGTATAAGGAAACGTAATATTCGTTGAGCGAATCAAAATGTGAGTCGCCGGGCCAGATGGGCAGTGACAAAAGGTGAGGCCGCGAATTCCCCGCTATCCGAGCATCATCAGCAATAGCCTTAAATGCGCCTTGCTCGCGATCAAGCAGACAAATCGTAGGGTGAATACGATGTCCAAAATCAAAAACCAGAGGAAGAACCATGACCCACAACGCCACGGCACGCCACCGCGCTGTCAGTCCGCGCAACAAGGCCGGCCAGCAGATCCCCGCAGCAAGCGCAACGAGGACCGGCATCAGGCAGAAAATCTTATGAGGCTGGCGAATCATTCCATAAGGGGGAATCAGCATCATCACCATCTTCCAGGCATGCTGTCCGCCAGGATTATTAACACCGGTCGCCAACAAGCCCACGGCGATAATCCCGCATCCCAGCAAGACCACTGGGAGAAGCGGGAGTTTGCGGTCCGCTCCGCCACTGCGCCGGACCCGTAAAAACATCCAGGCGCCTGCCGCCAGCAGCGCGATCAGGTAACCGCCCACGTAAATTTTGCGGCCTTCCCCGATGTTCGACAACCTGATCATGCCTGACATTAAGGGTGAGCCAGCCCGGACTTCCTCCATGGATCGGTGAGTGGTCGCCAGGGTGGTATCTTGCACCGAGGATCGCACGTACCAGATCTGCCAAACGGCCACCCCCAAGAAAATCAGTAACGGAAGGGCGGCCTTGGCCCATGAGCGGAGCAGCGCGCGCGAGGGCCAGCGCAATGGATAATGGAACAGATAGCTCAACGCACACCAAACCGGCGCGGCCAGCAGTGAAAAGAAAAACACATGAGTATCGCTTTCGGCGAGGCAAATGCTGACCCCCGCCACCGCGCCCGCCCACCCTTTGCGTTCAACAACCATGATATCCAAGGCCCAAAAGATGATAGGAACCCACATCATCGTCAGCCCGGTCGGGCTCCCATCGAACATGGTAATCCATGAATACGGGATTGAGGTTCCGACCGCAGCGGCCCCCAGTGAAATCCAGTCGTCATGGCTATAGCGACGTGCTAACAACCACGTGAAGAAAAACATGATCCAGATCGTGATCAGCTGATTCAGATTATAGCCCAAAGCCCGTCCGCCTATCACCTCGCCCAGCGCATAAAATAAAGAGAAGGGAACATAATAGGTACCGCGAAAAGCGCCATCGGCATCATTGCCAACATTAAATTCATAAGGGTTGATAAAAAGAGGAGTCTTCCCCTTGATCGTGTCGCCCGTTAGCCAGAATTGATACAGCAGCTGGAGATGATCGCCCGGGATCATGGCGCGGGTAGAGCCCTTCTCCACATTCAGGGAAGCCGAACTGATTCCCTGCCCCAAATAGCGTGGAACCGGCCAGGAGAAATACATCCAGATAGCCAGCACCACCAAAATTGAAATTATGAATCGGTGAAACGTCGTCATAAGCCATTAAACGTGCCATATCCCCGCGCAAGGTGTCGAGCTAGAAGCCACAAGGCAGACGCATCTAATTTCTCTAGCTATGGACGTTCCGGCCACGATGAACTCGCATGATTCACCCTGCCCACGCGGCTCGGCAAGCCTCGCCCTCCAGAAGAACCAGATACACAGAGACGAGATGGTTCTGTTGGAGGGCGAGGCGTGCCGAGCCGCACGAATAAAGGGTGCTGTAGGGATTTCAGGAAGACTTCCAGTTTATTAGGCGAGGTTTTAGGTTTCTGGTGTCGACCGAAATCCAATACCGGAATAATCACAGGAAATACCCACACACAACCAACCCCTGCCCCTGGCTGACGTCTCAAAGGCCAGTCCAGTCAACTGGACTGGATTCCCGGATTTCTTAGTAAATTCATGGCATTTTGCCCTCAAATGGGTTGCTGGTGTATATCCAAAGGGGCATACCAATCTGTTCTGTCTGTATCGTTCTAATCTGATCACTTTCACCTGAACTTTGAGGGACAGAAGCGATTAGGGCTCCGTCTTTTGCCCTAGGTGCGTCAGAACGACATTTTCCATGGCATCGATTTCAGTCTCGGTCAACTTGTCGAATTCGTCCCGTTTGCACCGTGCCAAACGACCCTTGTTTTGCAGGCATAACCTGATGAAAAGATTGAGTTTTCGATCCGGCATATCCACAATGCCTTGCAAGTCCTGCTTGATGACGTCGTACTGTACCAAGAAGTCCAATTCAGCCCGGAGCTCGTGCCGGATTGTATCCTCCACAAACTCAAACAAGCGTTCGGCCATTACCGTCATGTCGATGAACCTGTAGAAACCCACGGTGTCATTGAGGACGGTCATCTCCCCTTTGTCGTTCAGCCGGTATTCGATATTCTCCATCAGGGGGCGTGAATAGGATTCTAGAGTCTGGTCGTACTTGCTCATCTGCCGCACGATGACGGCGGAAACAGGGAAAATCATTTCTAGCGGAGTGAATCCCATGGTGGAAAGAACGTGGTGAATCAGGAACCGGTGGAGTCGCCCGTTGCCGTCTTCGAAAGGATGCAGAAAAACGAACCCGAAAACCGTCACTGCCGCCGTCACTACAGGGTGGATGTTCGCCTGCATCATGCTGGCGGAAGATCTCAGCCACCCGTCCATGAGTTCAGGCAGGTCTACCGGCTTTGGCGCCACATAATGGACGATCTCCCCCTGAACCCCGGCACTTTCGCCCACGTAGTTCTGGAAGTCCCGATAGCTTGTGGCAGCAAACCGCTCATCCACAATCGCTCCCTGCAGGGCAACCAGTGCGGCCCTGTTGAGATAGTTCTCCTTGCCCGCCAAACGCAGGAGCGACACAAATCGTGTCGTCCGTTGAGAGCTGGGCTCCACGTGCTCGATTTCAAACGAGGATCTTGTCTCTTTTGTGTACAGGTAGGACACAGCCCTGCGGAGCAGTTCTTCGGGATACTGTTTCAGGAGGTCACGTGCCTGCTTGTCGAGACCAAGCGCTTCGTATCTTTTCAATTCCGCCGTGCGACGCACCAGAGGGCAGAACATCGCATCCCCCGGCAGGTTGCTGTTAATCCGCTGCCTAGAAACCCGGCTGGGGGTCACGGTGTAGTATTCCTCGGGATCAAGCAAATCCACATAGTTGCCTTGGGTAAGATCGGGGACATCAAGACGGTTCCCAGTCAGCAGTTCATACAGAAACCAAATCTTTCTCGCATATTTCCCGGTGGGCTTACTCAGGATATAGTCAGCCAACTCTTGGACACCTGCCCCATAGAATACACCCTTAAGCACCTCCAAGTTCATGCCTTCATATTTCAGGGCAAAGTCCAGATGGGATCCAAGGCTTTCGCCGGGGTCATATCTCAAGGGGTATATTTCCGTGATACGGTGTTTCTCCACGACGGTTTTACGATCTCCCTTGCCCACCACATGGGAAACACAATAATGAGGGATTGCCTTCAACCCAAATCGCTCCTGAAGAGCCCCATACCCAACAAGTTTGAAATTTGATTCCGCCACGGCTTGCCTCCTGTAAAACGATTACAAAGTCAGCAATACAATTATAAAGGCACAGTAGTCCAGTAAAATGATTACAATGCCGAAATTCAAGGAACAATCTGTTCTGTCTGTATCGTTCTCAACAGTCACCACCGGCGCAGACCGCCGTCTCCAAAGATTAAAAGCCATAACCGGCGGAGACCGCCGGCTCCAATGATTAAAAGCGCGGGCTATCCTCGGTGAATTAAGCAATGGGCAGCACGTGACGTATATTTGCTGACGCATATTATGTTCTGGAGCTGGCGGTCTCCGCCGGTAACCCCCACACACAGACGCGAAGTCCGACAGGCTGCTTGCGCTACGAGTGTGACGTTCTCCGACGGATTCGTAGCGACCGTCGGCCTGTACTCGCGTGCAGACAATTTC
>JBBQNS010000028.1:0-34742 GCA_038330175.1 Kiritimatiellia bacterium
CCCAACATGTAGTGCCATCAAGCAAATGATATTCTCAACTAGTTTACTGAGTCTCACTCATCCAGAGGGTGAAGAGATCCACCACTGATTAAAGAAACGGAAGAAATTCCGATTTCATAAGAGAAAAGAGAATGTTGTCGCAGTGTAATTTTCCTGAATTCTAGGAATACCGCAACGGTATTGAGGGGTATGTTTGGATTTCCCTCATTTCTTTAATCAGGGGTGAAGTACCTCTCTTGTATAGGGCAATTTTGGAGAGCCCCAACCTGTAGGGATTACTTGCGTTGAATGGATACCCCGCATTTTTAATTTGATTTTTATTCTAAAACATGATCGGTTATCCTACATCTTGTCGGATTGCCACTAAATAGCCGTGTATTTGGACTGATGTAAGGAACTATTTTATGAACAAAAAAATTAAAAAAAATCAAACAACGCGCGCTCACGTAACCCGGACAGCCACGGGCATCAAGATGGGTTGGTATAAAGGGGCGACACTTTTTATGGCCTTGGAAAAAGGCAATGTGTTGGGGATACGTGACGTTTGTATTGGGGCTGTGCCGTTGCGCAATCCGAAGAAGCTGTGGCGACCGATCATCACGACACCCGAGGGAATCCATTACAGCCAGTTTGTGCTGAAAGAGGTTCGTGCCCGTTCGGATGGATCCGTGTTGGTGGTGACCGAGGCGATCGGGTTTCCTCTTGGGATCCAAGAGGAGCAGGACGAATATCTTTGTGACATTATCAATCTTTCCCTGCCCGATGGGTGCGTACGGGATCGGTTGGAATGGGAGTTTAAGCCCAGCAGCCTGAATGTGGCTGGTAATGATTTCGTTGGGTTTTCCTATCGCTACCGAGTCAAGTGTTCCGGTGGGCGAAAGTTGTACCGTGTATTCGACGATGCCTCATGGGAGATTGGTGGCCACGTGGAGGGCAATACGTTGCTGCTGCAGGGGGAAGTCAATCCGCCGGTATCCTTGCTGACGAAAGAGTTGTACTTCACAACGGCCTGTAATTATTACGGTGCTGAGTTGCAGGGAATTATCGGGAAGCCCAAGCGGATTTCTTTCCAGAGATTACCTCGCATAGGCACGCTACAGGCGTTCGACTTTATGGTTCATCGGCGGGGTGCGCTATTCGGATGGTTTGATCCGTTGGTCGAGGTTTTGAGTGTAGTTCAAAAGGACAATGGCGAGGATCTTCTGCATGTGCTGGATGAAATCCGGCGTCCTTTGTCGGACACGTTCGAGAGTGACCCCAAACACATGCTTTTCCTGCAAGCGCCGAAAGTGTGGGGCAAGGAGGCGCAACGTGACCTTTGGGCACGCGCCTACGATTTGGTGCATGAGGGGGTTCGAGAGCGCTATCAAGTGGAACGTTCGCCGATTCAACCCCGTATTTGGATGCCCCAGATGTACTCCGACCAGGGGGATATAGCGGGTGCGCCCTGCCTGCGTGAACGGATCCTCTATCATCTGGCCGATCGCTGTATGGCGATGTGGGCCGATATGGGGGTGAAGGAAATTTGCACGCATTCCCTGTGGAAAAGTGATTATACCGAAGACCGGAGCGTGACGAAGGATATGCAGGGTGGGCTGCATGGCGGGTTGGTGGTTGGCAGTATCTGCAATGTCCGTGTACATGAGATTTCGCCGCTGTGGGGCGGGCCCGAGGCGCTGGCCTATTTTGTGGATAAGGCCCATGCCCATGGCATTCAAGTCCAGCTCTGGTGGGCAACCCATTTGTCACGGCGCGCTCCGATTTTTCAGGAACGACCAGACTTTATGATGATGGCGCGAGATGGCTTACCGAATGGGGGTGGTTTCGGTCATCAAAGTCTGATCACAATGGACCTGAATAATAAGGATTGTTTCGATTGGGTGCTTAGCAATATGAAGAAATTGCAGGCTCAGACGGGGTATGATGGCGTTTTTCATGATTCCTACGGAAACATGACCTTCCTGCCCATCCACTTTCAGGATCCGTTGCGTAGGGGGCAGCAGGAAGCCTATGGGCGACTGGTTCGCGACATGCAGGCGGCAGGGGTTAAGACCTTTACCGTTGAAGGAGTGGGGCCGCTGGGGGTCGGACATTTCGGAATGGGGTTAATACCCAAGAAAGGGAAACTAACCCGCCATTTTCAACATGCGCTGAACTGGTGGCTCGGGCATGAAGACATGGTCTACGGATTGAACTTCGGCATTAGCGCGATGCCTTGGGAAGGGGTGCGTCCCAGTGCTCGCGAGTATTCGTTCCGATGTATGGCCGCAGGCGGACGGTTCGGATTCACCGCACATGAGCAAGGCGTAGAAAAATGGACGGATTGGCTACGCGAGCACAGCCGTATATTTTCACGAATGGGCACTCTGACGGGTCAGCGCACGATGCTGACTGAAGACCGAGGCTATCTCTGGACGCGGGATGATGGGACTACGGCTTTATTTACGTTCCGCGCTTTTGCACACGATTTGCCAGCAGGCAGCTGCGTTTTTTGCGTCAAACCGGAAGGTGATATTCTGGTCAAGACCAAGGAGGGTCGACTAAATGCCAAGCCTTGGACTGTGTATCGTATTGAGGAGTCAGTATGAGTAAACAATATCGTGTGACTGTTGGAAAATCTTCTTGTGACATCAAAGGTTTCACTCAAGCCCACATTCAGGCGGCGGTGGAACTTGTGGCCGGAGCTGGTGGCGGAGAGGTCGAGCTCTCGGAGGGCGTATTTCGCATGGCAGATGCCTTGCATTTGCGTTCAAGGGTAACCGTTAAAGGGCAGGGCGCGTCTACCGTTTTGGAAAAAAATGCGATGAAAACAGCGAGGATCATCTCCTTTCTGGGCTACGGCCACTATGATTTGGAGTTGGATCAACCTGATCTTTTCGAGGTGGGTGAAGGCATTCTCATACGCGACAACAATGCTTTCGGCTTTTATACCACGATCGCGACCCTGGTTCGGCGCGAGGGTAAGGTCTGGTTCACCAATCGTCCCCACAATCACGACTACCTAGGTTCCAATGGAGGATTGGTTGAAACCCTTTTCCCCATCATCGAAGCGGTGGACATTGAGGATGCGGCGGTCGAAGGTCTGCGAGTCGAAGGAAATTCCCGTGTCAATCCGGTCATGACCAATGGCTGTCGGGGGGGCGGTTTTCTGGCCTTACGTTGCAGCCGGCTACGGGTTCACGCGCTAACGGTTCGTGACTATAATGGCGATGGAATAGGCTTTCAGACGTGCGACGATATGGCTCTCTCGGACTGTGTCGTTGAGGAGTGCACGGGCAACGGCTACCATCCCGGTAGTGGTAGCAACCGCTTCCGGATGCAACGGTGTACGGCGCGTAAAAACGGAGGCTGCGGACTGTTCTATTGTTTGCGGGTGCGGCAGGGGCTGCTGGAAGACTCTCTGTTCGAGAACAATGGCTCTCACGGCCTATCCATCGGCGAACGTGACACCTGCAATGTGAACCGGAATCTGATTCTTCGCGGGAATGGAGGTGCGGGAATTTGGTTCCGACCCTGCGAGCGAACGAATGCGGCTCATCACAATAGCTTCGAAAAATGCGCCGTTTATGGTAATTGCCAGAAAATGGGCGAAGCGGAGGCGGAGATTGTCCTACAGGGTGAAACTGAAGGGATCCGTCTGATCGGGAATCGCATTCGCCGAAAGGCAGGGCATCTTGCCATTCTCGTGAAGAAAGACGTCATTGGGTTTGAGTCACGTGGAAATGGTGTAACACCGGCCGGGGGCGTGGCCGTACGTGATGAGCGGCCGAAGGCCGGGCAGAAAAATAGCAGGCCGGTGAGTAAACCCTCGAAGGCGGGTCACCGGAAGACGGCTGGAAGGGAAGTAATGGAAAAAGGAGATTAGTCATGGAATCAAATTGCGTTTTCAGTGCGATGCAAGACCGGTTCAAAACACAAGTTAGAAGCCGTATACTGGCATTTGGATCTTCCAACACGCAGCGTCTCGTGCCCGGGATGCACTGGTTTGATGTGTTTGAACTGGCGATCAGCCATTCCTACGGCAAAGTGCATTACTGCATCAATACCGGAATTGGGGGGAATACCTCTTCTGACCTGGTGAGGCGTTTCGAGGATGATGCTTCATTATATCGGCCGCACATGGCCTTTATCACCATCGGGGGCAATGATTCATTCCGGAAAATGCCCGGTTCTGAGTTTGAGGGGAATCTGCGGGAACTTCAGCGGCGTTTCAGCAATCAAGGGTGTATGGTGGTGTTCCAGACCTATTATTCACCGGATCCCTCCCGCAATGATAATTTGACTTATTTTTATGGCCTGATGGACATTGTTAGAGCCGTCGCGACCTCTACGAGTTCAGGTCTTGTGGATCATCTTAAGCGATGGGAACTCCTCCGTAAGGCCCATCCTGAAATTTATCTTAAAATGATGCATGACGGATTTCATGTGAACGCCAGTGGTAATAGGCTCATGGGGTTGGACATTAGTCGCTGCTTCGGAGTCATGGTCAATCAGGATACAGGGTCAGTAGGGTACTGGGAAGAATCCTTGAAAAACCAAAAACTTATGGACAATTTGGAACATAATATTTAAGGAGCTACTTGCAAAACTTGGTTTTGCAAGTGCCTCTTAAGAGAGAAATGAGCTTGCGGGAATATGATCATTCACGTCACAGTTTGGGATGCCGTGTTGATGGTCGCCGTCACGTCCATGGCAGGGCTGTTGGTTTTTTTACGGAGCTCGGGATGGAAGGCGTTTATGTTGAGCCTCCCCATCCCGTTCACTTGCGCCACACTTTCCCTCGGGCAGGGAGTTGGCGTCATCAACGTCTCCGGGATGCGTGCGCTGCTCCTTTTTACCTATGGCGTGCGGTTCTGCTATTACCGTTTGAAATGGCCGATTGTGCCTGTCATCGCTCTGTGTGCGCTTGGATATTGTCTGCTCGCCGCAGGCTCTGATGCCTGTGTTCCCAGGCCAGCTGAGCCTGGTTCTTGCCCTGGCTGGCGGCTGGATTGTCTACCTGGCTCAATTGGCCACCATAACGCGGGGCAATTGGGTGCTCACCGCGCCGGTTCCCGAGGTTAAGCCGGGATGATCGGCAGGAGCAGGCGGGAAAGATGCGCGTGATCGTGCAAAATCCTCTGATGTGCGATCTGCATGGCACTGCTCCGGTTTGAATCTTCACCCGTGTTCAGGTTGCGATCCCAGAGCGGGAAGTTGCTGCTATCCATCGCTTTATTGCTTTTTTGGGTCATAGATATTTCCTTCTGTGTAACCTGCTCAGGATCCCATTGCGGTCGCAACAAAAGCGACATTCCCTTCCATCACTTTCAACGGCCAAGGTCCGCCATGCCCCATGCTGGGCACTTGGATGTATTCGATATTGAGTTTATGTTTATGCATAGCGGCCACCATTTTGTCGCTATGATGTTGCTTGGTCACGGCGAGATCCTTGTCGCCATGGATGATCCGGTAGGGGATGTGCGGCATGGATGCTACCTGATGCAAGGGCGAATGCTCGGCAAAAAGTGTGTCCAGATTTTCGGAATACCCTAGAAATGCATGCCGCATGGTCGGGGGTACGTCCGGTCGTTCATTAAAGTGGTACTTGAGATCGCAAACCGGATAGTTGGCGAGGCAGGCACGCACTTTACGTTTGGCATACCGGGTATAGAGCAAACTGCCCTGTCCCCCCATGCTGCCTCCGGTGCTGATCAAGGGGATCCGGTCTGTCAGCTTATAGGCGGCATAGATGGCCTCCACTAACTCATCGATCATCGTTCGCGCTTGCCGGTTCATCCAGGACCATGGCCCGTAATAGGGGTGAACGACTAACCCACCATGGCGGCCCCATTCATACTCCTCTGTCCCAGGGCCGTTTTTCAGCCCCCCGCCTAAACCATGGAAAGAGAGCACCACACCCCTGATTTTCCCTTCGACGTAGCCCTTACCAACCCAGGCATGTTCCGCGATGATTTTCTGATTCATGAGGTACCCTTTTCTTTGTGTAGTTTAGCTCGTTTAATGATGGGGTTGCGGTAAGGATGTGTTTGGAGTTGTCCGTGGTTTGAATTTTTCATGGTCTCAGTCTCCGCGTAATATTCCCCTTGAAAGTAAAAAGTTAACATGTAGAATAATTATACTTCAAGTAAATTTTAGTAAGGATAAGGAGTGATTATGATGTTAAAAATCGGCTGGTCGTCTCGTGATTTTACGCCCACACGTTCCGCCTTGCTACAGGGACAAATGCACGTTCGCATTGCCCGCACTGCCTTGGACCCCCCTCACTCTAACGGCGTGTATTATGGAAGATGCCAAGTCTAGGGAAATGGCAGTCTATGTCTCGCTAGACCTCGCTTATATTAGCGACGGACTGATTAAAGATATTCGGCAGCGGGTTCATAAGGCCTGCCCGACTATTTCTGTCAGGAAGATCATCCTGAGTGCGACCCATACGCACACCTCCTTGGTTTTTGATGGGGAGTTTTACAAGCATCCGGGCGGCGATATCATGTCCACGGAAGAGTGCCAGCAACTCATTGCCGAGAAGGCTACAGACGCCATTGTCGAAGCTTGGAACGAGCGAAAAGTGAGGCGGATTGGGCGGGCGTTCAGCCACGCGGTGGTGGGGCACAATCGATATGCGGTTTATGCTGGCGGCACCGGCCAGATGTATGGCAGCACGAACAAGGATGATTATGCCCACATTGGGGGGTATGAAGATCACAGTCTGGGCATGGTGTTCACTTGGAATTCTAATGGTCCCCTGGCTGGTGTGATGCTGTCCATTCCCTGTCCCTCACAGGTGGATGAGAATATTGAGCAGTTTTCTGCCGATTATTGGCACGAGATTCGGGTCGAATTGCGCGCCCGATTGGGCTCGCAATTACAGGTTTTGTCGCTGTGCAGCGCCGCAGGGGATCAAACTCCGCACTTCTTATTATATGGTCGGGAAGAGGCGGAAATGCGGACGCGCCGTGGCATCTCTGAACGTCAGGAAATTGCGCTACGTGTGGCCGATGCCGTAGAGCGCGCACTGAGTTGCACGCTTCCCATGGAGGTCGGCGAGACCCCCCTTTGCCATTCGGTTCAAGCTATGAAATTAACGGCGCTGAAGGTCACCCGCGATCAGTGTCTTTGGGCCGAGAAGGCGGTGGAATATTGGCGTACGACTTCGGTCGATGAATCATCGTGGTTTCCTGTCAATCTCAAACGGGTCATTCAGAACTGGAAAAATAAGGTTGTCAGTCCGCCGTTTCCGGTAGAGATTCATGTTGTGAAGATTGGCGATTTGGTCATCGCCTCAAATCCGTTTGAGCTCTTCCTGGATTATGGCTTGCAGATCAAGACGCGTAGTCCGGCGGCGCAGACGCTGCTGGTGCAGTTGGCTGGGGGAAGAGGCATGTATCTTCCGAGTCAGCGAGCCTTGGGTGCAGGCGGCTATGGCGCCAACCCGGTGGTCTCAAGCGTCGGTCCTGAAGGGGGACACGAGTTGGTTGAGGCAACCCTTAAAACCATTAAGAAAATGTTCAGGTCGTAAATGAATACCTATAACATCATCGACTCAGGGGCGGTTGCGAGCCCGGAGATCAAAAATACGCCAGCCATCCAGAAGGCCATTGATACGTGTTGGAAGCACGGTGGTGGAAGTGTTTTGGTTCCTGCGGGTGAATTCGTGACCGGCACGATTTACTTAAGGGATAACGTGAATTTGGTTCTCTCGTCTGGAGCGGTATTGAAGGGAAGTCCGGATCTGGCGGATTATAATGCCGATGACAATTTTCCTCAGAATGAGGTGTTCAAGGCGGAAAATGTTACCGGTGCCCATTTGATTATCGCCCTCGAAGTCAAGAACGTGTCCATTACGGGGTTGGGACGGATCGACGGCAATGGCAGTTCCTTTTTCGGGCCGGAAACAGTCACAGGCAAATTTGTGATCAAAACCCCGCGCCCGGGACAAAGGGTTTATATTGTTGAATGCGAGAACGTGGTGGTGGAAGGCGTGGAATTGGTCAACACACCCTATTGGACCCTGTGTTTTCACGGCTGTGAGAATGTCCGTGTCCGCAGCCTGAAGATCACGAATCCGCGTGAGACGCACAATGGGGACGGGATTGATATCGACACCTGTCGCAATGTCACCGTGAGTGATTGCGTCATCTCCACTTTTGGGAATGGGATCCGGGTGGGTGTCGGTAATGGCATTATTCGGAATTGCACCATCAGCAATCTAGTCATACAGGAAGCCCGTTGCGGCTTATGCTTTGTCGCCAAGTACTCTTGGGATGTCAAGGAACGCGGAGTCGATATTGAAAACATCACGGTGTCCAATGTCGTTATGAACGCCACGATGCCGTTTCATATTTGCACGGGTGATCACTCGCGGGGCATCATCAAGAACCTGGCCTTCAACAACATTCGTGCGACCGGGCGGAAGTGTTCCTGGATCGTCGGGATTCCCGGCAATCCCGTCTGCGGCCTGAGCTTTGATAATGTTGAGCTGTTGATCACCGGTGGATCGGAACATATGGAGGTCGAGGGGGAGAAGTACCCCGACTTGCGCCGCGAATGGAGCAAGGGTTACCCCTCTGCGTTATATTGTGAGTACGCTGGGGATTTGACGTTCCGGGATATACGTGTTTGCTGGCAGGATTTGGACACGCAGTGGAAACATGCCTTGTGGTTGAAGAACGTCCAGGAGGTTCTGGTTGACGGTTTCCGTTCAAAGAATAGTCAGGCACTGGTAGCAGGCGAGGTCCTCAAAGTCGAACGTTGCACGGATCTGCGGCTGGCTCAAGTTGGGTATCATTAATCTCGATCCGTTGATGGTTTTGCCTTATCTCATTTTTTCTTAAAATAAAATTTATTTTTCCTTGCGGCGCCCTTTTCGTGTGATAAGTTAATCCTACAAGTCTAGAATAGCTTCAGCTTTTTGGGGATATGAAATTGAGATTCACTATCAGCAACCGATCAGGTCGATCATTCGTATGTGACTGATAGCATGAAGAATCCGCTTTTACTCACTAAACATTGGGAGAAGATGATTCAAGAGGTGAAGACCAGGGTGAACGTCAAGCCCGAATAAGTGTGAAATTAAATTCCATCCCGGAGATGGAACCTATGGGCTGGTCGCAGGTTATAGAGGGTGTTCAGAAGTGAAGAATATGTAATGGAGGTTCTATGAAGGTGAACGTTTGTTTGATAGGTGCTCTGGTGATTCAAGCTCTGTCTCTTTCGGCACAACAGCCCGTCAAGCCGGAGGCAGCGTCCCCCAAAAAAGGGGTCTGCGAGTTAAGCGATTTCGGTGCTGTCGGAACCTATGCGGAGATTAAGGCTGCTTTCGAAAAGGCAGTAGCCGCAATGAACAAGAGCGGTGGGGTATTGTGTCTCAATCCGAACGAGGTCGAACTATTGAAGCCTAGCAACTCCTATCAGCGGTCATTCCGTAAACCGGAGCGTCCTGCCCCGGCGAAAAACTGGGGCGCTGGTCCCGGGTTCACGATTGTTGAAGTCGGTACAAAGAATACGACGATCGAGGTGCCCCAGCAGAGCGGGTTACAGATCAACCGCACCTTACGCATGGATCCGGATGACAGTCTGCCGCATTGGACCACCGATTTCCCCATCAATATTTCCAATCGGATTATTGGCGGATCCAATAGCTATCTGGATTACTTATTGGAGCCGGTGGCCAAGGGGAATGATGCGAAATTTTACATGGCAACGATCCGTGGCATTCGACCCGGCCAGTTCCTCAACGCGCATGCCGGTCCGTGGTACAGTGGTGGCGTCGACCGGCTGTTTGTCAAGTCCGTGGGTTATGATGCGGCCAAAAAAAACAGCTATTTTGTAGCCGATGCGACCGTTGATCACGTGGCCAAGGCCATTATCCACAATAAGAACAATGTCGGTGTGATCAATATGGAGCAGATCTGCAATTCCGATGAGCAGTCCTATGATATCATGCTGAAGCGGAAGCAGTATGCCGGGGGTGACACTTACATGTTTTTTGCCTGGTATGAATACATGAGCGACATTCATTCGGCGGCTGGGGATGAGAATGGAACCTTGTATGGGGCCTATATCAAGAGTCTGGCCAACAATTTCGCCGCCAAAGTGGCCAAAGTGGATTGGGCCTCGAATCGCCTCACTTTCACCAAGGATAAGAATGCCGAGACTCTTTCGAATTCGCGCCCGCTGATCAACTGCAATACCAATAAATGGGTGACCCGGGGTAAGGTTCTTATTGTCCCCGCCGAGTCCTACTGGGATCTTGTGGATACGGGTAAATATCCTTTCCAAGGCAAGACCTATCCGACAACAGTCGGGAAAAATGGATTGCAAATGGGTGGTCTGATCCGTGGCAACAAGGATTGCCGGTGGGATGAGTCGCTCGTAGGCCGTTATTTTGCGGTAACGGAAGAGTCGGAGCGCGTTCCCGACGCTGATAAACCTTACCGTTGGTACGAGATCACCGGGATTACGGGAAATGCCGATGGCACGCAGGATTTGATCATCCGCCGCTACTGGTGGGGGGCGAAGAATGCCTCAAGCCCGACGCTTTACCGACTTGATAACAATACCTGGGATGGGCATGAACGTCCTTTGAGCTATGCCATCGCGCCCGGAACCTTTGTCAACGATGTGACCAAAGCAGTTCCGTCTCCCAACTACAAGACCGATCAGGTATTGGGGCTGGCGCCCTATGGGGAAGCCGGAAAACCCTCTGATTTCGAGCCAGGGGATGCGATTCAGCAGGCGATAGGCCCGGATCCGTTCAAGCCTATTCCGTTCCGTATGTGGATGTGGGATAAGGTACCCGGGGCCTGGCCGGCACCGGTTATCGACCTGGCCAACTGGGGAGTTCAACGCTATGCGGCTCTTGTAGCCCGAGGCGGGGTGGCCAACTCGGATGATGTGGCTAAAGCCATTGATGGGCGCCCGGCTTGGGAAAATGTGTTGATTGCGGAATCCGCATCTGAAGTGGGTATTAATTTCAAGGCTGATACCACCAAGGCGGCCATTCTGTTCCAGCAACCCTATCACGAACAGCCAATCAAGTGGATCTATCAACCCGATACCAATCGGCCGGTGCGTGAGGCGACGATGACGGTATCCCGCGAGTCGGGTGAGCTGAAGTTTACCGGAGGCGCCCGGTTCGAGGGTTCGGTGGGGGCGACAGGATTGTCGGGTGACGCCCAGCCTGCCCGCAACTTGCGAGGAAAGAAGGTGCCGATCAAGGCCGGGGTAATGAACGTGTCGATCGCATTTCCCATCGCGGAAATGGATGACAATTATGCGGTCTTCGTCGAACAGAATTGGATTGTCAATCGGGCCGTTACGAAGCGGGATGCCAGTGGGTTCACTGTAGAGTTTGAAAAACCAGTGCCCGATGGGGCCTTGCTGGATTGGATAATTGTCAGGTAAATTTCTCAGGACACCGCCACAGACGTGGCGGTGTCGCAGATTCAAAAGGAGACCGGCAGGGATGAGCATCAATAGAAACCAGTTTAGGAAATCGGATCGGTTATTTTTCAAAGCCTTTGATCAGTGGGTGGCCAAAAACAGGACGCTTCCGGCAGGCACTGCACGACCCAATATTTTTGCCGCGGCGCAATCTCACGAGGAAATCCGATACAAACTGGCTCAGCATCGTGCCATTATCGACGCGGCTCTGAAGGGGGCTCAGCAATCCAAGCTCGATCTCAGCAAAGACTGGGATGTGAGCCAGTGGACGGTGTTTGGTAAAATGCAGGACGCTTGTCTGCACTACTTATACACGGGTGACAAACGAGCCATCGCGCCTGCGGTAGAGGCTTTGGGGGCGCTCGAAAAATGCGACCGACCTTTCTGGTGTTTTTCGTCCTGCATCGGCGTGCTGGACATGGATCTGCGAACCGCTGAAGTCGCGCTCAGCCTGTCCATGATGAAATGCTGCATGGGCGATGCCCTGGATGCCAGTGTTCGAAAACGGCTCACGAAGCTGATGATTGAGCGCTGCCTGCGGCCTGGCCTGGAAGCCGAACGGAACAAGACCTATCCCTGGATGAAGAGTCGTGCCAACTGGCGCATTATCCTGTGCGGCTGTTTCGCGATCGGGGGCATGGCGTTTGCCGACGACTTCCCAGAATATCCAGAACTGCTCGAATATGGGCTCGAAGCCATGTTGACCTGTCTGGCCACCGGAGATAGCGCCGGGGGCTGGGATGAGGGGCCCGGCTATTGGGATTACGGGCTGAGTTTTGCAGTAAAATTTGCCTCGACCCTGGAGATCTTTACCGGTGGGGCTGTGGATTTGTATCGGCATCCATTCCTGAAGAAGACGGGCGACTTCCGCCTCTATATGCAAACCCAGCCGGATCTGTTGTGGAACTGGTCCGATGTGACTAAAAAAGTGGGACCGTCCCTGGCCTTGATTTCCCTGGCCCGCGCTTACCAGAGTCCGGCTTATCAATGGATGGCTCTGGCGCTGGGCCTGAAATCGATCCAGCAGGTTTTTGCCTATGATCCGTTTTTGAAACCACAACCACCTCTGCAACAGGTGTCCCGTAAATTTTTCCCGGGGTTGGGAGTTCAGGTCTGGCGGAGTGGGTTCGGACCGCGCGATACCTATGTCGGGATCATGGCGGGCGATATTCCTAACTTAAACCATCATTGTCATATGGATTTTGGCAGTTTGGTAATTCATGCTCAGGGCCGTGAGCTGTTGGCGGAACTCGAGAAGTGGGGGTATCCGTATGAGGGACGCAAGGATCCGAAGGACAAGCGCAACAAGCCGGGGTACTACGACATGGAAAATAAGCGCTGGATGCGCTGGGACTTTGATTCCGTCTCGGCTGCAGGCCACAACGTGGTGACGCTGGAAGGGACGTACCCGCAGGTGGCGGTTGGCCGCAAGGGGCGATTTCTCAAGCGGGCGTCAGGGGAAGGTTTTGAGTTGTCAGTGGTCGATACCACCAGCGTCTTTCGCCCTCTGGCTACACGTGTGCGTCGGTATGTCGTTATGCTCTGGCCGGATATTGTGATCCTGGTGGATGAGATTCGCGCGCGCCAGCCTGTCCGTGCCCGCGTGCAGTATCATCCTGCCGACGAGGTTTCGGTGGGCTCCGACACCTTTACTTTCACCAATGGGCCCGCCTGCCTGAAGGGGACATCACTCTACCCGAAGGTGGAGGATTACCTGGTCATCGGACTCGATGATCGGAAGACGAACTACGCGCCGCCCTCGGGCATTGTTGAGGAGCGTAATCGTTATGTCTATATTGAAAACCTGTGCAGAAAACCACGGCTGGTCTTTATTTCGGCACTGCAATTTGGAAAAAAAGGCCTCGAGCCTGCTCTTTATACGCTTGAGGGAACTCCTGCGACCGAGGATGAATTCACGGTTGGCGTGAAGCGGGGCAAGCGCACCGTCAAGGTCATGTTCAACTTGGCAAAGGTATCAGCGGAGGTTCAAATATGAGTAAGAAAAACGTAAAACCCCTTCGGATCGGGGTTATCGGTCTGGGGCGTATTGGCTGGGATTTCCATTGTGCGATCTTGTCAAAACATCCCTCCTTCTTGCTGGTCGGCGTGGCTGATACCGAGCCTGACCGTTGTCGGGAGGCGGAAGCCACCTATGGCTGTCCGGCGTTTACGGATTACCGGGAGCTTTTGGAAAAGGTGCCTCTGGATGCGATTGCGATTGCTTCGCCGACGCATCTGCACCGGGCCATGTCCGAGGCGGCCTTGGCGCGCGGTCTGCACGTGATGTTGGAAAAGCCCATGGCCCTCAATACTCGCCAGGCCGAAGCGATCGCCAAGGCGGCGCAACAGCATAAACGCGTGTTGACGGTCTATCAGCCCCACCGGGTGGCTGCCTATTTTCAACAACTTCGACAAGTGGTCGAAAGCGGGATTATCGGTAAGGTCTATCATGTGCGACGCGGCATGTTCTCCTTCAGCCAGCGCAATGACTGGCAAAGCCTGCGGCGGTTCGGCGGCGGCATGCTATCGAATTTCGGTGCCCATGCCATGGATCAGGTGTTGCAGTTAATCGGCTATGATGTGGAACGGGTTTTTTGCCGGATCGGGCGGGTGGCGTCTTTGGGCGATGCCGATGACGTGGTCAAAATCGTGGTGCAGACGCGTCAGGGGATTTTGGGCGAGGTGGATATCAACCAGG
Source organism: Kiritimatiellia bacterium (assembly GCA_038330175.1). Lineage (GTDB taxonomy): Bacteria > Verrucomicrobiota > Kiritimatiellia > CAIKKV01 > CAITUY01 > JAABPW01. The sequence continues at coordinate 14,144 of JBBQNS010000028.1, forward strand.
CTTGTGTACAACCGCTTTATGAGTTGGAGGTCATCGGGACGACCGGGGTGATCTCACTGCATGGCCGGGAAATTCACGTCCGGTCATTCCGTCCCTCCCAATTGCCTGCCAAGCGGTTGGATCGTTCTCTTGCCAGTGCCAAACGGGCTTATCCCATGGGCAGTGTCGAATATAAAGATCAGGTGATTCCTGTTGAGGATCGTTATACCGTTGACGTTTATGCGGACTTTGCCCAGGCGATCCGGACGAAGCGGCCACCGTTGGTGAAGCCCGATGAATCAGTTGCGCTGGTGGAGCTTATCGATCACTGCCGACGTTACAGCCGCAAAGTGATTGTGACTCCGATCCGTGCTCAGCAATTATGACCTTTTTGGAGCGGAATCGGCATGACACGCCGAAGCTTGGCGAAGGCGGTTGACGATTTCGGGCATTTCCGTCTGTATCTTTGTTCAGTTCCCCTTCTTGGAGGGGTTAGGGGTGGGTTCTTCATTGCGCCCCAACGAGTTACTCATCGGGCTGAATCAGTCATGAAATCACTAATCGTAATCATAATTTTAATCATGTTTAGTTCTCAGGTTTTGATAACATAATCATGCAGGTTAATAACGTAATCCTACAAGTTTTTGGTGATTCGTGATTTTTCCCACAAGGTTTCAAGTGCTATCAGGACTACGGGCAGAGTCCCGTTTAAAATTTTTTGCGAAAGGGGAATGGTTATGAGCAGTCAATCAAAGGGGTGTTTTGTTTTTGTATTGGCCTTGGTGCTGTTGGTGCCATGTGTTCGGGCGTCAACTCAATATTGGGACACGGCGAGCAGCGCTGGGTTGCAGGGGGGCGCCGGGGTCTGGAGCACAAACATCGCGAATTGGTCTGATACCGGTGCAGGCACAGTACTCTCGGCGTGGACGCCGGGCAATGTGGCGGCATTTTCTGTGTCTAGCAACAGCGTACCGTCTGTTGTGACCGTGACGGAACGGTTCAATGTAGGGCGCGTTACCAATTTTGGTTCCGGCTACACATTGATCATCACAAACGGCGGCGGGTTGTTGCAGGGTTCGGGGTCGTCATGCATCGGGGCCAATACCACAAACAATACCGTGATAGTGGTTGGTGGGCCGGGAGGGGTTTCAACATGGGAAGTGGGATCGGCCGGAGTGACCCAGGATCTGACGATCGGCTCCGGTGCTGCCGGGTCTAACAACCTGCTTCTGATCGATGGGGCCGGAACAGTGAATGGCGCGATCATAACAAATGCCGCCGTCGTGAGGGTCACCTCTAGTCGGCTGGTTGTCACCAATGGCGGCGGGTTGTATGCGTCTAGTGTTTTGGCGGTCTTTGGTACCAATAGTTCACTGGTTGTCGCCAAGGGCGGCAGTGCCACTTTTGCCGGAGCGTCCCAGAGTAAGCTTGGTGTGGCAGCGAACGAGCTCAACAACAGTTGGTTGGTTACTGACCCGGGTTCTGTTCTGGCTATTAACAGTCCCTATATTAATGTCATCTCCAGCGGGAGCAGGATCATCGTAAGCAATGGGGCCTCATTGCTTAATGCTGGTTATTTCAAATTCGATTCTACCACTGCCAATAATGAGGTGACCGTGACGGGGCCTGGGTCGTTTCTGTCGGTCGTCAACGCCAGTGGCCAACAACTCTCGGGCACGAACAATACGTTCACCATTTCCAATGGCGGCGCGGTGCTGGATTCTGTCATGAAGGTCGGAGATGGCGGCGGTGCAATCAGCAACGTGTTGACCGTAACGGGCAGCGGCTCCGTTTTAACGAATACCGGTAACGCAGGAGGTATCGCCGGCCTTATCCTTGGCAATGGCTCCAGTTCCAACGGGAGCCACCGGGCGATCATCACTGCTGGCGGCGCTGTTATCAATACCACTAGTGGCACGGCTCTTGGTTACAATGGTGGGCACAGCAACAGTTTGGTGGTCATGGGCAGCGGGTCTTTGTTGACCAACAGTGGAGCTGTTTCTCTGGGGCTTAACGGTCCCACCTTTAGTAGTTCCTATAACACCATGACCGTCGCCAGTAGCGGTCATGTTTTTTCCACAACGGGTCTCATCGGAGCCTACACGGGAAGTTTCAATAATGTGGTGACGGTGACGGATCCGGTATCGTTATGGCAGATGAGTGGTGCCCTCTCCCTTGGCTCACAGCGGCGGAGTGACGGCAACCAACTGGTGGTCACCAACGGTGGAACGGTCAACGCCATGGCGGTCACGATTGGCTCTGGCACCAGCATGTTCAATTCGGTGATGATCACCACGGCCGGTACCGTCAATTCATCGGGAGCGGTTAATATCGGGGTCGCTGCAGCATCGAGCAGTAACTCTGCCTGGGTCAGCGGGAGCGGCGCCCTGTGGGACGTGGGCGGAAAGGTTCTGACTATTGGGGCGAGCACGAGCACAGGTAACGTGCTGACGGTGACGCAAGGCGGAACGATCGACAATGTCGGTACTCTTGTCGTGGTTACGAACAATGCGGTAAACCTGTTGGGTGGCACGCTGGGCGTGAAGACCCTGGCCTTCACGAATGGCCTGTTCACCGTGGGTGACGGGGTGCAGAGCGCGACCCTGAAGTCGCTGGCTGGCGGGACGCTCAACTTTAGCAATGGACTGCTGATCAGTACCAATGCCAGCCTGAATGTTTTGGGCACGGTGAGCGCGAGCAGTATCGTTCTGAACACCAATGCCATGCTCATAGGCGTTGGCACGGTGGGCGGCATCACGGCCGGTGTAATTGTTAGCAACGGCGCGAGCTTCGCGCCCGGCGTGAGCGGGCCGAGTGCTGGGTTGACGATCAGCGACGGCGGGTTGACGTGGGGCAATGGCGGCATCTATCGTTGCGAGATCACCAACGTAAGCCTGGGTGCCGGGTTGGGCTGGGATTTGTTGAACGTAACCAATCAGCTGGTGCTGAACGGGTCGAATCTTGTAATCCGGCTGGATTCAATGGGCGCCCAGGCGGGGAACTTCAATCCTGCGATGAACTACAGCCTGCGCATCCTGAACTATGGCAGTGTAGTGGGCTTTGATGCGACCCATTTTGTGCTCGATACCAACGCCTTTTGGGGCGGTACGACAAATTGGACGGTGGCCAGTTTGAATGGCGCCCTGTACCTGCAATACCATGGGTCAAGCACGACCTACGTGCCGACGACCGGGTTGACATGGATGCTGCCGAGCAATGGGGTCTGGAGCACGGGTGCCAACTGGAGTGGCGGGACGCCCCCGAGCGTGGGCGATGTGGCGGCTGCGCTGGAATTCGGCGGGAGCGGGACAGGCTATGCCTCCACGAATGATCTCGGGGTTTTTGCGCTCAACAAGTTGCTGCTGACGAGTACGAGCGGGTCGAGCGTGACAAATCTCATTGCCGGCGGGACGCTGGTGTTCACCAACGCCGATGCGCGTGTTGACTATACGGGCTCCGGGAGTTACGTCATCAGCAACGCCCTGTTGTTGGCGAACAATACGGTGTTTGGCGGTCAGGGAGCTGGCACAGTGATACTGGCCAAAAATATTACGGGTGGGATGCCGCTGGTCAAGCAGGGGCCATGGACGCTGGCGTTACAGGGGACCAACAACTTCGCGAATCCGGTGGTGGTGAGTGATGGGGCGGATGGAATCGTCCGCATGGACAACAACAACGCGTTCGGAACAAACTCGCTCGTGGTGACCAATGCGGGAACGTTTCTCAACACGTCCTCCTTTACATTGGGGAACCGTGCGGCATTGTGTACGGCCCTAGTGACGGGTAACGGTTCGTTGTGGACCAATGAAGGCTCTGTGACTGTCGGAAGCAATGCGACGGTGACGGTGGCTGACGGTGGCCGGCTAAACAGCAAGGGGTTCACGGTGAACAATACGTACGGGCTGGCACCATGTGGGTTGCTGATTACCAATGGGGGTGTGTTCGTTTCCACCAATGCCTTCAATTTCGGTACATCATCATCGAGTAACCTGCTGCGCATCACCGGTAACGGCTCCTTGTTTCTGGGGCCCGGAGATGTCATAGGGGGGGGGAGTTGGCCAGCATTTGGAGCCGCCATATATACGAATAATACCATATGGATCGAGAATGGTGGCGTCTTCACCAACGCCCGGATTAACTTAAATGGCGTCAGTGTGGCTGTGATCACCAACGGTGGCAGCTGTTATTCCACTACCATTTCCATTTTAAACAGCAGCATGGTTTCAGTTATAGGAGGACCTGCGGTGACGTCATTGGTGAACGTGGCGGGGCCACTGAATGTCAATGGTAACGGCGCGCGCCTGACAGTCGAAGGCATGGATACGCTCAACAGTGCCTCCGTCATCGTAAATTCCATTTCGTTGGGGGTGGTAAACAACAACGGAAATCGCGTCCTGGTGAAGAACAAAGGCTCACTGGTTGAGGGCGCTAATCTCGGCACTGTCACCATTGGTGGCACGGGTAGCACCAATAATGGATTTGAAGTCATTCAGGGGGGCTACGCGAAGTTCACAGGAGGTGTGGCAGCTGGGCAAGGTATTGGTTTGGGAGATGGGTCTCGGGATAATTATCTGCTGGTGGACGGAGCGGGCTCTCTGCTTGAAATGTCTCTCGGTAGTTTCTTTTTTGAGATTGGTTACTTCACCACTACGGCGAACAACATGAACTCTGGCAACATGCTTCTCGTGCGCAATAATGGGGTTGTGAGCAATGCTGCGATTCGCATTGCCGGGTATTCCAACCTTGGCGATAAAGCCACAAACTGCTGCAACAACGGGGTGCTGGTGAGCTCCACCGGGCGGGTCTACATGGCACGGGATTGTCAGATCGGGTTTAATGCCGGTGTGACAGGCAACTTTGTGAAGGTTACGGATTCGGGTTCCTATTGGAATATGGGTAATCGGACCCTGACAATCGGGCACAGCAACGGGTTAGGGCTGAGCACCAACAACTACCTGATGATTATGCAAGCTGGCACGATGGAGAACGTCGGGAACTTGAACGTCTATTCGAACAACCAGGCGTATCTCTATGGTGGCACCCTGGGCTTAATCAATGCTGCCATCTCCAACGGGCTTGATTTTGTTGTGGGTGACGGGGTTCAGACGGCAACGTTGAAACTTCAGGGCGGAACCTTGAATTTTGGTGCAGGCCTAACGATTACCAACCATGCGACCTTGACGGGTGCCGGGACGATCCGGGACACGATGACGACGGTGTATGGGACGGTGAGCCCCGGCACGGCGGGAATCGGAGCCCTCACCAATTCAGGCACCCTCACGCTCCAATCCGGCGCGGTGTCCACATTCGAGATCGGGGCCAATACAACCCCGGGAGTGGGCTGGGATTACCTGCTGGTGACGGATGGAACCTTGACCCTGAATGGTTCACTCAAGCCGGTATTGACTGGAGGGTTGACGCCTTTGGTCACAGACAGTTACGTGATCATGAGTAATTCGGTACCATTGGTTGGTGCATTCGGGAATTCGGGGAGCGGCTGGGTGTCGGTAACGGCCTCCAATTCCGCGCAAATTGTCGGTTCTTTCCAGGTGGTGATCGGAAACCAGTATGTGGCGCTGGAAGGTTTTACAATTATCCCCAAAGGCTCGTGGTATCTGATAAAATAGCCAAAATGTGACGCAATCAGGAGAGGCAGAGGAATCATGTCAATGATAAGCAAAATGGGGGGTGGTGTGGCCTTAACGATCATGGGGATGACGCTGGTAGCCAGCGCGGATGAAAGCTCCGCGCCGGACAAGGCCAAGCTCGAAGTTGGGAAAATCCTGCAGGGCGTACGGCATGTCATGTTTGTCGGGGATAGTCTGACAGACGCGTCAGCTTGGACCGATTGGGTCATTGAAACGTTGAAAGCCAACGGCTATCCCGACCTGATCGGTCTGGATGCTGCGGTGGCTGGGAACCGTGTGGGCATGCTGAAGGATCGCTATGAAAAAGATGTACTATCGCTCAAGCCGGATCTGGTGGTGTTGATGATCGGGACAAACGACTCGAAGCCGGTTGAGGAATATCGAGCCGACTTGGAACTGATGGTCCGCACGACGCGGCAGAGTGGCGCGCGGCTGATCCTGTGCGCCTCACCGTTAGTACGTAATGAGCAGAAGGACAAGCAGATTGACGGGTACCGTGCAGTTGTGCGTGAACTTGCTTCACAGTATGGGTGCTTGTTCGTTGACTTTCACCCCGCCTTTTTGAATGCACAAAAGGCTGGCCAGGAAGTGCTGGGTCCGGATGGGGTGCATCACAAGATCGACGGCTGGCGAACTTTGGGCCGCACGTTGCTCGATGCAGTGGGTTGCCAGGCTCCGATGATTGAAAAAGTTGTGCTCTACCCAAATGTACTCACTGACTGGGTGATCAGTGTTCCCGTTCTGTGGAAAGGCGGAACCAACTATCCGCCCCTGCCAGAAAAGCCCGGAGACGGCTGGCACAAGTTTGATCGTGCTGCGGAAATTGAGAAGACGTCCTGGTGGCAGAAGAGTTGGATGGAACGGGGCGGGATCATGCCCATGGGGCAGGAGGTCTCTACGTTAGGCCCCGGTTGCGCCTCCCCGGATCATGGCGCTTTTGGGCTGACTATCGTGAAGTCGGACAAGGCCGTTGAAACCACCATGCGCGTGGGAGGTTCACCCAACTACGTGGTCTGGCTGAACGGCGAGTGTGTTTGGATCAATAAGGGTAACCATGGCTATCACGCCGATTCCGACCGTTTTCCAGTCAAGCTGCACAAAGGCGAAAACCAGATCATCGTGTTCAGTAACTGGTTATTCTATGTGTCGCTGGGTGATTATTAATAAGGCGGAGGGACGCAGAGTTGGCTGCGCGGTTGCCGGAATTACCGAAACTCGGAGCCGACATGTATGCGTTCAATTACTACGCCCACGGGTGCAGTGATCACGAGGCTGTGATGGATCAGGTTCGGGCGGGCGTCAAGCTGATCACCAAAAGCTAATAGTGCCAGCTGCACTTTCTGGCGTTGTTGAGCAGCCTAATCGTCGATGGCTGGCCACTCGGATCTCGAAAAACGACTTGGCACTGTTTTAGACATGCGAGCCCCCCGTAGAAGCGGCGCCCTCGCCGCTTTTTGCTGCCGGATGGAAATGCAGCGAGGGAGCTGTTTTTACAGAAACGCCAGAATAAAATTTGCGTCAGCAATCAAGCGTCACGTGCTGCCCATTGCTTAATCCAACGAGGATAGCCCGCGCTTTTAATCATTGGAGCCGGCGGTCTCCACCGGTGGTGACTGTTGAGTGTGAAGGCTGTGCAAGCTCGACAGGCTGCTAGGGAAGCCCACAACATAATCGCTATAAAACGCTGGAAAAAAGATTGTGGGCGCACGACGAAAATAGGATAATGCAGGGATATGAGGTTTGGGGAGGATATGCTTCAAGACTTCAGAATGACCGTGATCAGGCTTAGGGATTCATCATCCCGGGTCGGGAAATTAGAGGAATGTAAATAGAAAGGATCAGTACTTATGGACAAGTATTTATGCACAGTCTGCGGCTATATCTATGACCCCGCAATCGGGGATCCGGATCACGGCCAGTCACCTGGCACATCTTTTGAAAAACTACCGGATGACTGGGTCTGCCCAGAGTGCGGAGTGCCCAAGAGCGATTTCGAAAAAATTAAGTAGTCAATCCGTCGCGTCGGTGAGGCGCTAGCATGAGGAGGTAGCACAATGACTGATCTTCGTACAACCTACATGGGCATAGAACTGCGGAACCCGCTGATCGTGGGTGCCTGTTCTCTCACCGGCAAGACGGCGACTGCCCAAAAGCTTGAAGAATTCGGCGCAGGCGCGCTGGTCGTGCGGTCGCTTTTTGAGGAGCAGATCCAACTCGAACGTTTCTTATTCGATGAGGACCTTGAGAAGTACGATAATCGGTATGCCGAAATGCTTCACTTCTTCCCGCCTATCGAATATGGCGGACCCAAGGAACATCTCCAGAGTGTGCGCGATATTTGCCAAAGTGTGCAAATTCCGGTGTTTGCGAGTCTCAATGCCGTGAACCGGAAGACATGGGTTGAGTATGCGAAACTTATGGCAGAAACGGGGATCCGTGGGCTTGAGTTGAATTTTTATGCATCGCCCCGCGATGCCGTGGTAAGTGGAGAGGTGGCCGAAGCAGAACAAATTGCGGTTATCACCGAGGTGCGAAAAACTGTCACGATCCCCATCAGCGTCAAATTGAGCCACTTCTACAGTAACCCACTGCATGTGATTCACTGCATGGACGCAGTCGGAGTGAATGGGTTTGTGCTCTTCAACCGTTTTTTCCATCCTGAGATTGACATTCAGAAAGAAGCTTTTGTTTCTCCATTTAATCTCAGCCATGAGGAGGATAGCCGGTTGCCATTGCGCTTTGCCGGTCTATTGCATGGGAATATCAATGCAAACATTTGCTCATGCACGGGAATCTTCCATGGAGACCAGATCGCTCAGATGATCCTGGCCGGTTCCACGGCGGTGCAGGTGGTGAGTACATTGTATCGAAACGGGTTGCCCCACATCGGCACTATGGTTCGCGACCTACAGACCTGGATGGAATCTAAGGGCTATAAGCAACTCGCCGATTTTCGCGGCAAGATGGACCAGAAACACTGCACAGATCCCTGGACCTACCATCGTGCCCAGTACGCACGCTTGCTGATGAACCCTGAGGTGGTCATGCAGAACGCGCCGGTTTTATAGTCATTCTATTGTCGCCGTCAACTTCAGCTACCGCCGTTTTCCCCGCTGGAGATAACATCGGGAGTCCCGCGCATGGATTCTATTGCAATCAGGCTGCCAAGCACGAGAAAGCAAGCTGGGACCAGATAAAAGGCCACTCGTAGTCCCGCCTGATCGCCAATATAGCCCATCAACAAAGTAAACACTCCGCAACCGGGTACGCCCGCGCAGGAAAGAATGATGAACACAAGTGTTGTATCGAGATCAGGCAGACGATCAGTGCAATAGCTTTGGATACTAGGCCAAAACGGAGCGGTGGCAATTCCCGAGAGGAATAGTATCCCAAATAGCGACCAGAGGCCTTGGACCATCGGCAGTAGTAGAGTAGTAATAGTGCCTGCTAAGGCGGACCAGAGGATAAGACCCTTTAGCTGATGTTGCTTGATCAGGTATCCCCAGCCGGTGCGCCCGAGTACCATCCCTGCGGCAAAAAATGCAGTTCCCACACCGCCTGCCCAAGCTGCATTTATGAAGTTGAGCTGGATGAAGCTGGCAGTCCAGAATGTAAGGCAAAACTCCCCGCCGCCAGCCAGAAACATCGCAGCAAAGAATATCCAGAATCGATTGGTTTTCAAAATCTTTTGGGCAAGTTGCCATACTTTGCTTGGCGATATTTGCTCCGGATGTTCTGGGAATTTGTGTTGTTCTGATTCACGCCACAATATTAAGCCAGCCGCGATAAACGCAAAGACCGCAACGACAGCAGTGACCGACCGCCAAGAGACGCCAAGGGAGAGGACCGCCCCCGTGGTCAGCACCGTAACGAGAACTCCGATAGACCAGAACGAGTGGGTAAAATTTATATATCGGCCAGGTTCTTTGGGATGGAGATCCTGAACAAACGGTGTTGCCAGGCCTTCAATTACGCCTTCGCCAAGCCCTGCGATGAGCAAAGCTGCAAAGAGAATCCCATATAATGGAGCCACCGAACAAAGCAAAATGCCGACGCCCATCAAGGCAACTGACACCCCCAGCGTCCGTCTTTTTCCGAAATGCGCTGATGCAAACCCGCAGATTAGCATGGCAAGCACCATCGAAACCGTACGCCCCATGTGAAGCGCACCGCTGGCGGTCATCCCGCCGCTATCGAGCGAAAAGCCTAGCTCACGGGATAGTGAAACCAAAGCAACAGGCACCACCACAGAGCCCGCTGCATAGGCAAAAAAACTAACAAAGGCCGCATAATCATATCGGCCGAATTTCATTTTGAAGGAATTAGTCATGGTTTTCTTTATGCTTTTTCAGGGTTTTAGAGAATACAAAAGGTCTCATTTGCCGGCATGCGCGATGGCCTTGTGTCGAAAGCAAGCGGTTATGTGGTCATTCACCATGCCCACTGCCTGCATAAAGGAGTAACAGATCGTTGGACCCACAAAGTTGAATCCCCGTTTTTTTAGTTCCTTGCTCATTCGCTCTGACTCCGGTGTTTGCGCGGGTAACTCAGACTGGTTCTTTCGGGTATTCTGTTTTGGAGCCCCATCAGCGAATTGCCCGAGATAGGCGTCAAGTGATCCATATTCCCTCTGGATGGCCAGGACACTCTGTGCATTTCGGATGGCTGATCCGATCTTGAGACGATTGCGGATGATGCCTGGGTCGGCCAGCAGTCGGGCTACGTCGCTCTGGGTATATCCAGCGATGAGTTTGCAGTCGAAGCCTTGAAACGCTTTTCGGTAGTTCTCTCTTTTACGCAAGATGGTGATCCAGCTGAGGCCCGCCTGTGCGCCTTCCAGTATTAGGAATTCGAATAGCCGCCAGTCATCGTGAACCGGCACACCCCATTCGTCATCGTGATAAGCGATGTAGAGAGGATCATTCCCGCACCAGTCACATCTCGTTTTGATGGTATTCATTTTTTATTTTTCAGGATTTTTTGAGCCGGGGGTAAAAAGGTATTCCAACCCATTAGCTTTGATGTCGTACACGCTTTCCAGCAGTTTTCCTAATTCGCCCTTAGGGAACCCTTTGTGTTTCAACCAGATCACATAGGTTTCAGGTAGATCGACAAGACGCCGACCGGCGTATTTACCGAACGGCATTACGGCCTGTGCTAGTTTGATGAATGCTTCGCGCTCGGGTATGATCTCCTCACTCATGTGGTGCAGACTGCCAGACAGGACAGGCGACGGCAAGGGAGAACATATAGGTGCCGTGTGCCCCTCCGTGAGTGGCGCCTTACCTCGTATTTTTGCTCGGGCTATGCCAGGCAAGGGGATCGGCAGGAATTCCAGTAAATATATTATTTTATTATATCAATACCCTTGGCGAGGGAAATCCGCTAATCTATTCGGACAGTTGGATGACGAAGAGAAGGGGATGGGTTGCTAATGCGACCTTGAATACCTGACCTGTTTCGATCTTCCTCCTTAAATGGGTTCGAGTTGGACCTCTTTCTATAGGAGCCAGAAAGCAAAAGAATGGATCCACTAGTCCTCAATGAGGAGATCGAAGATGGGTAAGAAACTGTATGTTGGAAACTTGGGTTACGAAGTCACTAGCGAAACACTGCATCAGTTGTTTTCCGCGCATGGTAAAGTTCAGACTGCGGATGTGATCATGGATCGCATGACCGGTCGCAGCAAGGGCTTCGGCTTTGTCGAGATGAGCACCGATGCAGAGGCGGCGGCAGCTATTTCGGCCACCAATGGGCAAGAACTTGAAGGCCGCGCCATGACGGTGAACGAAGCGCGTCCTCAAGCTCCCCGTGAAGGCGGCGGCGGGCGTGGCGGCTCGGGCGGTGGTTACGGCGGCGGACGTCGTTAATCTTCCGTAAAATCGATTCAAGAAGGGGCAATCTGTTGAAAAGCAGGTTGCCTCTTTTTTTTATAGCGAAACTCAAAAGTGACAAACAAGGAGTAAAGGAGTAGAGGATGATTAAAGGGATTGCACATATATGTTTGGCGGCAAAGGATTTGGCGGCGGTGGAGCGGTTCTACTGCGGCGGACTGGGGATGAAGAAGGCCTTTGATTTCATCCACAGCGATCAGGTGATCGGGTTCTATCTGGAGGTGTGCCCTGGTGCCTATATTGAGGTTTTTCAACAGGACGCCATTGATACTCAGGCTAAGAGTCCTATCATGCACCTCTGTCTTGAGGTTGACGATATCATGCAGGTGGGTCAGCGCCTTGTTGAAAATGGCCATGAAGCGACCGAAAAGAAGCTTGGGGCGGATCATAGCTGGCAGATGTGGACAACGGATCCAAGCGGGGTGCGGATTGAGTTCCATCAGTACACGGCACAAAGCTGCCAAAATACCCATGAAAATTGCCTGCTGACTTGATTACCGACATGAACTTTATTTAGGGGTACGCGCTGCCGTCGCTTGACCCGCGAGTGTTTAGCCTAGGAAGAGTTTGTAGGCGGGGTTGTCGGACTCTTCCTGGAAGGGATAGCCAACAGCCGTTAGCGACTCCAGCAGTTCAGCATGGGAGCGCCCTCCCAGTTGCAGCCCCACCAGTACGCGGCCGTAGGCGGCGCCGTGGTTGCGATAGTGAAATAGAGAGATATTCCAACGCGCCTCAAGGCGGGTCAGGAAGTTCATCAGCGCGCCGGGGCGTTCCGGGAATTCGAAACGGAACAGGCGCTCATCACCGATGGGGGCATGGCCGCCGACCAAGTGGCGAATATGTAGCTTGGCCATCTCGTCGTCGGAGAGATCTAGCACCGGATAGCCTTTTTTTTCTAACCCAGCCGTGAGTTCAGCGCGCTCGTGGTCGCCTTGGCGGAGTTGCAGGCCGACAAAGACATGCGCGTTTCGCGCATCGGCGTAGCGGTAGTTGAACTCGGTGATGTTGCGCTTACCGAGCGCGGCGCAGAAAGAGCGAAAGGCACCGGGCTTTTCTGGTAGCGTCACGGCGAACACGCCCTCGCGTTTCTCGCCGATCTCGGTACGTTCAGAAATATGGCGCAGACGGTCGAAGTTCATATTGGCGCCGGAATCGATGGCAATCAGGGTACGGCCCTCACAGGCCTCGCGCGCCACGTATTTTTTGAGTCCGGCGAGTGCCAGCGCGCCTGCGGGTTCGGCGATGGAGCGAGTATCGTCGAAAATATCCTTGATGGCCGCGCAGATTTCGTCGGTGCTAGCGGTGATGACCTCGTCGATATGGTGCTTCAGCACCTTAAAGGTTTCTTTGCCGATGCAGGCTACGGCGACGCCATCGGCAAATAAGCCGACTTGGTCCAGAGTGACACGCTTCTTCGCCTTCATAGCTGCGGCCAGACAGGCAGCATCTTCCGGCTCGACCGCGATGACCTTGATCTCCGGGCGCACGTATTTCACGTAGGCGACGATGCCAGCGGCCAGCCCGCCGCCACCCACCGGTACAAAGATGGCGTCGATGGGACCCGTATACTGGCGCAAGATTTCCATGGCGACCGTGCCCTGGCCTGCGATGACATCGGGGTCGTCGTACGGGTGCACGGGGGTATAGCCTTTCTCCTCGGTGAGGGTGCAGGCGTGGGCATGGGCCTCGTCGTAGGAATCACCCGCGAGCACCACCTGGCCACCTAAATTCCTCACGGCGTTGACCTTGATGTCGGGAGTGGTCTGCGGCATTACGATCACGCTCTTGATGCCGAGCTTGCGCGCCGCGAGAGCCGTGCCCTGAGCATGGTTGCCGGCAGAGGCGCAGATAATACCACGCGCCTTTTCCGCGGCCGAGAGTTGCACGATTTTATTGTAGGCCCCCCGCAGCTTGAAGGAGAACACCGGCTGTAGATCCTCGCGTTTGAGCAGAACGCGGTTCTTCAGGCGGCGGGACAGCCCGGCGGCATCATTCAGAGGGGACTCCACGGCCACGTCGTAGACCTTGGCCCTGAGGATTTTCTTTGCGTAGGATTCAAGCATTATCGACATATCTTCGTGTAAAAAGGCATTGATATTGCCACAGAATGGGCGGCAAAAGCAAGGACGAAGGGAAACCCCAAATCATCGCCTAAGGACGTTCCGGCCTCAATAAACTCGCGTGAATACAGGGTGTGTTGGAGATCTCAGGGAGACATCTGACGAGAAAAGGGCACACGGGGATACTACTGGTTCTCCGGCGATAAAATTCGAGCTGTCATCTCGATGTTCAGGTTCTCGCGCTTGCCGGAGCGGTCCACACCGATCAGGAAGCGAGAATAGAACTCCTGGTTCTGACCCGCACCACCCAGCGTGAACGGAATACCATCACTTACAATTACTTCAGTGCTGACGGTGTCAAAGCGGGTACGATAAGGCGAATTGTCCACGAGCCCGCTCAGTTCAGGTGTTAATTTTACCCGGATCATGGGGCCCTCCCCGATGATGGTGGGTTCAATGACGAGGAATGAACCGACACGTTGCCAGTTGACCCGTTGCGTGATAATTCGATTATGGAATCCATATTCCATAAGCCAGTCAATATACGGGACCTCTTCACCCACTGCCAAGGAGGCCTGTTTTCCACTGGAGACGAGGAGTTGTTGCTTGGCGCTGCTGGTCATTTCGCTTTGCTGATTGACCAAAGAGGGGGTGAGGCGAACGGTGGTGCGCATTCCGCCTTGCGGGGTGCGTATGACTTGACCGCCTCCTGTAAGAGAGCTACTGGCGTGATCTCGGTCGTCAGTCCGTTTGAACGTGACGGTGACACTCACATTTTTCAGTGGCACATCCATTTGCTTAACCAGCATGGCCACGGCGGCATGCTGGTTACTGGAAGCGAGGACAAGCAGTTTGCGTGATATACGGTCATAGACCACGTGGATATCGTTGCCGAGCACGCTTTTAATAACCTCGACTGAGTTCGGGCCATCCGCGAACCCAATCGGATAAACAACTAATTCCTGAGGAGCGTTTTCAGAAGCTGAAGCCTTCAACATCAACCCAGAAAATATCACAAAGCATAGACTGACCCGCCATAAGTTATTCATATAAGCTCACTTCCTGTCCGTACGACTATTCCCTTACCGCCTCAATCTTCTTCTGTAGCCGCTCAAGCATCATGTTTCGGCGCTGATGGTGAGGAAGAGGTCACGGAAAGTGCCTAGGCTGACGCCGTAGAGTGCGATCTTACGTTGATGATCAGAGGTCACGTAAACGCCGGTCAGGCGATGCTCCGGTTCCAGCCATGGCTCGAAGGCACAATTTTGTAGCACCTGGTGGCAAAGAAAGAGTGGGTCGTGTTGCACCGGTTGCCCGGCGCCCAAGTCATAACGGCTCTGAAGCGGCTCGCCGCCGAGCGTGGGAGTGTGTTGTTGTCGGCGCGGGAACGCGGTCATCGGGACGGACTGGTTGCGAAGGGATTCAGAAAGGAGAAACCCGTTGATCAGGCGGCGGATGGCGTAACACCCGAGTACCACGGTCTCCTCTAGCTTGACGTGCGTGGTGTCCGAAAGACGATGGATTCCCATTAACTCCTGTAAGGCCCGTGCCTGATGTTCAAGTGTCTGTTTCCATGGATGTGACGCTGTAGTCATGATGCCCTCCGTTTTCCCCTCACTCTACTATGACGATATTGCCGCAACAAGACCTTACTCTCTTGCGAATCGAATCAATCGAGTCTAGGCCAGGACTATTTCCTAATCGTAGTCTTGATCGTAATCTTCTTTGGCTTGCTTAGCATTGGGCTGAAGAACAAGGATTATTATTGTGATGCAGAGCCATACAAGTCAACTAAATCGCATCGGTAGCATATAGTTTGCAGAGAAAAATGGGATGTGCTACTCGTAACCACATTATGGACACACTATCACACGCGGTGTATGGCGCGACATTATGCAGCCGGACCGGCTTGGCTGGAGGATTACGGGGATCCCCTTGTCGCTGGACTAAAGACTGGACCGTTTGGGCCTCCTCCGTGTTTGGGATGCTGCCCGATGTTGTGTCGCTGGGGCCGGGCATTCTTGCCTTTTGTCTGAGTGGCTTGCAGGGTGGTAACTTCTTCCAAAATGTCGACGGTAGTTCATTGGTGGTTTACCGCTACATGCACAGCCTTGTTGTGGCGTTTGCCTCCGTGGGTATCATACGTCTAGCATGGCGGCCGCTATTTATCCCCTCACTAGCCTGGCCGCTGCACGTCTTTATGGATTCGCTCACGCATGGTGCGGGGACATTCCAGACGCCCGTCTTCTACCCTTTGTCGTCATGGGGATTCGACGGCATGAGTTGGTGGCGCCACCCATGTTTTATTCTTACGTATTGGCTTGTCCTGCCGATGGTTTGGTTAACAATCCGACAGTGGCGAAGGCGGGCACCGCAGATTCAGAATTCGTCAAAGTAGCGAGCAAGTCGGCCCATATATTAAATATGACCAAATCGAAAAAGATCATGACCTATTTTTGGGTAAGCTTTATCGTAACCGTTCACGGGGTAGTAAAGTAGAAATTGCGCAACGGCGCAAACGTATTGCGCGCGTAGCCGCGAATCGTGTTGGATGTCGAGTGGCGTAGGTGGGCTTCTGGACAGCAGGTTCGACCCCCGAAAAAAAGTTACCTTTCGCTCATTTTGTGCGGGACTCCACCGCCGCTGGGACGCCGGGCTGATCTCATCGTTCGCGCGAAAAGACGGGATCGAGTAAGCGGGCCGATTAAGTGTAACCGAGTACGTGTGGGGTTGCCGTGTGGGGATGAAGTGCTGGTGCGGAGTGTGTGCGCTCTTAAGCGGAAACTTTATCGCCTTCTTAACCGCCACCCTTCGTCGGATACCCTTAACCGATACGCTTAATCGAGGCCAAGGGAGTCAGCAGTTCTCACGATGGCGCAAGGAGCACCGATCTTTTTCGGAAATCCTACTTCTATACCCCGTGAACGGTTACACCAATTGTTTACATTTGCGACATACATCCAAACCGGACACAGGCGGGCTGTGATGAGTGGCTGACAATCAATTCATTGGCCCTTTATTATAATAATAAACCATAATATCAATAATAAATAAAGTTGATGTATTATCGTAATGATGGTTTATTATAGAGCCATGAAGGCAAATCAGCATCTGTCCGAATACTTGGAACTGGTTGCCGGGAAACCTGCCGGACTGCGAAGTCTGCCTGCGGACCGGTTAGCCGGCCTTCCCTTCTTTTTGGCTGCTGACTACCGTTTCTTGGAGTGGCGCTGGCTTGACCAAATGCTCATTTTAGCTCAAGCGGAGACTGATAAAGAGGTGCCGTCTGCGACCGAACTTCAATCCAGGCATCGTCTGCTTATAGAACAGTTCAACTGTCCGGTGGTTTTTGTGTATCCGGCGTTCGATGTCTACCGGCGTAATCGGCTTGTCCACCTAGGGTTGCCGTTTATCGTCCCCGGGCTTCAGCTTTTCATTCCGCCTTTCGCCAGCCTGTGCGAACAATACCAGCGTATGGCAAACTCTATGAAACTGTCTGCCACTGCCCAGGTTACGGTTCTGTTTCAGATCTTACGCCCGCAGCTGGATGGCTTGTTGCTGAATCAGTGGGCCAAACTTCTGGGTTATTCCGCCATGACCATGACGAAGGTTCGTGATGAGCTGACTGCCAATAAATTATGCTTGAGGGAGGAGGGCGCCAAGCCGCGCGGACTCCGGTTTCTTCATCAGGGTCGCGCCTTGTGGGAGGCGGCTCTTCCATTCCTTGGGTCACCAACCGGGCGGACTTGTTGGGTGAAGTTTGAAAAATCAACGCCGACTCTCCTCCCGGCCGGGCTCACTGCCCTGTCAAAATATAGTCTGCTGGAAGATGACCCTCTCCCCACCTATGCCTGTGAATTGGCAGAGTGGAAAAGATTGAAGGGTGCCCGGACTATTCATGAGGTGGATCAGCAAGAGGAAGCCTCCGCGCGCGTCGAGTGCTGGCGGTATGATCCAGGCCTTATGGCTGAAGATGCCATAGTGGACCGTCTTTCGTTGTTCTTGAGCCTTGCGGATTCACCCGATGAAAGGGTGAATTTGGCGGCCAAATCTCTTCTGGAGGATATGACATGGTAACAGGTATGGAAAACTTCAGGCGGCATTTTGCCGGGTTCGAAGAATCGTTTGTCCTTATCGGCGGTGCGGCCTGCGATGAGTGGTTTACTCGTATTGGCGGTCACTTCCGGGCCACCAAGGACATCGATATGGTTTTGGTTCTCAAAGCCGTCCAGACACGTTTCTTCCCGCACTTCTGGGCGTTCATAGAAAAGGGCGGATACGAAGTGGGGCAGCGGTCTGATGGGAAGCAGACGTACTTCCGCTTTATCAAACCATCCACGGCCAATTATCCCAAAATGATTGAACTATTCTCTGCAGTGCCTCTGGATATTGAACCGTTTCCCGGGCA
The DNA here is from genome assembly GCA_038330175.1 of Kiritimatiellia bacterium. Classification (GTDB taxonomy): domain Bacteria; phylum Verrucomicrobiota; class Kiritimatiellia; order CAIKKV01; family CAITUY01; genus JAABPW01. The sequence goes on from JBBQNS010000028.1 coordinate 32,133, forward strand.
GCAAGTTGTTCCGATCCCTGTCGATGAAGATCTCTCCAGCCTTTCCGCCATCCTCATGGATCATGATTACTATCAGTTCATCATGGGCCAGCGGGATATTCTCAATGGCCTGCCGCTCATCAAGCCAGCTGGGCTGATCGTGCTCAAGGCCTGCGCATGGCTTGATCTCGCCCTGCGCCGTTCACAAGGTCATACGGTGGTCAAGGAAGACGAAGTGCACAAACACCGTTCGGATGTTTTCAGATTGGCTTCCATCCTACCAGTTGGCCAGGAATTGGATCTGCTCGGCAAAATAGCAGAGGATGTTCGAGCCTTCCTAAAGGCATTTCCCGTAACATCGCCCGAATGGCCCGCCATCATTCAATCTCTGGGTAATAGCGGCATTCGCCTGACCCCATTTGATTTGCTTGGCATCATGAAAACGTATTTTAAGGTGTCGGATTGATGGGGCCACAAAGGTGCCAAATGGGCAATCGCTCACAATCAAAGGGGCCATTATCTTTGAGTAAAGGATCTCGTAAGTTGTTGATGATTATTGCATTGTAATTCAGAAGGCTGCAACTTGAGTAGAAGTTGAGCAAAAAAACTGGATATCTGCCATAAGGCACCAAGTCGGCACCAAGTCGGCACCAAGATAACTCACTGTCTTGCATGCGTTTGTATGCCGTTTTACGTATCCACCGCGCAGGTCATCACGCAAGTCACCGCGCAAGTCAGATCAGTGGCGCATATGGGAGGTTGTTCGCCAAACGTTCCGGTCAATCGACTGATAATCGACCGATTATTTTTCGTAATCGACCGATGGAGTGCGGGGTGTCAGTTGTGGGGTTCCACGCACGGCGGCTCGTTCCAGCCGATACCCCGTCTTCCGGCGCTATGCGCCGTTCGCCGTAGCCTTGCGTGAAGGCGGATCGCTCACCCGATCCAACTTATACCCCGTCTTCTCCCCCAATTCCCCCGCATCCATCCGATACCCCGCCTTCGCCAGCTCCACCGCATCCTTCACTACTCGCGACACCTCATCCGCTGCAGGCGGGGCGAACTCGAAATACGCCAAAATCGGTTGCCCGGGGAAATATTGATGGAGTAGGGGCGTATCAAACTGCTCCTGAAATAATCCACTCAACAAGGCTGCATCGCCGCGGGCGATCTGCAGGAAGGTGTCCGAATGCGCATTGCCTGCCAGTGTGTCCGATCCAGACTCCGCCAGCATCGTCAACAGGCCACCAGTTGCCGCCAGTGTGATTTGCCGATCGATATAATCAATGTGCTCTAAAAACGGAGGCTTGCTACCACCGCCATTCACAAACTTCACATCACTACCGTTCGGCAAATACCCCCGGCCGTCCGACATGATCTCTTGAGCGATCTTCTGGTATTCCGCTTCCTTGGTCTCCGGCGTATTCGGCGGCCCGACCAGAAATATGGACGGGATCCCATAAACCTCCAGAAACGAATCCCAGTCCTTTTGGCTTAGATTCTTTCGAAGATACAATACCGCCAACATTCGATTCAGGGGTACAGATTCAAATACCAGAAAGTTTTCAAAATCAACTGGCGCCCCACGCGCCTGTCCACTTCTCGCGTCCTGGTTATACTCCCAAGCCCCGAATAGCCCCTCACGCACCCAGAACCATTGTTCCACCGGCTCAAGCCGTGTCACCATACCAGAGGGTGCAAAATGTTTCTCCAAATGTGCAAACCCCCGGAAGAACCCGGAAAATAGAAACGACACCGCGTCCCTAAAATTCTCCACCCGGTCATAGGCTTCTCGGAGGAACGCCGCTTGTTCCTCACCCAATACTTGATCGGTTTTCTTACTGCTCACTGCCCACTTCCGCCGAAAGGCGGATATCCCAGTCACACGCCAGCAATGCCGCCCGGCGCCGTTGAATCACCGCATGGATCATGGCATCCGACCGCTCCATATAATGGTAGAACCATTGCAGATCGGCATAAGCGCCACGCTCGCCAGCCTCCAGGAGCGAGACCAGCTTAGGCAGGCTCATCCCACGAAGTGGGTTATAGGCATCCCTCCAGGCGTTGTTTTTGTTGCTGTAAACCGTAATCATAATTCCTGAAGTAGTTAAAAAATCAACGGTTTGAGCCAGTTGGCAGTGTGCAATCGGCAGTTTGCAGGGGCTTGATGCTCTGCAGCCGGCTTACTGCACACTCGGATCATTTAGTTAGAACTAATAATATTTTCATATAGCTAATCGGCAGACACAGTTGCGATATGAAGGCCGTTAGCAGTTATCGTGATTTGGCTACCTATCAAAAAGCATTTGCCTTGCAACAAGGTGTATTTGCTGTCAGCAAAAAGTTCCCCAAGGAGGAGACCTATTCGCTCATAGACCAAATTCGCCGTTCGTCACGTTCCGTCGGTGCGAACATTGCCGAAGCTTGGCGAAAGAGATGCTACGTGGCACATTTCGTGTCAAAACTTACGGATGCCGATGCCGAAAACTCCGAGACCCAGCACTGGCTCGATACGTCTTTGGAATGTGACTATCTTTCAAAGACGGAGCATAGCGCACTCTACGCCTGCACCGAGGAGGTTGGTCGCCTCATCGGTTCAATGATTGCCAGTGCTCCGCGCTGGTGCGCTTC